>JAYORB010000054.1:0-3866 GCA_038123155.1 Aquiluna sp. | reverse complement strand
ACAAGCGTTGCCTCGACCTCGCGAAGCACACGCCCAATTGCAATGCCGAATACGCCCTGGCCTTGACCTAGCAGGTCGATGACCTCATCTTGTGACGTGCAGAGATAAACCGTCACGCCATCCGACATCAGGGTGGTGTTGGTGAGATCTGAAACTCCTGCCTCATGGAGCTGCTCAACCGCAATCCTGATCTGCTGGAGCGAAACTCCAGCATCAAGAAGACGCTTTACAAGTTTTAGAACGAGGATGTCTCGGAAGGAGTACAGCCTCTGGGAGCCAGAGCCTGATGCTGTCTGAATTGAAGGCTCAACGAGCTGGGTTCTTGCCCAATAGTCGAGCTGGCGATAGGAGATTCCAGCAGCTGCAGCAGCAGATGCGCCGCGATAGCCAACATCTTGAGCTGGCAGGTCATCGCCGAAGAGCATTGGTGATTCGATGTCCACGCTGCCTCCTATCTTCAGACAAGTGCCAATTCTGCCTTCAAGTTCTACTTTAAGGTTTGAAGGACCCCTTCGGCGTGTCGTTAGCCTTCGATTTCCTCGACGGCTTCGGCTATCAGGTGAGCCCTGATGGCCCCAAATCTCTCGGCGATCTCTCTCGCGATGTGACCGGCCTTCGCAGCAGAATCGGGAGCCTTTTTCCTCACGACCGGCTCAGTCACACCAGTAATGATTCCAACCTCGCGTTCCGCGGCCGACTTCAGGCCCCTAAGGTGACGCGGCTGAATTCCAAACTGTTCCAGTGCGACCAGGGCAAAAGCAATTTCTACCTCATGGGAGGAATGCGGTTGAACCCCAAAGAGTCCTAGTTCAGCGCCTTCCTTGAAAGCTTGATCGCTGAGGGAGGTCTCGGCCTTGAGCTGTGCCGTTGAGAATCTCTGGCCTTTTCTGAGCGATGCAGGCGTCGCGGCAGGCAGTAGCGGCTGTCTTCCAGCATCCAGCTCCTCTAGGTACTCCTTTATGACCTTGAGGGGCAGATACTGGTCACGCTGCAGGCTAAGCACCACGCGCAGTCGTTCGATTTGATTCTCGGAATACTTGCGGTATCCGGCATCGGTGCGCTCTGGGGTTACAAGACCCTGGTCTTCTAAGAACCTCAACTTTGATGGAGAGAGGTCTCCGAACTCGGGCTTCAATACAGTGAGCACCTGACCAATGGTGTAGAGCTTCCTATGGTCTTGGAGCTTGCGGACAGCGTTGTCCATCTAGCGATCCTTTTCTGATGCGTAGAAGGTCAGGCGGAACTTGCCAATCATTACCTCCATGCCTGTGATTAGCTGCTGCTTCTCAAGGTTCTGGCCATCTACGTAGGTTCCATTCATTGAACCCAGGTCGCTGACAGTAAATGTCCTGCCCTCGCGCTCAAACTGAGCATGACGGCGAGATACCGTGACGTCATCGAGGAAAATGTCAGCTTCTGGGTGGCGACCGGCCACAGTTAGGTCCTGGTCGAGAAGAAAACGCGATCCCTGCCCAGGTCCGCGGTGGACAATTAGCAAAGCAGAGTCAGCCGGCAACGCTGCCACGGCTGAGAGTTCTTCGGGGAGTAAAACTGGGGAGTTTTGCGAAACGATGTCGCTAGCGAATCTAGCTGTGTCCTCACTGCCTGATTCCCTGGACATTTAGCCTCCCCTAGAGACTAAATGTTAGGGGATGAACGCCTCTCAAGGGAAATCAATTGTCGAAGTTGGGCGAGGTATACAAACCCAGCGACCCAATACAGTCCAATTCCCCAGTATGCGAAGCCCCATGCGAGTGGCAGAATCACCGCCTCTGCACTTGGCCAGACGTCTGCCAGGAGCAGCAGCGGGAGGGCGTATAGGAGCGCAAATGTTGCTGCCTTCCCTAGAAAATGAACCGGCAAAGGGCCATATCCATGGGATGCCGAGATTGGGTAACCGATCAGGAGCAAAATATCCCGCGCCACAATGACTATTGCCAACCAGGCCGGGATGATTTCGTTGACGGTGAGGCCAATCAGGGTGGCCAGAATGAAGAGCCTGTCGGCCGAGGGGTCCAGCACCTTTCCAAGTGAGGTGATTTGGTTGTACTTCCGGGCAATAAAGCCATCTAGCCAGTCAGTAAAGCTTGCAAACATCAGAACCAAAAAGGCAACAAGGAACTGATCCACAATCAAGAGCCAAAGAAAAACCGGCACCAACAACAGCCGGAGAATGCTGAGCATGTTTGGAACGCTCTTTAGCTCTTGGCGCAGCTGCATAAGCAAAGTCTAGTTAGGCGACTCCAGCTCTCCTTAGCACCTCAGTCACGTTTGCATATTCATTGAATGCGTAGAGGTGCACAGCCTCAACACCAGCGTCCCTGAGATCCCTCACCTGATTCGCGGCCCAATCAATACCAGCTTCACGACGAGCTACGGCGTCCGGTGCACTGCGAAGATCCTCGGCCAGGGCCTTTGGTTCACTCTCTCCCGTTAGCTCTAAGACTCTTGCGAGTCTCGTCGGCGAGACGATTGGCATGATGCCCGGAATGAGGTCAATCTCAACTCCCTTGGTCCGCGCGAGATCAACGAAACGGAGATAGTCCTTAGCAAAGAAAAAGAGCTGCGTGATTGCGAAGTCGGCTCCAGCCTCCTGCTTGGCAAGAAGAGCATCAATGTCTGTTCTACCCTCGCCTGACTCTGGGTGCCCATTGGGGAAAGCCGCCACCGCTGTCTTGCCCAGCTGTCCAGTTCGCATCTCTTCAATGAGGCTCACCAGTTGATCCGCTCTTGACAGCGTGCCTGGGGGCATCGAAGTCTGCCCCTCGGGTAGATCTCCCCTGAGCGCTAAAAAGTCATGAATGCCCTCGGCCAAAAACTCCCCCACCAAAGACTTCGCGTCTTGCTCTGTGGTTCCGACGCAAGTTAGGTGAGCTAGGGGCGAAGCTCCCGAGTTATCTCGAATGAATTTCAGAACACTCAAAGAGTCGCGTGTGCTGGAGCCACCTGCACCAAATGTGACCGAAATGAACTCTGGACTTAGCTCTGACAGGCGCAAAATCGCCTCGTGCAGCTTGGGGGCATCCTCCACTTTTCTCGGTGGAAATACCTCGAAGGAGATTTGCATGGAATTGAGCCTTCCGCTTGGTTATCACCCGCGGGGCTCCGATCCTGGTGACAGGAGAGATATTACTTCAAGTGCGGGATACAGTTAGGAAATGGAATTATTCGTTGCCGACCACCCGCTGATTTCCCACAAAGTCACCCTGCTTAGGGACAAAAACACCTCGAGTAGTCAATTTAGGCAGTTGGTCGAAGAACTTGTAACCCTTCTCACCTTCGAGGCGACAAAGAACCTTGCCACTGAGGAGGTGGACGTTGAGACCCCTCTGACACGGACCAAGGGGGCCAGACTAGCCAGCCCCGCTCCGTTGATAATTCCCATACTCAGGGCAGGGCTGGGCATGCTCTCGGGCATTACCAAGCTCTTACCCGATGCCGAAGTTGGATTCTTAGGCATTAAACGCAACGAGGAGACCCTGCAACCAGAAACTTATGCAAACAGACTGCCAAATGACTTAGCTGGTCGACACGTGATTCTGATTGATCCGATGCTTGCAACTGGAGGGACTCTAAATGATTCACTTGACTACGCCTTTGAGCGTGGCGCGGAGAGCGCAACCTGTATTTGCCTGCTTGGTGCGCCCGAGGGAGTTGAGGCTGTGACCAACCACGTAATCAGAAGCTGGCCGGAGCAATACGTGAGCGTTCATTTGGCCGCTCTGGATGAAAAACTCAACGAAATTGGCTACATTGTGCCCGGTCTGGGGGATGCTGGAGACAGGCTCTACGGCACATCCAGTGACTAGCAGTCGGGCTGGCGGGATTTGAACCCACGACCCCTTGTCCCCCAGTTAAGTGCAGGT
>JAYORB010000053.1:0-6996 GCA_038123155.1 Aquiluna sp. | reverse complement strand
GTTCCCGCACTCACATCCACAACCTCATCATCGAGCCCCATCTGGCCCTCTCCCTCGAGAAAGATGTAGACCTCCTCTAGTTCGGAGTGGCTGTGCCAGTAGCCTGCCTCTTCCCCCGGTTCATAAGCCGTTGCGGTGAAGCCAATAACCTCGGTGTCTAGCTCGTGGTCAATCACTCTTCGACCCTGTTTGTTGGTTGCCGAGACGAACCCGCCGAAGTGGTCTCGCCAAGTATCCATTGGGCCCATTTGCGTAATGCTGTAGTTACTCATGGCATTCAGGCTAGCTGGCTAGAAGCCGAGTAGCAGAGTGAGTGCGACCTCATCTCCAACCGAAATGCTGTGACGCTTTCTAACCTCGTCCTTCAGCGGAATGAAGTAGACGCCATCCTTTGGGGTGATTGCGGTTCGATACTCCCTACCCTCAACGACTATCTTGCATGTGATCATGCCCCAGCCGTAGGTGAGCTCCTGCTTGACCTCGTCTATCTCCCTGGCAAACTCTTCTGAGGTGGCGACAAAGTAGAAGGGGGCAGGCCCCCTCCATTCGAATACCTTGCCAACTACCTCAAATTCCATCGCAGGCGACTCCTCTGTCTGTAAGAATCTAGCTGTGAACAAGGGTATAGAGCGCTTCCTAAATAAACAGGGTCGGCTGGCACAGATACCAGTGCGTGATGATAGACGTTTAGAGGTTTTAGGGCACCTAGCAAAAGAGTTCCAACCAGATCAGGAACTTAGCGAGATTGAGGTAAACGAAAAAGTCATGCCTTTCCACGACGACTACGTGATGCTGCGTAGGATGCTGGTCGATTACAAGTTTCTAAACCGCAGCCTCGACGGCAAAACTTACTGGAGACCGAAGAGTGCCCAATAACCTAATCGCCCTCGAACCTAGGCAGTTTGAGACCTACGTGGAGGCAATCGAAGCCTCAGGCGGAAAAGTAAGCCAGCTTGGCCCAGATGTCCAAGCACTTGTGTGGACCGACTACGCAAGAGCTGACTTGCTGTCTGATGCTCTAGCGGCGAATCCCCAATTGAAGTTTGTGCAATTGCCATTTGCTGGCGTCGATGCCTTCAGCAAAATAATTGCTGACTACCAGGGGATTACATTCACATCGGCCAAGCGCTCATACTCTGAGCCAGTTGCAGAGCATGCCCTGATGCTCTGCATGGCGCTTGGCAGAGTAATTCCAGAGCGAGTGCGCGCAAAAAGCTGGGGTAAGAAGCATGCCGACAGTCTCTTTGATGCCGAGGTATTGATAGTTGGCGGTGGCGGGATAGCGCAGCAGCTAGTTGAACTTTTGGCTCCGATGCGATCTAGGGTCACAGTTGTTCGAAAGCGACCAGCGGAGCCCTTTGAGAGCACTCAATATTCAGAAGTTGTAGGTTTTGATCAGCTCGATGTGAGGCTAGCTAGCGCTCAGTTCGTGGTGTTGGCTTGTGCGCTCACGGCTGAGACGAAGTTCCTATTCGACAAGCGTAGGTTTGGCCTAATGCGCCCTGATTCCTACCTGGTCAATGTAGCTCGGGGAGAGGTTGTAAACCAGGAGGACCTGGTTGAGGCACTGCGCTCAGGCCAGATTGCTGCCTGTGCGACCGATGTCACCTACCCCGAACCACTTCCCGAGGACCATGAGATGTGGCGGGTGGAAAACCTGCTGATCACTCCACATACCGCCGACACCATGCCAATCGTCACAAGGCTATTCGCGCTGCGACTTCGAGAGAACATCTCAGCATGGCTAGCCGGGGATGAGCTTGTCGGGGTTGTGGACCCCGCGCTTGGTTACTAGGCGGCGACGTGGACCTTGGAAACTGGCTGCTCTATGCAGCCGCTGCGCTCGGCTTGTCTCTGACGCCTGGCCCCAACGGACTTTTGGCGCTGACCCATGGTGCGCTGTTTGGAGTTAGACGCACCACAGCCACCATTCTTGGCGGAACCACAGGTTTCTTGTTGGTTATCGCAATGTCCATGTTTGGCATTGGGGCACTCCTTGCCGCATCCACTTCGCTACTGATAATCCTCAAGTGGCTGGGTGGCGCCTACCTGGTGTTTCTAGGAATCCAGGTTTGGCGCTCGCCTGCGATTGCGGTGTCAAGGTCAGAAATCGCGGCTGGAGCTGGCCAGCTGTACCGTGCCGGGCTTTTCTCTGCGCTGAGTAACCCAAAGGGCATCTTGTTCTTTGTTGCTTTTTTGCCGCAGTTCATTGAGCCAGAAAGGTCTCTGGCGACGCAGTTTGTGATCATGGCCGCCACATTTTTAGTAATTGAGTTTTTCTACGAGTTGATTGTCGCGACGCTCGCGGATCGAATCACGCCCTGGCTTGCGAGAGTAGGGAAAAACTTCAATCGCACATTTGGAGCGGTGTTTATGGCGATAGGGGTCTTGCTGCCGCTTCGCGGCTAGAGGCCTAGCTTGCCTCTCAGGAACTCGATGTGGCCCTTTGCCTTTACGTTCAGGAACGCGTGGGTGACGTTTCCATCCTCGACCACGAAGGTTGAGCGGATGGTTCCCATGTACTCCTTGCCATACATGCTCTTCTTGCCGTAGGCACCATAGGCGGTCTGAACCTCGTTGTCTGGGTCAGACAGGAGTTCAAAATTGAGACCCTCCTTCTCCTGGAACTTCTTGAGCTTTGCAGGGGCATCGGGTGAGACGCCTAGCACCGTGTAGCCAGCGGACTTGAGGGAATTAATGTTGTCGCGGAAGTCACACGCCTGAGTGGTGCAGCCTGGTGTTGAGGCAGCGGGGTAGAAGTAGACGATTACCTTGCCGCTTTGATCCGAGAGGGAAACCTGCTCCCCATCTTGATTCGCAAGGGTGAACTGCGGTGCTTTTGATCCAATTTCAACGCTCATGAAATTGCCAATTCACTTTTTGTCTTCGGTATTCCTCTTGGTCTCGTCTTTAGGGGCAGCTTTGGTCACGTAGTAGAGCAGTGCAGCGATGCCGGCAATGGTGATTGGCCAGATCAAAAAATCAATTGGCTGACCCTGGGGGATTCTGTTGATGTTTTCAAAAAGTGCAATTGGTAGCATCTTCAAAGACTATCGCCGAGAAAGGCTGAATCAGTGCTTGCAATCGGCTCTGGGTTCGCTACAGGACTCTCCCTAATCATCGCAATCGGGGCCCAGAACGCATTTGTTTTGAGGCAGGGTCTAACCCGTCAGCATGTGCTCGCGGTCGTGTTGTTCTGCTCCATTTCGGATGCCCTTCTGATCGTCCTTGGGATGCTCGGGCTTGGCGTTGCCATACTCTCGCTTCCAGTGCTGCTCGAGGCCTTTCGCTTTGCGGGAGCCGCATACTTGGTTTATTTTGCGATCACCTCATTTCGCAGGGCACTGAGGCCGGAGGCTCTTCAAGCTAGCTCTACCAAAGCCGGCTCGCTGGGAGCAGCAATTACTACCGCCGCGGCCCTGACCTACCTAAACCCCCATGTCTACATTGACACCGTGCTGCTCCTTGGTTCCATTGGTAATCAGTTTGGGGATGATCGCTGGCTCTTTGCGGCAGGGGCTGCTGCGGGATCGGTAATTTGGTTCTTCTCCCTTGGCTTTGGTGCAAAACTTCTATCTAGGTATGTGACGAAGCCGGCCTTCTGGAAGTACCTAGACATTTCAATTGGTTTTGTAATGCTGGGTATAGCAGTCTTGCTTCTGACTTACGACTTCTAGAAAAAAGCGGGCATAATCAAATGGTGAGTAACCCAGCAGACTCCTTTGGCAATTTTGCCGAGCGCTCGTCTTCTAAGTGGTTGAGATTTCCTCCTGATGTGCTGCCTATGCACGTCGCCGAAATGGACTTTGAGGTTGCTGAGCCAATTCGGAAGACCCTGGCTCGAATGGTCGAGACCTCAGATCTCGGATACCTTGGACCGCTTCCCGCACTCGCGGGAGCGTTTGAATCTTTCGCAAGTTCCCGCTGGGGCTGGCAGGCAGATGGCAAACAGATCAAGCTCGCAACCGACGTTGGGGTGGCAGCGGTTGAAATTCTCCGTGCCGTAACTGTTCCGGGGGACAAGGTCCTAATTAACTCTCCCGTCTATGCCGCGTTCTTCAAGTGGATTGAGGAGGTCGGAGCGCATCCGGTAGATGCTCCGCTGGTCCTAGACGGTGGCACTTGGAGGCTTGACCTTGGGGCAATCGAGACGGCCTTCAAGGAGGGGGCCAAGGTCTACCTGCTCTGTTCTCCTCAGAACCCGGTTGGCAGGGTTCACACTGCACAGGAGCTAACGGAGATAGCCAAGCTAGCCAAGCAGTATTCGGTGTTGGTAATTGCAGATGAGATTCACGCACCACTTAGCTGGGTTCCCTTTACCCCCTACCTCTCACTTGGACCAGAGGCCGAAGAGACGGGCGTGGTAGTTACCTCCAGCTCTAAGGCGTGGAATACCGCGGGCCTAAAGGCTGGCCTCCTCATTACTCAGTCCGCTGCGGCAAGAAAACGGTTAGCAAGATTGCCTGAGGCGATGAATTGGCGAGCTTCGCTTCTAGGCGCACACGCCATGGTCTCCGCATACAGCGAGGGTACCCCTTGGCTCGAAGACACGGTTTTGCAAATCCAGGACAACTTGGAGCACCTCCAAAAAGAAGTTGCCACCGTGCTTCCGAAAGCTCAGCTTTTTAGCATGGAAGCTACCTATTTGGCATGGATAGATCTTGGTGCCTACGGTGTCGAGAACTTGCAGGCAGAGATTCTGAACCAAGCCAGAGTGGGAGTTGTTTCAGGGAGCGATCACTCCCACCGAGGCGACTATGCCGGCTACATCAGGTTCAACTTTGCGACCAGCAAGCCACGAATTACCGAAGCCGTCAAAAGAATCGCCGGCCTGCTAGGGGGCTAGCATTGCCGAGCATCGAAGCCCAAACTTTGGACCTAGCCCATGGTCTGTTTGTTGAGCACTCACTGATCAATTACAGCTTCGGTTTTGACCGAGCGGTACGCAGAGCCGGCCAGTGTGACTTTCGAGCTCGGAGAATCACCATCAGCAAACACCTTGTGAACAACTCTTCCCTAGATCAGATTGAACAGATCATTCTCCACGAGATAGCCCATGCCCTTGTCGGCAAGGACGCCGGTCATTCAAAGGCATGGAAGGCAAAGGCCAAAGAAATCGGGTACCGCTTCGAAAAGGTTGATTGGCAGGCTATGGCCTCGGATGTGACTGGTTATTTGGGTGTATGTCCGACCGGTCACGAGCACTTTCGCATCAGAAAACCCAGTGGACCGAGAAGCTGCAGAAAGTGCGCAGGGCGTTATGACCCGCGATATTTGATCACTTGGAGGCTAACTGGGCCCGATAAGTAGGGCCATGATCCAGGCCCCAGCCAGGAAGTTCAGCAAAAGGAATCTCCGCCAACCACGGTTTGCCTGCTCGCAGGTTTCATCCGTGATGGCAAGCTGCGGACCAACCACGATCAAGTAGGGCAGCGCCGCAAACGATGCCTGCCAAAAGCGATCTGGAAGAGCGAGCAACATAAGCCCAGCTACTAAATAAAGGGCAACTGCCAGCCGAACCGTATTTCTTGCACCCAAGCTGGTTGCTACCGACGCGATGCCAGCCTCCCGGTCCGCCCGGATGTCTTGAACCGCCCCGAACGCATGAGAGGCCGCACCCCACAGAAAAAAGGCAGCGGTTGCGAGCAAAAGGCTCGTGCCAAGCTCAGCTCCAGACAAGAGCAGGCCAAAGAGCATCGGCCCAACAAAGTGTGTAGAGCTAGTGATTGAATCCAGAAAAGGAACCTCTTTGAATCTGAGGCCCTTCACCGAATAAGCGATTACGGCAAAGATGGTGATCACCAGCACCACCAAGGCAGCGAGATTCTCAAGGCTCACCCAAACCGCATACGCAACAAAGGGAGCCGCAAGCCCAAATGACCAAAGCAGGGTATTGCGATGGAGCTCGGGTGCGAGAAGAGCTCCTTCGATGCCACCCTTGCGAGGATTGCGGAGGTCGCTCTCATAATCAAATACGTCGTTTATCCCATACATCAAAAGGTTGTAGGGGATAAGAAAGAACAGTGTGAGAACGATGAGCTCAACGCCAATTTCTCCGCCCGCAAAGAAATACGCCGCTGCGAAGGGAACGGCAGTGTTCACCCAGGAGATTGGCCTGGATGACCAAAACAGGCTCTTGAGTGCCGTCATAACTTGCTCCGAAAGAAATTAAACAAAGACGGCACAAGCACAAGCGCAACGAGCGTGTAGGCGAAGTCTTCTATCGGAGCAAAGCCCAGGCGAATGCCGGAAATCTTCTCTGGGTCGTAGTCAACGATTCCGGTCCCGATGATGACATTGTCAAAAACCAAAGTCATCGTCAGCATCACAATTGCAGCCCCAAACAGCGGCTTTACGGGCAGCCACTTGCGCATCAAAAGTCCGTAAATTGCAAATATCCCAAGCACGATGGCGGTCAGCAGCAAATAAGTCACTTGGCAAACCTCCTGGCGAAGCCGAGGTAGACCAAGAGGGTGTTGTAGCTAAGCAGTATGAGAAAGAACAGTTCCTCCAAGGGCAGCTCTGGAGCCAAGAGCAACCCCGATAAGTGAGGGGCATCTCCGCGAAAGAAGATGCCAAGAGCAATGCCGACAAGATCCCACGCTAGAAACACCGCAACGGCCGTAGCTACCGAGAGGATGGTTGCCCTTGGGCTAACAAAAAGTGCGAGTTTGTGCCGACGATCAATTGCCCCCAGGCCCGCAATTGAAATTAGGAGCAGGGTTAGGTAAACAAAAGGGACGAGCTCGGCCATCACTGAAGACCCTTGAACGTCCTAACTGGCTTGAGCTCACCCTTGATGGGGCCACTCGAACGGTCATTTGTAAGGTGCTTGTAGACGAGCTCGGCTCCGATTAGACACATTGGCAATCCAATGCCGGGCAGTGTGTTTTGGCCGGCGTAGTAAAGGTTCTTCAGCTTCTTTGAATAGTTCTTTGGCCTGAAAAACGCGCTTTGCATGAGCGTGTGTGCCATGCCTAGCGCCGTTCCGCTCCA
>JAYORB010000052.1:0-7067 GCA_038123155.1 Aquiluna sp. | reverse complement strand
TACCACATCGGCATGCACAGAAAGCTGTTTTTGGTATCCGTCAGCGTATGAGACAAAATCGGGGTCAAATCCAACTCGCTCAAAAGTAGGCATGGCTATACCAAGGCCTTTGAGGGCTTGGCACCAACCAAGGAATTAAATGCCGAGGTTGGCTTCAAATGCTCCGGCCTCAAGTCGTGTCTTTACGTCTGCGAGGTACCTAGAAGCGTCCGCTCCATCAATGATCCTGTGGTCATAAGAGAGTGCCAAGTAAACCATTGACCTAATTGCAATTGCTTCGTTTCCAGCAGCGTCTTTGACAACGGCGGGTCGTTTGGTCACGATTCCGGTGCCCAGAATTGCTGACTGAGGTAGGAAGACGACTGGGGTGTCAAAGAGTGCACCACGAGAACCGGTGTTGGTAACCGTAAAGGTTCCGCCGGCAAGCTCGTCTGGCTTGAGTTGGTTGTTCCTAGTGCGCTCTGCCATGTCGGCAATCTGGGCAGCTAGCTGAGAAATGGTCATGCTCGCGGTGTTGCGAAGCACAGGAGTCAGAAGTCCTCTTTCGGTGTCAACGGCGAATGAGATGTTCTCACCGCCGTGATAGACAATGTTCTCTCCCTCAACGGTGCTGTTGATCTTTGGGTGAGCCCTTAGTGCCTCTGCCGCCGCAAGCGTGAAGAAGGGCATGAAGCTGAGTTTGTTCCCAGTCTTTGCCAGGAAGTCAGCCTTCACTCTGTCGCGAAGCTGAGCAATTGCAGTCACATCTACCTCTACGACAGTCGTGAGCTGGGCTGATTGCTGCATGGAGGCAACGGCGCGTTCCGCAAGCACTTTGCGAAGCCTGGTCATCGGTTCTGAGGTTCCCCTTAGCGCACTGCTCTCAACTGGTGCCTGAGCGGCAGGTGGCTGAGCAGCTGGTGCCTGCACTGCTGGCTGAGACCCAGCGGCGACAACATCTTCTTTCCGAATCCGGCCGCCAATTCCCGTGCCCTGAACCTTTGTCAGGTCTACGCCTAGGTCGGATGCGAGTTTTCTAACGATTGGGGTGACATAGTTTGGGTCGCTTTCACTCGCAGCTGGCGCAGCAGGTGCAACTGGAGCGGCAGGAGCTGGCGGGGCGACTGGGGCGGGAGGTGCAGGTGGGGCAGCTACGGGCGCAGGTGGGGCCGGTGGAGTGGCCGGTGCAGCAGCAACTGGTGCTGGAGGGGCCGGGGGAGTAGGAGCGGCAGCGGGAACTTCTGGGGCTGCTGGTGCTGAGGCGACTGGCTCAGCTGGTGCTGCCGGAGCGGCCTCTGGGGCGGCTCCCTCACCAACAATTGCGAGGACAGCACCGACCTCAATAGTCTCGTCCTCCTGAACAAGAATCTGCTGAACTACCCCAGCGACTGGGCTCGGAATCTCAGTGTCTACTTTGTCAGTTGACACCTCGACTAGTGGCTCGTCAACGGCCACGGTGTCTCCGACTTTCTTCAGCCACCTAGTAACGGTTCCTTCAGTTACCGACTCACCTAGTGCTGGTAGTACTACTTCGCTCATCGTTCCTTTTCCTGACTGAGGCTATGCGTGTGCGTGAAGAGGCTTTCCAGCGAGCGCTAGGTGCGCCTCGCCGATTGCCTCGTTCATAGTTGGGTGTGCGTGTATGTGTGGTGCGACGTCCTCCGGGTATGCCTCCCAGTTGACGATTAGCTGTGCCTCGCCAATCTGTTCGCCGGCTCTCGAGCCGATCATGTGGAAGCCAACTACAGGGCCGTTGTTCTGCCTAATTAGCTTGATAACCCCTGCAGTACCAAGGATGTTGCTCTTGCCGTTACCAGCGAGGTTGTACTCATAGGTAGAGATGCCCTCAGCACCAAACTTCTCTTTGGCCTGATCCTCGGTAAGTCCAACCGAAGCAATCTCCGGTTCGCAATAGGTGACACGGGGAATGCCCATTTCATCAACCTTCACTGGCTTTAGCCCGGCGACCTCTTCGGCAACAAAAATTCCATGCATGAAGCCGCGGTGAGCGAGCTGAAGTCCGGGAACGATGTCGCCAACCGCGTAAACACCCGGAAGGTTGGTCTCGAGCCTGTCGTTGGTGAGGACCCAGCCACGGTCCATTGAAATGCCCTGCTCCTCATAGCCAAAGCCAGTCGCGTTTGGCCCTCTGCCGACCGCAACTAGGAGGATGTCTGCGACTACCTGATCGCCATTTTCAAGCTCGATAGTGACCTGCTTATCGTCCTGAGTAACGGACTTGAATTTGTTGCCCAGCTTTGATTCGATGCCTCGCTTGCGATACGCGCGATCCAGTGCCTTGCTGATAGCAGGTTCCTCATTTGGAACGAGCCTGTCTAGGCCTTCAATGATTACCACCTCGGCCCCGAATGAGCGCCAGACTGAGGCAAACTCCACTCCGATGACGCCACCACCAAGGATTGCAACCTTGCCAGGAACCCAGTCCATCTGCAGGGCTTGATCGCTGGTTATAACCCTGCCGCCGATTTCAATGCCGAGTGTTTTGGAAACTGAGCCGGTGGCGAGAACAAGATTCTTACCCTCATAGACCTCAGACCCGACCGTAACCTGCTTGGGGCCGGTCATGCGACCCTCACCCTGTATGAAAGTGATGTTCTTTGAGCTGACAAGGCCGGTTAGACCCTTATAAAGCTTGTCGACGATGGAGTCGCGGTACTTGTTTACCTGGGTCATGTCTATACCCTGGAACGTCGCCTGGACACCGTAGTTGGCGGCTTCTTTTGCAGTGTCGGCCACTTCAGCAGAATGCAGAAGAGCTTTGGTAGGGATGCAACCGCGGTGAAGACAGGTACCACCTAGCTTGTCTCGTTCGATGAGGGCGACACTCATACCCAGCTGAGCAGCCCGTAGGGCTGCGGCATAGCCGCCCGAGCCCGAACCTAGAATTACAAGGTCAAAAGTGGTGTTTGCCATTAAAGCTCCGTCTGTTTACCCAAAACAGGTTGCAAGTCTACTACCCAGGCCCCTAGATGCTTCTTGCAAGATTCACCAATGTGCGAACCATTACTCCCGTGGCCCCAGATGGATAAACGGAGTAGGGCGAGCCATCGTTGTTTGCCGCGCTAGCAATGTCTAGATGGGCCCAGGAGGTTCCCTCCGGAACAAACTTTTCCAGGAAGAGACCTCCGACAATCATGCCTCCGGCGCGATTTCCGATTTTCACGTTAGTCATGTCTGCCAGATCGCTATCCAATGTGCTCCGAAGATCCTCAGCGAGCGGCATGTGCCATACGAGCTCCTCGGAGGCCTTGGCAGCTTCCAAGACTTTCTCTACGGCTGCGCCATGTCCCATGAGGCCGCTATAGCGCTTACCCAGTGCGATAGTTGCTGCACCGGTAAGCGTGGCCACATCCACAATGTGGTCGGGTCCCAATTCAGACAGCACGGTTAGTCCGTCCGCCAGCACTAGTCGCCCCTCTGCGTCGGTATTTAGAACCTCGACTGTTTTTCCGCCTCGAATTCTGATCACATCGCCAGGCCTTGTTGCCTCACCTGAGGGCATGTTCTCAGCCACGCACATCACTGTTGTGATGTCTACTTTGAGGCCTAGCCTCGCGATTGCCAGGGTGGCTGCCATGACGGTTGCGGCTCCCGCCATGTCGTACTTCATCCCAACCATTGATTCAGCGGGTTTGAGTGAAAGGCCGCCTGTGTCGAAGGTAATACCTTTACCTGCCAGGGCGAGGTGTTTACCGCCGCCCTTATAGGTGATCTTGATTAGCCTCGGAGGACGCGTTGACCCTTTGCCGACGGCGAGTATGCCCCCGCACTCCTCTTTCTCGAGTCTTGATTCGTCCCAAATCTCGACATCAACACCAGCAGACTTCCCGCGCTCTGCTGCTATTGCGGCCAGCCGTTCTGGATAGAGGTCATTGGCTGGCATGTTGATGATCTCGCGCGCGGCAACTATTTCCTCTGCCACGACTCTCTGAACCTCAAGCGTTGCGGAGTCGCCGCCGACTACCTTCACCTCGAGTGGCGCTTTAGAGGTGGCCGCCTTGTAACTAGTTGGCGTCGCTTGAGAAAGCAGGACGCCTTCAAGCACGTCGCTGCCCTCCTCGCCAGCTTCAATGACGAGGGGGAGTGCTGTAGAGGCCGCCCTGCATGCTGCAGCTGCGAAGTCTTTGGTGGACTGCTTACCGCCTATCAGGAGGACGACACCGTTCTCGGCCGGCAATCTAGCCACGTTACCCTTTTTGGGCTCGGCCTTGTAGGTGTCTAAATCTGACTTTTTGATGCCGAAGCCGGAAAGGTCCTGCGATGAATCCGAATAGGGAATTGCGAGCTGGTAAGGGGCTGTTGGGAGATCAGTAAGCAGTTCAATGTTGTGCATGTCGATAAGTGTAAGTGGGTTAGTATCGGGCCATGAGTGAGCTCTATCAACAATTCGAGACTCAGTCGGATATTCAGTCGCTTCCGATGGTTGCAATGCTCTCCGGTTTCACCGATTCCGGGAGCACCATAGGGCAGTTATCGGACCACTTCTTTTCCTCCCTCAAGCACGAGCTAGTGCTCCGCTTCGATAACGATCAACTTCTTGATTACAGGTCGCGAAGGCCCACTCTGTTTTTTGACAAAGATCACATTGAGAGTTACGAGCCGGCTACTTTGGCTGTTTATTTGGTTTGGGATGAGGCCGGGCAGCCTTTCTTGCTGCTCGATGGTTACGAGCCAGACATGCGCTGGGAGGCATTCGCCAGATCAGTTGTGCGGTTTTGCGAGGCGTATGACGTTCAGTCCTTTACCTGGGTGCACGCAATACCTTTCCCAATTCCACACACGCGGCCCACAGGAATCACTGTGAGCGGAAACCGCGAAGACATGATTGCTCGATTCTCCGAGTG
Organism: Aquiluna sp.; assembly: GCA_038123155.1. Taxonomy (GTDB): domain Bacteria; phylum Actinomycetota; class Actinomycetes; order Actinomycetales; family Microbacteriaceae; genus Aquiluna. Next base: position 2,223 of record JAYORB010000052.1, on the reverse strand, counting down.
GAAACCGCAGACACAGGTCCCGGGCAATGTGATTCACCTGCTCGAGTACAGGCTCGGCGAGGCAGGTTTCGACACGGCCGGCTTCGTCTTGCTGGTTCCGCACTACCTTGCAGACAATGAGGTGCCAAGGGCTGCACTCCGAGGGCTCGAGTTGATCACCGCAGCTACGGGTCTGGTCTTCCCATCCGATGAGATTCGCGAGCGCGCCACCAAGTTCGACGCAAAGGTTGACGCACAGGTCCAGGAGAATGCCGAGTTGGCCAAGTTGATTGCCACGTTAGAACAGGGCTATGCCAACGGCGACTCCGGTCCCGCTAGGGCGCCAATTGGCAAGCCGCGTCAAGAAACCCCAGATGCAGACCAAATTGCGGATGATCTTGAAAAATACCTTGCGACTATGCAACAAAAGCGCAAGGACGAGGAATAAACCTTTAGCAAATACCCTTATATCTCTCTTACGACGACACTTCTGTGACATAATTGGAGTTCAAACCCTTTCAGGTCTTGCGACTTGACAAGGGTTTATAGTCTGCCCAAAACAAAGAGGACATCATCGCAACAGTCTCCAAAGCCAAGGCCAAATCCACCAAGGCCTCTCCCAAGCGTGCCCGCGCAAAGGCAACGCAGGATCAGGAGGAGATGGATGAGGATGAGGACGACTCGGTAGAGGACATTGTCTCGGAGGCGAAAGAGGCAGTAGACCTCACCGCTGACGATGAAACAGAAGCCCCAGACGACAGCAAAGAAGATCTTCCAACCGGCACTATTGAGCTTCCCAAGGACCTTATGGTCCTCACCGATGACGAAGACGACATTCCGGTTCAGAATCTCACGATAAGTGGTGCAACGGCGGATCCAGTTAAGGACTACCTAAAGCAGATCGGTAAGGTTGCGCTTCTCAACGCCGAGCTCGAGGTGGAGCTGGCAAAGCGCATTGAGGCTGGCCTTTTTGCAGAGGAAAAGCTCGGAACTGTTTCAAAGCTAAGCCCAGCTGACAGGCGAGATTTGAACTGGGTTGTGAAGGATGGTCAGAGAGCCAAGAGTCACTTGCTCGAGGCAAACCTGCGACTTGTTGTGTCACTTGCTAAGCGCTACACCGGTCGAGGAATGCAGTTTCTGGATCTCATTCAGGAGGGTAACCTCGGTCTGATTCGCGCCGTTGAAAAGTTTGACTACACCAAGGGCTATAAGTTCTCCACCTACGCAACCTGGTGGATTCGACAGGCAATCACAAGGGCCATGGCTGACCAGGCCAGAACCATTCGTATCCCTGTGCACATGGTTGAGGTAATCAACAAGCTTGCTAGGGTGCAAAGGCAGCTGCTCCAGGACCTTGGTAGGGAGCCAACTCCTGAAGAACTGGCCGCTGAGTTGGACATGACTCCAGAGAAGGTTGTCGAGGTACAAAAGTATGGCCGCGAGCCAATCTCCCTCTCAACTCCGCTCGGCGAGGATGGCGACAGCGAGTTTGGCGATTTGATTGAGGACACCGAGGCAGTTGTTCCCGCGGATGCAGTCGGCTTCACCATGCTGCAGCAGGAACTTGAGAGGGTCCTTGACTCCCTTCACCCGAGGGAAGCTGGTGTTATTCGCTCACGCTTCGGTCTAGGTGATGGTGTTCAAATGACCCTTGATCAAATTGGTGAAAAGTTTGGCGTGACGCGAGAGCGGATTCGTCAGATCGAATCCAAGACGATGTCAAAGCTTCGTCACCCATCACGCTCCCAGCTGCTCAGAGATTACCTGGACGGGTAAATGCTTTCCCTCCTGGCTGTTTCGCTGGGGAAATCACTCCGGTTTCTACTTCGCCTTTTCCGAAGAGGCGGGGGAAGTGCGTTACCAGGGCTGATTGCCGGAGCAATCCAACCAAGGCTGCTGTCAAATGCACTCAGGACCCTACCTGAAGGTGTTGTGTTGGTCTCAGGAAGCGCTGGCAAGTCTTCGACGACACACACTCTGGTGAAGCTTCTAGAGGCCCATGGCAAGAAGGTATTTACTAATCCCTCTACCGCAAACATCAAGCAAGGTCTGGTATCCGCAGTCCTGAAAGAAGGCGACCTCTTCGGTCGCCTGAACTATGACATCGCTGTCTTAGAGGTTGATGAAGGCCACGGTTCAGCCCTGGTTGGCGACCTCAAGCCCCGTCTGGTCGTCCTGACAAACGTGCTAAGCGATCAACTGGATAGATTTGTCGACCCTGACTTTGTTATCGAGAAGCTAGAG
>JAYORB010000051.1:0-7150 GCA_038123155.1 Aquiluna sp. | reverse complement strand
GCGGCTAAACAATTCGCAACCGGGAGCACGGGGAAGCTCTTTGGACGAGGTGAGCAACCACCGGGCGTCTATTTGGATGGCGGTTTTGGGGTTGGCAAGACTCACCTGCTGGCAAGCATTTGGCACCAGTTCAGAGGTAAGAAGGCATTTGGAACCTTCCTCGAATACACCTCGCTTGTTGGCTTCCTTGGATTCCAAGAGGCTGTCCGTCGTCTCTCGGACTTCTCACTGGTGTGCATAGACGAGTTTGAACTCGACGATCCCGGCGACACGATGATCCTTTCTAGGTTGTTGAAGGAGCTTGCGGGACGCGGTGTTAAATTCGCCGCAACTTCAAATACACCACCCAACGCGCTTGGGGAAGGCAGGTTTGCAGCAGAAGACTTTGCCCGGGAGATAGCAGGGCTTGGGGAGCGTTTTCAAGTGCTCAGAATCGATGGAGAGGACTACCGTCATCGAGACCCAGATGCTCACGCGTCGATTCTGAGACCCGATGAGCTGTTGGCTTGGGCAACCAGGACGGGCGCTCACGTTGATAATTTCCAGCAGTTGCTGGCCCATTTAGCAACCCTCCACCCCACCAAGTTTCGAAAGCTCTTATCGGGAGTTAGCCACCTGGCAATTTCGAACGTGGAACAGCTTCAGGATCAAGTCCCAGCACTGCGCTTTGTCGTGTTTGTCGATCGGCTCTACGAAATGCAGATACCTGTTCGCAGCTCCGGAGATGTGGCTGTGACAGAGGTGTTTTCAAAGACGATGATTGAAGGTGGCTACCGCAAGAAATACCTCAGGGCTGTTAGCCGCTTAGGCGCTCTCTCAGAGCTCTAGGCGGCATTCTCCTCGCGATGTTTCGCCATGTAGTAGCGGCCACGCTTTTGAGAAAGCCAAGCACCAAAGGCCATTGAGAGAAGTGAACCGATAATGACCGCCAGAGTGGCCTCGGCGAGTATCTGTGGTGCTCCAACAAACGCAAGGTTCGCCATCAAGAGCGAGACGGTAAAGCCCACTCCGGCAAGCCCAGCTATAGCCGCAAAGTCAGGAAGCTCCAGCTCAAGCCTTGCCTCTTCCTTGGCTATCTTGTTGGCAATGAATGCAAGAGCAGTAATACCCACGATCTTTCCAACTGGCAAGGCAATGCTGATGCCGGTAAATACGGTCGAGAAGCTACCGTCAAAGGTTGGAAGCGCGATTGCCACCGCAAAGAATGCGAAGACGGGCAGCGAGACTGTGTTGGTCCATGGCTGTATCTTCCCAACCAGGGAGTGGGTCTTCTTCGCAGGAATTATTAGCCCCAGGGCGACTCCAGCGATGGTTGCGTGAACACCGGACTGGTAAACGGCATACCAAACAAGTAGGAAGGTTAGAACCCGTACATAGTTGGTCGGAAGCTTGCTGAAGCGCTCTGCCAGTGAATGACCTGCAAGGACGACAGCGGCTGCTAACAGCCATTCAATTCGAACATCCTCGGTGTAGAAGATTGCGATGATCAGGATCGCGACAAGGTCATCAAAGATCGCTAGTGCAAGAAGGAAAACTCGCGCGGGCTTTGGCATTCCACGACCGAAGATCGCCAGCACGCCAAGTGCAAAGGCAATGTCGGTTGCTGTGGGGATGGGCCAGCCAACCATGTAGTCGGTGCCCCAATTGAAGGCGGTATAAATCACGGCCGGAGCCACCACTCCACCTACACCCGCAAGAATCGGCACAAGCGCAGTGGAAGGCTTCGAGAGCACACCAACGGTCAGCTCATATTTGAGCTCCAGACCCGCTACGAGGAAGAAGGTGGCGAGGAGAAGATCCGATACCCAGTGCTCTACGGTCAGCTTGAGCCCAAGCTCTTCCAGCCCCACGTATGAATACTTGAAATCGAGAAAAGCGGGCCCGAAGGGGCTGTTCGCTATCACGAGGCCGAGGATTGCGGCTCCCATTAGTAGTAGCGCTGCGGACCTATCGCTTTTCATTCGTCTCCTTGGTTCCAGTAAAGGATAAGAGATTTCTGTCTCTAAAGATTTCCACCAGCCTGACTGTGGAGGCATTGATGTAACAGGGAATTAACAAAACTGGACGCCTTTTGAAACATGGAGGCTCGAACATTTCTGCATTGGCCACTCGGTCATTCAAAGGAAGGTAATTAAATGTTGGACACAGGTTCACTTAGCTGGGCGGTAACTGCTACCGCCTTCGTCCTGCTCATGACGCCAGGTTTGGCCTTTTTCTACGGGGGATTGGTTAAGGCAAAGAGCGTTGTAAGCATGATGATGATGAGCTTCGGCTCGTTGGCACTCATCGGAGTGCTCTGGATTCTCTACGGCTTCAGCATGTCGGCTGTTGAGAGCCCAACAGACTTCTCAGGAAACCCATTCGCTACCTTCGCGCTCGATGGCCTCGGAAACGATGACCTTATCGGCGCGGCTTTTGGTGCGACCTTTGCGATTATCACTGTCGCCTTGATCTCGGGCTCTATTGCTGACCGTGCCAAGTTCGGCCCTTGGCTCGTCTTCGCCGGAATCTGGGCGACACTCGTTTACTTCCCTGTGGCCTCTTGGGTCTGGGGTGGCGGTTGGATCATGGAACTTGGCACCTGGTTCGGCACCGCTGACGTAATCGACTACGCGGGTGGAACAGCAGTTCACATCAACGCAGGTGCTGCCGCTCTCGCCCTTGCCATCGTGCTGGGTAAGCGCTTTGGCTTTGCAAAGGGCATTATGCAGCCACACAACGTTCCTCTCGTTCTTCTGGGCGCGGCACTCCTATGGTTCGGCTGGTTCGGATTCAACGTAGGTGCTGAGTTCCTAAACAACATGGAGAACGTGGGACTGATTACAGTGAACACTCTCGGCGCTACCGCAGCAGCCATCCTCGGCTGGCTCGCTATCGAGAAGGTCAAGGAGGGTAAGGCAACGTCTATTGGCGCCGCCTCAGGTGCAGTTGCAGGTCTGGTGGCAATCACCCCAGCATGTGCCAACGTAACCCCATTCTGGGCCCTGGTGCTGGGTGTTCTGGCTGGCGTGCTCTCAGCTTTGGCTGTAGACCTCAAGTTCAAGCTCGGCTACGACGACTCACTTGATGTAGTTGGTATCCACCTCGTGGCTGGTCTAGTGGGAACTCTCTACCTAGGCTTCTTTGCCATCGACACCGGACTCTTCACTGGTGGTGACGCTGGCCAGCTTCTGGTTCAGACCGTTGCAGCTTTTGGAGTCCTTATCTACAGCTTCGTACTGGCCCTTGTCATTGGCTTCGCCATCGAGAAGACAATTGGCTTCAGGGTCAAGAGCGAAGAGGAGATCGCAGGCGTTGACCTAGTCGTTCACGGTGAGGCTGCCTACAGCTTCGGCCAGGACGCAGAGGCCAAGTCCTAACCAAGGCGTAAAGGCTTCAGGGGCGGGAGAAATCTCGCCCCTTTAGCTTTGCCCATTGCAGATTCTTTTATGGCATAATTCAAAGGTTCCATTTGGAGCAGTGCGGATGTGGCGCAGTTGGTAGCGCACAACCTTGCCAAGGTTGGGGTCGCGAGTTCGAGTCTCGTCATCCGCTCTCAGAGGTTTCACCCTGAAACGGTGGAGTGGCCGAGAGGCGAGGCAGCGGCCTGCAAAGCCGTATACACGGGTTCGAATCCCGTCTTCACCTCTAGCTACAACCCGGGCGATTGGCGCAGTGGTAGCGCGCTTCCCTGACACGGAAGAGGTCACTGGTTCGAACCCAGTATCGCCCACCATCAAAAACCTTCATCCACTAGTTGAATTGAGTTTTAACTAAGTTAACTTTCCCAAGATCTTCGGCACTAGGTTTTGAATGAGGCCGAATTCAAAGATGGTTCTGGCCTCTCAGAGCACAGGTCAGGAGTATCAATCATGCAAAGCAAAATTAGGGGGATAGTTGCTGCAGTGTCGGCTGCAGGCATTGCTATTGCGCTTGCGCCAGCGGCTGCTATCTCTGCAGGTCACAGTGACAATCAGGTAACTCTGTCGCTCCTGCACAATAACGATGGAGAATCTGCACTTTCTTCAGACGAGTACGAACTGCCATCGGGAGCAAATCTTACGATCGGCGGTATTGCGGCTTTCGCTTCCGTTATGGACAGGGAGATTGCGGACGCCCGAGCGCAGGGAAACAGTGTTCTTACTGTCTATGCTGGCGATAGCTATCTCGCCAGTCCGGCTCTCAATTGTTCCGCTCCGTCAACAAGGGACAGCACCCAAACTGTCTACGACGCTGTTGCCCAGGGGCTGATGGAGTACGACGTACACATTCTTGGTAACCACGAGTTCGACTTCGGTACAAACTTCTTGAAGCGATTCATCAATACTGTTACCGCTCAGACCGGAAAGTCAGACCACACTTTCATTTCGGGCAACATGGACTTCAGCGAGAATGCTGACCTTTCCGCTCTCGCAGCGGCTGGAACCCTCGGAAAGAGCTACACCCACACTGACCCTGTCTCGGGGGAGGTATTCGGCGTAGTGAGCTCGATGTATCCGGACCTTCCTACTGTTTCAAGTCCTGGAACCGCAACGGTTACCACTCGTAACATTGCCGACACAGCAGTCGTGGTTCAGGCTGAGATTGATGCCTTGACTGCCGCTGGCGTCAACAAGATCATCCTCGTGAGCCACCTTCAGAGCCTGTCTAACGATCGCGAGCTGGTTGCACTCCTAGAAGATGTCGACGTTGCTGTGGCCGGTGGAGGCGATGAGCTGCTGCAGGCTCCTCTCGGTCTAGGAGCACAGTTGAAGATGCTCCCTGGTGACCGTGAGGACATTCAGGGCGACTATCCGATAATCGCTCGCAACAAGTCAGGAATGATTGTCCCAATGGTGACCGCCAAAGGTAATTACAACTATCTTGGTCGCCTCGATGTGAGGTTCGACGCTGACGGCCACGTGAAGGGCTGGGACGCCGATTCCTACCCTCGCCGAGTAATTGTTGAGGACGCCGTGTCAGTGGCTGCTGGCGTGACGGATGCAGTGACTGAGGATGCAGCTATCAAGGCGCTTGCCACGACGCCTGTTGAGACCTGCACAGATGCACTAGCAACGACGATCATTGCCTCGACCACCTTGAACCTTGATAGGTCAAGACCAGCAATGAGAGATTCTGAGTCCGCAATGGGCAACCTTGCAACAGACTCTCAGCTCTACTCCTACAACCTGATTGCCTCGGAGCTGTCACTGCCGACCAAGAACGTCATCGCTGTTCAAAACGGTGGTGGGCTGCGTCAGAACGGCGGGGACGACTTCCCAGCGGCCGGAACTGACAACATCTCAATGCAGGACGTCTACAACTTCATGCCATTTGCAAACAAGGAAGTCGTATTTGTTGAGATGTCTCCTGCAGACGTTCGCTCGCTCCTAGAGCGCAGCGCCGCTGTTGCGAACAGTAGCAATGGAGCGTTCCTCCAGATCGCCGGTGCGAAGGTGACGTTTGACGCCAGCTACACGGCTCAGGTGTTGTCGGACGACGAGGACTCAATTGCAGTTGAGGGAAACAGGGTTCGCACGTTCACCCTCGACGATGGAACTGAGATCATCAAGGACGGAGTCATCGTCTCTGGTGCGCCGGACATCACCGTTACCACCAACGCGTTCATTGGGGCTGGTGGCGATGGCTACCCAACCTTCGCGAAGTACACCCCAGTTCAGATTGGCCCCGACTATGCAGACGCTCTGAAGAGATACCTCCAGAGCTTCCCTGTTGGAGACAGCGGATATCCAGAGATACCTGCAACCTCCATCTACTCGGGAACTGATGGACGAGTGACCTTGATTGGTTACTAGAAGTTAGGAAAGACCCCCGGTCCATTCGGATCGGGGGTTTTTCTATTTGCTCAGTTTCAGGACTTTTGCTGTAGCGCTCAAGTGGCGCTTTGCCTTAGTGGGTGTTGAGTTGAGGTTAGTTCGGAATCCGTCTATAGCACCGGCCAATTCACCAGAGCTATAGGCGTTAAGAGTCTCGGGGGCAACTCTCTCGAGGACGTCTAGCATGGCCCAAACGGACACAGACGCACCAGGGCTTGCGCCCAATAAGCCTGCGATAGTTCCATCCGACGAAGAGACCACCTCGGTGCCGAACTGGAGCGTCCCTAGACGTCCTGCGGGCTTTATGATCTGCGCCCTCTGTCCAGCCTCGTAGTAGGTCCAGTCCTCAGGTTTTGCAGTTGGCACGAACTCACGAAGCATTTCCAGCTTGGCTTTCTTGGACTTGGTTATTTCTTTGACTAGGTAAATCAAAAGGTCGAAGTTCTTCAGGGCAACGGAGAGGTAAGGAAGTAAGTTCTTCGGCCTAACAGAGAGAGGGAGATCGAACACCGAGCCATTCTTGAGGAACTTAGGCTTTATCCCTGCAAATGGTCCGAACAAAAGAGATTGCTTGCCATCAACTACGCGGGTGTCGAGGTGCGGAACACTCATCGGTGGTGCTCCAACAGCCGCCTGAGAGTAGACCTTCGCATTGTGCCTCTTTACAAGCTCAGGATTGTCGGTCCTAAGGAAATGGCCCGAAACGGGGAATGTGCCATAGCCATCTATCTCGGGTATCCCAGCCTTCTGGAGCAACTTGAGAGAGTAGCCGCCAGCTCCAACGAAAACCTTTGTAGCTGCTAGGAAATCACCGTGTGAGCCAAGCCAGAGCTGCCAGGAACCATCCTTGTACTGGTAAAGGTTCTTTACCTCGCTCGATCTGCGAATCTCGACACCCGACTTTTCAAGCCATGAGGTCATCTGTCGTGTTATCGCTCCATAGTCAACATCTGTGCCCTGCTGTATCCAGGTGGCGGCAACTTGCTCTGCACCCCTGCCATCCATCATGAGCGGTATCCATTTGGAAATCTCGGTTGGATCCTCCGAGTACTTCATGCCCGCGAATAGCGGTTGCTCTTTTAATGCCTTGTGTCTTCTCGAGAGATAGTCAACATCTTTTGGGCGCTTAACAAAGGTCATGTGGGGGACGGTGCGAATGAACGTCTCCGGCTTGTCTAGGATGCCCTTTTCAACGCAATAGCCCCAGAACTGTCTCGAGACTTGGAACTGCTCATTGATGGAGATTGCCTTAGATGGATCAGGCAGGCTGCCATCCTTGCTATCTGGCATGTAATTGAGTTCACAGAGGGCAGCGTGCCCGGTTCCAGCGTTGTTCCAAGCATCCGATGACTCTT
>JAYORB010000050.1:1468-7323 GCA_038123155.1 Aquiluna sp. | reverse complement strand
TGTTGTGTCCGAGGGGGGACTTGAACCCCCACCCTCTATGCGAGGACTAGCACCTCAAGCTAGCGCGTCTACCATTCCGCCACCCGGACTCGAAGATGAAATCTACCACGAAAGCAGGTAGAGAAACAGCGGGGTTACTTGGAAAGCTTGTGCCAAAGCGATAGCTTTTAGACATGCATGAGGATCCAGCAGTTGCCCTGCAGAGGTTGGTTTCCGCGCTAGAGCGGCACCTCGATGCCGCAGCTACCAAGCGTGAGGGAAGCGACGAGGCCCTCAACAATGCCTATGACCAGCTCGAGGATGCCTTCTTGGGCTATGAGGAGGCCTTGCAACAGACCTACGGGGAGTATTTGCCTTTCGAGCAGGCCGAAGAGCAGTGAGTTTTCTCGAAGCCATCCTGCTTGGGCTAATTCAAGGTCTGACTGAGTTCCTACCAATCTCATCCTCGGCCCACGTCCAGATTGCCCAGGAGCTGATGGGGCTTAGCGAGCTCAGCCGACCCCAGCTAACAGCCTTCATCGCAACAATCCAGATTGGAACCGAGCTTGCCGTCGTGAGCTATTTCTTCAAGACGATTCTTTCCATAGTTTCCGAGTGGCTTCGGTCTGGTTTCCAGGCATGGTCCAAACAGCCGGGGGAGTCTCGAATGGGCTGGCTGATAATCGTCGGCACATTGCCGATTGCCACTCTTGGACTGCTTTTCAGGGAGCAGGTTGAAAACGACGTTCGACAGCTTTGGGTGATTGGTGTGACGCTGATCGTCTTTGGACTGCTTCTTGGATTGGCAGACTTTATTGGCAAAAAACGCAAGCCGATCACCGAGCTCGGTGTTGGGTCAGGCATTGCATTTGGCTTGGGGCAAGCTCTCGCATTGATTCCGGGGGTTTCTCGCTCGGGTGGCTCGATTACCGTCGGGCTGCTGCTGGGCTTCACGAGAGAGGCGGCTGCCCGTTACAGCTTCCTCCTCGCAATTCCAGCGGTGTTGGCCGCCGGGGGTCTGCAGTTTGTGAGCTCGTTTGGAGATCTGCCGCAGGATCTCCTCCTGGCAACTATTACGGCAACCGTGGTGAGTTTCGTCTCTGGTTATGCGGTGATTGCATGGCTGCTGAGGTATCTCGAGCGCGGCTCGTTCCTGCCTTTTGTGCTCTGGCGAGTGGTGGTGGGTTCGCTGCTTCTTCTTGGGCTTGCCGTCGGCTCTATCTAACCCTGGTCGCTGGATGAATCAGGGCGCTGCCTTAGGTAGCGCTCAAACTCCTTGGCTAGGGCATCTCCAGAGACCTGCTGAGAATCAAGCTCATCACGGCTGGTTTCGAGCTGGCTAACGTAGGCAGCCATCTCTTCATCCGACTCTGCCATCTCGTCTATTGAGCGTTCCCACTCAAAAGCCAGTTCGGTGAGGGTGTCGGACTCAAACGCAAAGGGGGTCACGGAGGTCAGCTCAGACAGGAAACTAATTGCTGCCTTGGGGTTTGAGGTGTTGTGAACGTAGTGAGGGACAGACCCCCAAAGTGAAAGCACCGGAATTCCCTCGGACTCGAATGCTTGAGAGAGCACGGTGAGTATCCCTACCGGACCCTCATAGCGAGACGGCTCAAGACCAAACAGCTCACGCAGGGCAGAGTTTTGACTCGAACGGAAAACCTGCATTGGCCGCGTATGTGGGACGTCGGCGAGCATCGCACCAAGCATGATCACGTAGTCGATTTCCCTGTCTTGCACCATCTCCAGAACTTCGCCGGCAAAGCTGAGCCAGCGCCTAGATGGCTCGGTGCCAACCAGAAGGTAGAGATCATCTAGCGCTGGTATTTTCTCGATTTGCTCCTTGGAAGCCTGCATCAGTTCGGTGCCGGGCCAGCTCAGCGTCCGATTTCCATCATCATCGAGCTCGAGCATGGGGCGGGAGAACTGAAAATCGTAGTAATCCTCTGGATCGACTGCGTCTAGCGTCATGGCCTGAATCTGTTCAGCAATCGCCTTCAGAGCCCCTGAGGCGGCCTCGGTGGCATCGTTCCAGCCTTCGAACGCCACAACAAGGATTCGACCAGAAAGCATTGGGCTCCTTTGTTCCAGGTGAAAACTCTAATTCAATGCGCAAACTAGACTTGCCCCAATGTCAAAAAACACGTTCCCCCTCGCCGTGCTGTGGGACATGGATGGGACTCTGGTCGATTCCGAGCACTACTGGTCAATCAGTCAAAATCGCCTTGCCGGCCAGTACGGTGCGGTGTGGACGGAGGAGGACGAGAAGGGCGTTATTGGATCATCGCTCTACGACTCATCCGAGCTGATTAGGCAGAAATTCGGCATCCAGGACAAAAGCGTTCAAGAGATCATTGACCACCTAACCGACGAGGTCATAGAACAGTTGCGCCAGGTGTTGCCATGGCGACCGGGTGCCTTAGAGCTCCTGTTGGATTTGAAGCAGGCTGGCATCAAAACTGCTCTTGTGACAATGTCAATGCGCAGGATGGCACTCGCCGTCGCCGAATCAATTCCTTTCGAGGCATTTGATGTGGTGGTAGCGGGGGACGATGTGAAGTTTGGTAAGCCGCACCCCGAGGCCTACCTGACAGCAGCAAAAAGACTCGGCGTTGACCCCAAGGATTGTCTGGCATTTGAGGACTCGGTGACTGGACTGAACAGTGCTGCAGCTGCCGGCACCCACGCGGTCGGGGTCAGAAACATGGTTGAGCTTTCCGAGGGACCTGACAGGCGAGTGATTGACACCCTGGTTGGACTCAAAAGTTCAAACCTGGATGAATTGAGGATCTATGAGTGAGATTTTCAAGGCGGGTGACAGGGCGCAGCTCACGGGACCCAAAGGCAAGGTCAACACGATCGTGCTGGAAGCTGGAGCAAAGCTAGGGACGCATAAGGGCGACATACATCATGACCAGATAATCGGCCTACCCTCTGGCTCGGTGATTGAAAACAAAAACGGGGACAAGTACCTGGTTCTCAAGCCTTTGCTTTCCGACTACGTGCTGTCTATGCCGCGCGGTGCCCAGATTATTTACCCAAAGGATGCGGCCCAAATAGTTGTCGAGGGAGATATCTTTCCAGGCGCTACCGTCTTGGAGGCGGGCATCGGCTCAGGTGCGCTATCTGCTTACCTACTTCGTGCAATAGGTGAAAAGGGCCAGCTCCACTCTTTTGAGTTGCGCGAAGAGTTTGCCCAGATTGCCAAGGCAAACGTCGCCAACTTCCTTGATTTTGAACCAGAGAACTGGACGGTGCGAATCGGCAAGCTCCAAGATGAGCTGACGGATGCCCTCGAGCCAAAGAGCGTTGATAGGGCAGTCCTAGACATGCTGGCACCGTGGGAGTGCATTTCAGCGGTGCACCAAAGGCTCAGGCCTGGTGGGGTTTTGATTGTCTACGTTGCGACCGTGACCCAGCTGTCAAGAACGGTCGAGGAGATCAAGTCGCACGGAGGCTTCACTTCACCAAATGCATTTGAGACCACTGTCAGACCTTGGCACTTGGAAGGGCTAGCGGTTAGGCCCGAGCATCGAATGATTGGTCACACCGGATTCCTGCTTACCGTGAGGCGCTTGGCGGACAGCACAGAACTTCCTGACTTCAGAACTAGAAGGGTCAACAAGGCTGAGTTTTCCGATGAGGACATGGACACCTGGCTTCCCGAGGCTATGGGTGTTAGGCCCATTGGTGAGAAAAAGCTGAGAAAGACCGTAAGAAAAGTCACATCCGAGAACGATAAGCGGAAGAATTAGGACATCGAAGGGAACCCATTGAAAAAAATCCTGGCACTTTTGGCGCCCGTGGTCCTAATTTCTGGATGCGCGGCAACAGAGACGGAGCCCGAGGGCTACGCACAGATGTCCACGCAGCTCGAGAACAACTGTGAGGTTTACTCCACCGGTGATGCCGCCGATCTGATCTCCGCTGCTGGAGAGCTGGGGGAGCAGCCGGAGGTTAGTTTCCCCTACCCCCTTGCCGGGACCGGAGTCGAGACCAAGGTCATCATTGAAGGCTCTGGAGGACAGATTGTTGGTGGCCAGAGAGTTTCCCTGCACTATGCAGGATTCAATGCTGCAACCGGTGAGCAATTCCAAGCAAGCGACTTCACTTCCGATGACTACATCTTCCAGGATCTAGTGCAGGGGAACAGCCCAGACTTTTGTAAGGCGCTTACGGGCGTGCAGGTAGGTTCACGGGTTGCAGTCCTTCTTGACCCTGAGGCTGCGCACAACTCAGCCGGCATCCCCGCTCTAGGAATTGCCGCTGAAGACGGCATTATTTTCGTCTTCGATGTTGTCGATGCCTTTTTGCCTCGTGCAGTTGGAGATGCAAGATCTGCGGAGGCTGGTATGCCCACCGTCGTCCTGGCACCACAGGGGCAGCCAGGCATTCAGGTTCCCGCAGAGGCTCCACCAGCTGAGTTCCGCAAAACTGTCTTGATTGAGGGTTCGGGGGAGCCTGTGGCTGTTGGCGATCAAGTAATCGTTCACTACTCGGGATGGACCTGGGAGGGTGAGCAGTTCGACAGCTCCTGGGACAGAATCTCGCCAGCTAGCTTTACCGTCTCTTCAAACTCATTGATCGAGGGGTTTGTTCAGGCTCTCGATGGCGTGAAGATCGGCTCTCAGGTCATTGCGGTTATCCCGCCTGATCTTGGCTACGGCGATTCTGCACAGGGGTCAATCCCTGCAGGTTCTACTCTGATATTTGTAATCGACGTTCTGGGCAAGGATTAGGAACTAACGGGGGCAAGGTGGCAAAGCAGACTCCAGCTGAGCGCCTTTTCACTCTGACTTGCTGCCTGCTTGCTTCGCCTGTCATTGGGCTAAGCAAACAAGATCTTTTTGATTCTGTCCCCGCATACCGGGAATCCCGAGGCGGTGATGCCCTTGAGAAGATGTTCGATCGCGACAAAACAGCGCTGCGGAACATGGGTGTCCAGCTTGAGGTTCGAACCATTGACTCCTTTGAGGAGGGCGAGAACTCCCGCTACCTAATCAGCCGGGGCAGCTTTAGCTGGCCCGAGGATCTAAAGCTCAACCCCAAGCAGCTGGGTCTTGTGGAGCTTGCCGCCAAATCTTGGAATACTCAGCTCTTCGGGTCTGCCGCTAGAAGCGGTCTAACCAGGCTCAAGTCAAGGGGCATGGTTGAGATTGACAGGCAGCTGCAGCACATCTCGCCGCGTTTGGTGGCGAAGCATGAATCATTCGGCCCGCTGGCGGATGCGATAAGCGCCTGCACCACTGTCCTCTTCGACTACCGCAAAAGTGACGGCAGTCAATCGATTCGAGAGGTCGACCCAATCAAACTGCGCCTCATCGAGGGGGAGTGGGTCTTGTTAGCCCGTGAGCGAGCTGAAATCAAGAACTTTCTGCTCAGAAGAATCATCAGCAAAGTCAAGGACACAGAGGCGCCATTTGAACCCGCAACCGAGTCGGAGATAGCTGATGCCGAGGCTGACCTGGCCCAGTTTGCTGCCTCGAATGTTGCCGTCATTGAGGTGGAGCCGGAGAGCGAGGCCTGGTGGCATTTTGGGGCGGAATCCGAACGTGTGGAGCTTCATTTCATGGACGAGGCCCTGCTCGCAGAGGACCTGATGGAGTTTGGTCCTGAGCTCAGGGTGATCGCTCCCCAGTCGCTTGCCAATCGGATAAGGCTTGGCTACGAGGCGGTGGTCAGAGATCATGCCTAAGCAAGAGTTGGATGGAGTTGAGCTTTTCAATCTTTCGCTTTCGATTGTTGGTTCGGTTCTAAGAGACGGCGATCAGAAGGTCAGTGATCTTGCTG
This sequence comes from Aquiluna sp., assembly GCA_038123155.1. Lineage (GTDB taxonomy): Bacteria > Actinomycetota > Actinomycetes > Actinomycetales > Microbacteriaceae > Aquiluna. Next base: position 1,554 of record JAYORB010000050.1, on the reverse strand, counting down.
ACCTATTTGAAGTGAGTGAGGCGGCAATCACGAAGGCTGTCTTAGCGATTGCAAACAGTGAGGATGTTAGAAACTACGAGACTCAT
>JAYORB010000050.1:0-1368 GCA_038123155.1 Aquiluna sp. | reverse complement strand
GAAGGCTGTCTTAGCGATTGCAAACAGTGAGGATGTTAGAAACTACGAGACTCATTTTTATGTAGATGTAGATGAGCTCGACGAGGGTTATGTCTCGCTCTCCCAGGGAATGTCGAGTTTGAGTGAGCCACCTGCACTTTCGAGGCGGCAGTTGAGTTCTATTGCTATTGGTCTTGACTATCTGGCAGCCATACCCCAGTTTCAGGCTGATTCCGACCTTAGAGAGTTGCGAGAGCTGATAAGCGAGCATTCGCCTGCTGCTGTTACCTCTCATGATCCATCGAGACTCTCCGAGCAAATCGCAAAGCTTCAAGAGGCCATACTCAGCGAACACGCTATTGAGTGTGAATACGTGAACCAGACCGGCGCCAAGTCAACGCGGGTGATAGAGCCCTTGCGCATCGACCTCATAGGGCGCAGGCACTACCTCCGCGGTTATTGCCGCTCGACTTCGGAGCTGAGGGCTTTCCGGCTTGACCGGATACAAAGTATCGAAATAACCTCGAGCAGCGTTGCGGATCAGACCAAAGCACTGAAGATTCCAGATGAGGTGTTTGGAGATGCCGGACAAGAGCAGCTCGTGGATGTTGTGGCGAGCGCCGAGGCAGCAGAGATCTTCTGGAATTTTCCCGTTAGTGGCATTCCCAAGCGAAAGGGTGACCAGATCGAGGGCACCATTCTTGTGGGGAGCCTGGCTGCTCTCGGAAGGCATGTGGCAAAGTATGGGGGCATGGTTAGGGTAATTTCTCCTGAGAACGCGAGGCAGTCTGTCAGGGACTTTGCAAAGCGAGCACTTTTGGGAGCAGCTGCACCGGGAGATGAGGAGTAATGGACCTAACGACCATAGCCATCTGGGTCGCCGTTCTGGGTGGACTCTACGCTCTAGGCCTGAGCGCATACCGCATTCTTCTGGCCGTAAAAGCGGTGAAGAAAGAGCTCGAGCGCGCCAAAGGATTTATCTCCGACATTGCTGGCTCGCAGACCGAAGACCCAGAGCCCGCCTCTCACACAACTCGCGATGACCTGATTAGGGTTATTGGAGAAAGGCAAGCTCTCAAACGTGCAAGAGCACGAAAAGCTGAAGACAGACAGCGTAGACTGGTGCAGCGGATTCGAGAGATCGAAATAGATAAGAGGTAGGCATGAGACTTCAAGGCTGGGAATGGATCATCATTCTTGCAATCGTCCTGTTGCTGTGGGGAGCACCGAAGCTTCCGGCTCTAGCCAAGAGTGCAGCTCAGTCGATGCGCATCTTCAAGAAGGAGATCGACAAGAACGGCGAGGCCACCGAGGTCAAGAACGAGGCTAGCGAGAGCGAGAAGAAGCAAGACTAATGGCTCGGCGCAAAGACAAAGAGCGCCGAATGAG
>JAYORB010000049.1:0-7355 GCA_038123155.1 Aquiluna sp. | reverse complement strand
GCAGCCATAATCAAAATGTCGCTCGCAGCCTCGAGAGCCTGCTCGAGCTCATCAACACTCTCAACGTGCTCCACCTCAACACCTTTTGGTGTGCTGGGTAGGTTGCAGGCGACTAGCCGCACTGAGGCACCGAGATCTCTCGCGGCGATAGCCAGCTCGATGCCTGTTTTACCTGATGAGCGATTTCCAATAAACCTGACATTGTCAATGCGCTCCCTAGTGCCACCTGCTGTAACGGTGACCGTCTTTCCGGTTAGCGGACTGTTTGAAAATAGAAAGCTGACGATGTCATCAACTTCAGGAAGCCTGCCGGGCCCAGAATCCTCTCCGGTCAATCTTCCTGATGCGGGCTCCATCACCCTTACGCCACGTGCCCGAAGCGTTTCCACATTCTGCACGGTCGCAGCGTTCTGCCACATTTCGGTATGCATGGCGGGAACAACAACAACGGGTGCATTGGTGGCCAGCAGTGCATTAAGGAGCAGGTCGTCTGCGATTCCAGATGCGTAGCGCCCCAGGAAAGCGGCTGTGGCGGGAGCGACGACGATCAAATCGGCTTCCTGACCCAATTCCACATGCCTGACGCTTGCAACATCGCCGTAAAGATTTGGATCAATGTTCTTGCCACTGAGTGCCTCTAGTGTTGCATCGCCGATGAAACGAAGGGCGTTTTCAGTGGGTAAAGCAGTAACTTCGTGGCCGAGCTCGCTTAGAGCTCGAAGCAGACCTGCCGCCTTGTAGGCAGCGATTCCGCCCGTGATGCCAAGCAGAATACGCAATTTGTAACTTCTAGTCGGTCTTCTTGGTCAGCTTGCCCTGGTGAAGTTCGTGAAGGGCAATCGAGAGTGCCTTGTCGTCAATCGACGAATCAACCAGAGGACCTACATAGTTGAACAGCGAACCCTCGTGAAGTGCCGAGTAGTACTCGTTGATCTGTCGAGCGCGCTTTGATGCGAAAATCACGAGCTCGTAGTTTGACTCGACCTTCTCGAGAAGTTCGTCGATTGGTGGGGCGATGATGCCTTCTGCCTGGGTCATTTGTTTCTTTCTCTCACAGTCTCAACGATTTCTGCTGCGCATTTAGTCAGATTGTCGTTAGTGACTTGGTGTCTAAACTCTCCCGCTGCCTGAAGTTCCGAGCGGGCGGTGCCAAGTCTAGTTTGAATTTCCGATTCTGTCTCGGTTGCTCTTTCTCGCAATCTACGCTCGAGCTCCTCCCATGACGGTGGATGCACGAAAATCTCGATTGCATCTGGCTCATGGGAGCGAACTTGTCTGGCACCCTGCAGGTCGATTTCAAGGACCAGGTGTTTACCCGCATCCTCAGCACGCTCAAGTTCGCTCTTCGGAGTCCCATAGAGATGCAGACCGTGGACCTGCGCATGCTCTAGCAGCTCGTCCTGCGCAATCATTTGCTCAAAACGTTCCCGAGTCACAAAGTGATAGTGGACACCATCGACCTCCCCCTCACGAGGCTCTCTCGTGGTAGCGGAGACGGAAAGCATGAAGTCTTGTTCAGTGCGAAGAATCTCACTGACAAGCGACCCCTTGCCCACGCCAGCCGGCCCTACGAGAACTACCAAACTCATAGTTGCGACTTTAGCTTCTCAATGGAGCGGATAAGCTCCTGCGGACCGGCTTCGGTTGCAGCTCTCGAAACGTTGCAAATGACCCTTTTAGAACTTGCGCCGAAGACAGCCTCCATCTCATCGAGCTTCGCCCCTTGGAACCCATAGCCCGGCGCGAGGATCGGTATCCCAACATCCGACGCAGTTATAGATTCAAGGCCGAGTTCCTTGAGGTCTTGTGTTGCACCAATCACAACACCGCAGCTCGGGCCTAGCTTTCGGGCCTGGTCAACCACTTTTGAAGCCACTGTCCCACCGCCAAGCTTCGCCGTTTGAAGCTGCTTGGCTTCGGGGTTGGAGGTAGCGGCGAGTAGGAAAAGTCCAGCCCCGACATCTTCGGCATAGCCAAGTGTTTCTGCGAGTGATGTAGGACCGAGGTAGGGAGATACGGTTAGTGCATCAGCACGAAGCGGTGAATCGTCACCAAAGAATGCCTGGGCATACCCAAGCATGGTTGAACCAACATCACCTCTCTTTGCATCCGCGATAACCAGAAAGTCAGCATCTCGTGCCGCTTGCAGCACTTCCTCGAGAGCTGCGTAACCTGCTGCTCCAAACCTTTCAAAAAAAGCGACCTGTGGCTTCAGGATCCCAACTCGACCCTCGGCGGCCTCGAGAAGCGCGAAGGCAAACTCCCTTATGCCATAGGGGCTATCTGGAAGTCCCCAGTCAATGAGTGTCTGCTCTGCCGGATCAATGCCGAGACATAGTGGCCCGAATTCGGTCCGTGCCTGCTCCAATTTCTCCAGATAGCTAGCCAATGAGCAACCTTCTTCGATTAGCTGCGTGGTCTTGCAGTGGAGTAACTTCAAAACGTCCCTTGCGAATGACTTCGAAAGAACCAATCGCCGCGCTTAGCTGAGCGACAGTGGTGAAGATTGGCTTATCGGCTGCGGTGGTAGCCGCTCTAATTTCGTAGCCGTCAACTCTGGCAAATGCACCTGAAGGCGTGTTGACCACAACATCAACTTCACCGTCGGTGATCATCTGAACTATTGAACGCTCCCCTTCAGAGGCCTTTGAATGCTTGATTACCGTCTCAGCCTCAATTCCGTGCCGCTCCAGCATCTTGGCTGTCCCCTCAGTGGCAAGTATTCGATAGCCCATTTGAGAGAGCCTTGCGACCGGAAGGATGATTTGCGGCTTGTCACGATCGGCAACAGACACGAAGACTGATCCCTCAAGTGGTAGCGCCGACCCAGAACCAGCTTGGGACTTGGCAAAGGCTGCGGGGAAAGTTTTATCGATGCCCATTACCTCACCAGTCGAGCGCATCTCTGGGCCAAGCAGGCTGTCTACATAGCGTCCGTCCTTTGTCGCAAATCGTTTGAACGGTAGGACTGCCTCCTTGACTGAAATCGGCGTTCCGCTGGGCAGGCTTTTGCCGTCTGCCTCAGGTAAGTGGCCTTCAGCAATGAGCTCAACTATTGTCTTGCCGATCATCACAAGAGATGCAGCTTTGGCCAGAGTGATTCCTAGCGCCTTGGAGACGAATGGAACGGTTCTCGATGCTCTCGGATTAGCCTCCAGGACGTAGAGAACATCCCCTGCCAAGGCGAATTGCACGTTGATCAGGCCTCTAACCCCAAGACCGCGGGCTATCGCCTCGGTCGCCTCGGAAACTCGCTGAATTTGTGATTCACTCAGGGTTATTGGAGGGAGGGTGCAGCTCGAGTCACCCGAGTGAATACCTGCCTCCTCAATGTGCTCCATGACTCCACCCACATAGAGGCTCTCCCCATCAAAGAGGGCGTCGATGTCTATCTCAATGGCATCATCCAGGAAGTGGTCCACCAACAGTGGATGCGTCGCGTCTACAAGGGCATGCTCGGCAATGCGGTCGAAGTAACCCTCAAGACTCTTCTCGTCGTAGACGATCTCCATGCCTCTTCCGCCAAGTACGAACGATGGCCTGACTAGAACTGGGTAACCAATACGCCTAGCAATCTCGACCGCCTCAGCTAAGTTCGTTGCGGTTCCGTTAGCTGGAGAAATCAAACCAGCCCGATCCAGAATTTTTTGGAACGCCCCACGCTCTTCGGCCATGTCAATTGCTTCTGGTGAGGTTCCCAGGATTGGTATTCCGGCGTCGCTCAATCCGTTGGCCAAGCCGAGCGCGGTTTGGCCTCCCAGCTGGACCATCACACCCAGGAGTTCACCCGATTGCGACTCCGCGTGGATTACCTCCAGAACGTCTTCTAGTGTCAGAGGTTCGAAATAGAGACGGTCTGAAGTGTCATAGTCGGTAGAGACAGTCTCTGGGTTGCAATTCACCATGATGGTTTCAATACCTGCATCGCGGAGCGCAAAGGCAGCGTGAACACAGGAGTAGTCAAACTCCACGCCCTGGCCAATTCGGTTCGGGCCACTGCCCAGGATGATGACCTTCTTGCGTTGAGATGGAGCAACTTCTGTTTGCTGGTCGTAGCTGCTGTAGTGGTAGGGAGTCAAGGCAGGGAACTCACCAGCGCAGGTATCCACCGTTTTGAACACGGGACGCAAGTCGAGAGAGTGGCGGAGCTGTCGGATTTCTTGCTCTGACGCACCTCTGATCTGGGCAATCTGAGCATCGCTGAATCCGTGACGCTTAGCACGGCGTAGCACGGCCTTACTCAGTTCGCCTTCGTTAGCTAGCCACTCTGCGATCTCGTTTATTAGGACAATTTGATCTATGAACCAGGGATCAATCTTTGTCCTTTGGAATACTTCCTCTGCGGTCGCACCCAATCTAAGCGCCTGCTGCACCTGCACTATTCGCCTGTCCGTTGGGGTCTCAATAAGTTCGAGCAACTCCTGCTTTGTATTCGTGGGCTCTTCCCAGTGGAAGGAGGAACCCCGTTTTTCGAGTGAGCGGAGTGACTTTTGTAGTGCCTGAGTGAAATTCCTTCCGATTGCCATCGCCTCACCCACGCTCTTCATAGTCGTGGTGAGCGTGGGGTCGGCCGCGGGGAACTTCTCGAAAGCAAATCTTGGTGCCTTCACTACGACGTAGTCCAATGTGGGTTCAAAGCTCGCAGGGGTGACCTTTGTGATGTCATTAGGGATCTCGTCGAGGGTATAGCCGATGGCAAGCTTCGCAGCAATCTTGGCTATCGGGAAACCTGTCGCCTTTGAAGCAAGAGCCGAGGAACGCGAGACTCTCGGGTTCATCTCAATGACAATTACGCGGCCATTCTCAGGGTCAACCGCAAACTGGATGTTGCAGCCTCCGGTGTCGACGCCTACGTCACGAATGATCTGGATACCGATATCACGAAGATTCTGATATTCCCGGTCAGTCAGAGTCAGAGCCGGAGCAACGGTTATTGAATCGCCAGTATGTACACCTACCGGATCAAAGTTCTCGATAGAACAAACAACAACGGTGTTGTCGTTCTTGTCACGCATTAGCTCTAGCTCGTACTCTTTCCAGCCCAAAATCGACTCCTCGAGAAGCACCTCAGACGTAGGTGAAGCCTGGATACCAGCTCCAGCGATTCTCCTGAGGTCCTTCTCGTCGTAGGCAAAGCCGGAACCTAAGCCGCCCATGGTGAAACTCGGACGAACTACAAGCGGGTAGCCGAATTCGCCCGCCACTTTCAAGCAGTCATCGATGCTGTGGGCGATGGCCGAACGCGCGACGTCAGCCCCGGCTGCCAGGACAAGATTCTTGAATTCCTGCCTGTCCTCACCGGCCCGAATCGCGTCCACATTGGCCCCAATGAGTTCTACGCCGTATTTCTCGAGTGAGCCTCTCTCAAAGAGCGCCATTGCTGCGTTGAGTGCCGTTTGACCTCCAAGGGTTGGGAGTATGGCGTCTGGCTTCTCTTTTTCAATGATGGCCTCAATGACATCCGGAGTGATCGGTTCCACATAGGTTGCATCTGCAAAGTCTGGGTCGGTCATGATTGTTGCTGGGTTTGAGTTGATCAGGATTACCCTGACCCCCTCCTCCTGGAGCACCCTGCAGGCTTGAGTACCCGAGTAGTCAAACTCGCAGGCCTGTCCGATAACAATTGGGCCCGAGCCGATTACAAGGACGGAATTGATGTCTGCGCGCTTTGGCATTACTTCTCCACAATCAAGCTAAGGAATTTGTCAAACAGGTAGTGGCTGTCATGGGGGCCAGCCGCAGCCTCTGGGTGGTATTGGACCGAGAAGGCTGGGATGTCAAGGCATTCGAGACCCTCCACAACACCATCATTTAGACCGCGATGAGAGACCATTACTCTTCCGAATCCCTTTGGGGAATCGGCCTGGTCCTCCTCAAGCCTTACTGCGAATCCGTGGTTGTGTGCTGTCACTTCAACTTGCCCCGTTGCCTTGTTTTGAACCGGCTGATTGATGCCTCGATGCCCAAACGCCAGCTTGTAGGTCTCAAAGCCCAAAGCTCGTCCAAGCAGTTGGTTGCCAAAGCAGATTCCGAAGAAGGGCTTGCCGGCGGCGAGTAGCTCCCTAAGCATCTCCACCTGCGCGTCGCTGGCCTCAGGATCGCCAGGGCCATTGCTGAAAAACACCCCGTCAGGTTTGGAATCGAGTATCTCGCTTGCACTGCTGCTCGATGGGAAGACCTCGACATCCAACCCGCGCTCATTCAGGTGCTCCAACGTCGAGCGCTTGATTCCCAGATCCAGAATCGCAACCTTGCCTTTTCTTTGACCAGAGGCGGGAAGTGTGTAGCGCTCTGGCGCTGTCACCTGGCCCGAGAGGTTTCGCCCCTTCATCTCTGCACTTGCCCGAACCTGTTCAAGCATCGTCCCCGTGTCAGAGACGTCATCACCGGAGAAGATCCCTGCTCGCATCACCCCTGCATCGCGTATTCGAATTGTGATCGCTCTTGTGTCAACCTCTGCAATTCCCACGATGCCCGAGTCCTGAAGCGCAGTTTCCAAAGGCTCCTCGGATCTGAAGTTGCTTGGCATCCTGCTCGGCTCCTTGACCACGTATCCTGCGACCCAGATGCGACCTGATTCCTCATCGCGCCTGTTTGTGCCAACAATGCCGATGTGGGGGGCTGTCTGGAGGACAATTTGTCCCGCATACGAGGGATCTGTCAGGGTCTCCTGATACCCCGTCATGCCGGTAGCAAAGACGAGTTCTCCGAGAGTCTTACCCCTCTTCCCATAGGCCTCTCCCTCGAAGACGGTCCCGTCTTCGAGAACTAGGTAAGCACTATCCAATGTCTGCTCCTGTCACGTGTGCAAGCTGCTTTAGAAATCCTGAGGGGTCTGAAACGACCCTTAGATGTGTCACCAAACGTTCAGAGCCGTGTGTCCAATGGATGGCGATTAGGCCATCGAGCTCTACCCCTTTGTCTATGGTGGCAGTCTCACGCGTAAATCCAGCAATGTCTTCGGCTGGTATGAGGAAGTTCTTCTCCCCCACCCGTTCAATCGATACGCCATCCTCCGAGGCAAAAACCTTAGCTTTACCCCTCGCGCCTAATCCAAACGCCCACAATCTGTCTAGAGGCCTCGATGCAAATACCGTTGACACATACAGTGCCTGCCCAAGCTCAAGGCCCCCTCGAGAGTCTCTCAATGCAGGGAGCGTGCTTTCCTGTAGGGCTCGGCGACCCCTAACAGACCTCCAAATCCGAAATGCGATGGCGAAGACCAGGGCTATAAGCATCGCTCCGATGAGCTCTCTAAGCATTCGCAACCTTTCCATCCCGGAGGCTAAATTCGCCCCTGAAGATTGTGTGAACTACCGCTCCCGAAAGCTCATGACCAGCAAATGGATTGTTCG
>JAYORB010000048.1:3965-7479 GCA_038123155.1 Aquiluna sp. | reverse complement strand
TCCAAGCGCCTCGACAGTGCGACCGAGCAAATCAAGGACCTCGTGCATGAAAACCAAGGTGTTGAGCGCTGCGACATCATCGTGAAGATCGAAACATCTATGCCGGGCATTGTTTGTGACCTCGAGGCTGCCCAGGAAAAAATGCTTGAATCACGACGCTTGCAAGAGCAGGCCTCAAGGGAGATTCGTGAGATTGTCGCGAGACTCAGGTCCGAGGGGCTGAGCATGCGCGACATTGGAGTTTTGCTACAAATCTCGCCGCAGCGGGTGGCGCAGCTCACCGAGAGCGTTTAGCCTCATTGTCGTGTCACAGAAAATAACCACTGAGCAGCGCGGCCACGTTTTCCTAATCGGCTTCAATCGTGCCGAAAAGATGAATGCGGCTGACGAGGAGCTTTTGCATCAACTCTCTCTTGCCTATGGTGAGCTGGACAGAAACAAAGACCTTCGCGTTGGGGTTGTCTTCGCCCACGGAGATCACTTCACCGCCGGCTTAGATCTCTTTGACGTTGGACCAAAGATGCAAAAGGGCAAGCTCCAAATGGTTCCCGAGGGCGGACTAGACCCCTGGGGCATTTCTACAAAGCAGGTAAGCAAGCCGGTGGTCATGGCAACCCGTGGCACCTGCTACACCCTCGGGGTCGAGCTGGCCCTCGCGAGCGATGTGGTTATTGCCGCAAGCGATTCAAAGTTTGGCCAGCTTGAGGTCTCTAGAGCGATCCTCCCCTTTGGCGGGGGAACAATCAGGCTTCCTCAGGTGGCCGGTCACGCTCGAGCCATGCGCTATCTACTCACTGGCGATAGGTGGGGGGCGGACGAGGCGTTGGCCATGAACATGATCAACGAAATCGTTGAACCGGGACAAGAACTAGATCGGGCTATCGCGCTAGCCGAACGGATAGCCGAGCAGGCACCGCTGGCGGTCCAGGCAACCTTGGAATCTGCGAGAGCATCGGACAAAGAGGCAGAAAAGGCAAACCTCTTCCCCAGGCTCGCAAAACTCATGGGAACCAAAGACGTGGCACGAGGAATGAAGGCTTTTGTTACCAAGAAGCAAGCGAAGTTCAAGGGTGACTGATTAGATAATCCATCTAAAATCACAAAGACAATTTGTAGCTTTCATACAACACCAATGGCGCCGTCTCAACGCCTGTTTGTGAGCTCTCACGAATTTTCCGACACCCTCTTTGAGTCCTTAGTTTTCAGGGGTTGACTATCTGTCGGAGGACAGAAATGAATCTCAACGAAGACATTCAATTAGACGTTGCCGAAGTAGGAGAGAAGATCCTAGGCAGGTGGGCTGAAATCCGCCGCCACACCCGCAGCGTCATAGTCGAAAAGGAACTTTTCAAGCCGAGCGGCGCAGCAATGGACAAGCACCGTGACTGGACCCTTAAGGCGCTCAAGACCTTGGTCAAAGAGGGCGCAACGCAATACGGCTTCCCAGAGGAGCTGGGCGGTCAGCGCAACCCAGGCGGCTCCCTTTCGAGTTTCGAGGAACTGATCCTCGGAGATGCTTCACTGCAAATAAAATTCGGTGTCCAGTGGGGACTGTTTGGATCGGCAATTCTCAATCTGGGCACCGAGCACCACCACAAAACCTTCCTACCTGCTGTCACGAGGCTAGACACCCCTGGCTGCTTCGCGATGACGGAGACCGGGCACGGGTCAGACGTTGCGTCTATTGGAACCACCGCAACCTATGACCCAGCCAGCGAAGAGTTTGTTATTCACACGCCAGACCGCCACAGCTACAAGGACTACATCGGCAATGCCGCACTTCATGGCGAGGCGGCCGTTGTGTTTGCGCAGCTTTACACCGAAGGCGAGAACCAAGGTGTTCACGCCTTCTATGTCCCACTTCGCAAGCGAGGAAGACTCTTGCCTGGAGTGGGAGCAGAGGATGACGGTCTGAAGGGTGGCCTGAACGGCATCGACAATGGCCGACTGCACTTCAATCAGGTGAGAATTCCAAGGACCAACCTTCTAAACCGCTACGCGGATGTCATGCCAGATGGCACCTACGCCTCAAGCATTGAGAACAGGGGCAGAAGGTTCTTCACCCAGCTAGGGGCCTTGGTTCAGGGAAGGGTCTCGCTCACCGGAGCTGTCACCAACGCTCAGAAACTAGCGCTAGACATTGCCGTGAGGTATTCGCTTGCCCGCAAGCAGTTCCCCGGAGCCGAGGGTGAAGAGACGACATTGATGGATTACGGTCGCCACCAGCGCAGGCTTATCCCTCTTATTGCTCGCACCTACGCACAGATCTTCACTCATCAGGAGATGCTGAACCAGTATCACGCGGTATTCACAGGCCAAAACGACACCGATGATTCCCGTTCTGACCTTGAGACCGTCTCGGCTGCAGCCAAAGCCCTGAGCTCTTGGTATTCACTAAACACGGTTCAGGAGTGCCGCGAGGCATGTGGTGGACAGGGGTTCATGGATGAGCACAGGCTCACCGGGCTCAGGGCCGACCTAGATGTCTATGTCACTTTCGAAGGCGACAACAACGTCATGCTTCAGCTTGTCGCCAAGCGCCTTCTTGCCGATTACGCCAAGGCCTTCAAGTCCCCAGACTTCGGAACTCTCGCGCAATATGTTGCCGGGCAGTTTGGAGAGGCGACAATTAACCGCGGCGGCCTGAGGGGTCTAGCTCAGAACATCGTCGACTTTGGTTCAACCGCGCGCTCTGTCGGTTACGTGAAGGAAGAGGAGCACCAGCACCAGCTGCTCACCGACCGCGTCCACACCATGGTTGCCTCGATTGCAAACAAGCTCAAGGCAGCAGGCAGCGACAAGGCCAAGCAGGCGGAGCTCTTTAACCGCTATCAGAATGACCTGATCAAGGCAGCCAAAGCGCACGCGGAACTGATTATGTGGGAGGCGTTCACCTCTGCCCTAAAGACCATAAAGGACGAAGACTCGCTCAAGATCCTGACCTGGCTCAGGGACCTCTACGGCTTTACCCTCCTGGAAGACAATCTGGATTGGTACCTAATCAAGGGCAGGCTCTCGGGCGGCAGGGCTGAGGCAATTACCGAATACATTGACACCAGGCTGCTACCAAGGCTGAGGCCGCATGTCGAGAGTCTGGTCGACGCCTTCGAGCTATCACCCGAGCTCGTCAGAACAACTCTTGCCCGTGATGAGGCTGCTAGGCAGGCAAGTCGCAAAAACCTAGTGAGGAACTAATGCAAAGCCAAGACGTCTATTTCATCGATGGAGTGAGGACCCCGTTTGGGAAGGCAGGAGAGAAGGGTGTCTACTGGAAGACCCGTGCTGATGATCTTGTGGTCAAGACCATCATCGGACTCCTCGAGCGCCACCCAGACCTGCCTAAAGAGTCAATCGACGACGTAGCAATTGCTGCCGCGACTCAGTATGGCGATCAGGGTCTTCAGATTGGTCGCTCCGCAAGCATCCTCGCTGGCCTTCCGCTGTCGGTTCCCGGATACTCGATCGATAGGTGGTGTGCGGGGGCAATGACCTCTGTCACGACAACCGGAAGCGC
>JAYORB010000048.1:0-3865 GCA_038123155.1 Aquiluna sp. | reverse complement strand
ATTCAAAAGGATCTAATCCCAGTCTCCGCGGCTAGCGATGAGGGTTGGAGCCTGGTCACCACCGACGAGCTGCTCAGGCCAGACTCAACAGTTGACGGCATGAAGGATCTAAAGACACCATTCAGGCCCCACGGCAAGGTGACGGCTGGAAACGCTTCGCCCCTCACCGATGGAGCTACCATGTCGCTAATAGCAGGCGAGGCGGCTGTCAGGAAGCACGGACTAAAGCCAAAGATGAAGATGCTCAGCTTTGCATTCGCGGGTGTTGAGCCGGAGATCATGGGTATTGGTCCGATACCGGCAACTGAGAAGGCCCTCGAGAAGGCCGGTCTAAAGATGGACGACATCGGTCTTATTGAGATCAATGAGGCCTTTGCGATTCAGGTGCTGAGCTTCCTGGATCACTTCGGTATTTCAGATGATGACCCAAGGGTGAACCCATGGGGCGGAGCAATTGCCATGGGCCACCCCCTTGCCTCTTCGGGCGTGAGGCTGATGAACCAGCTGGCAAGACATTTCGAAGACAACCCAAAGGTTCGCTATGGAATGACCACGATGTGCATTGGCCTTGGAATGGGCGGCACCGTTATCTGGGAAAACTCAAACTACAAGGGCTAATCATGGATAAGTACGCACCACTACTGGAGGCTGACGACGAGGTCGTAACTCACTCCTACGTCTCCGACGTCAAGATGCCATCGGGCAGAACCATTGCTCTGATAACGCTGGACAACGGCAAGGACCACACCAGGCCAAACACCCTGGGACCTCAGACCCTGTTGCAGTTTGCCGAAAAGCTAGATGAGCTGAAAGAGCGTGCAAAAAACAAGGAGATTCACGGGGTCGCTGTAACGGGCAAGCCTTACTACTTAGCAGCCGGTGCCGACCTCTCCCACGTTCAAGACATTAGGGAGCGCAAAATCGGCAGGCTCATCGCGGAGCTTGGTCACTATTCGCTAGGAAAGCTAGATGAGCTCGGAGTACCAAGCTTTGTGTTGATCAACGGATTGGCTCTTGGTGGCGGTCTGGAAATCGCTCTGAATGCCAACTACCGAACCATAAACGAGACCGCACCAGCTGTCGCATTGCCCGAGGTGTTCATTGGTCTAATCCCAGGTTGGGGTGGGGCATACCTACTCCCCAACTTGATCGGTATTCGTAACTCGTTGAAGGTGATTCTCGAGAACCCACTAAAGCAAAATCGCATGCTGAAGCCCCAGGAAGTCCTGGAGCTCGGCATTGCGGACAAGATGTTTGGTTCCGCGAGGTTCCTAGAGGAGTCTCTTGCCTGGGCTGATGAGATAATCGGCGGCAAAAAGGTAAAGCGCAAGAACGAGCCGGGAGCCGTTGAGAAGGCCACTATGTGGGGACCTGCGGTTTCCATCGCCCGCTCAACCGTTGAGGAGAAACTCGGCAAGGTTCCGCTTTCTCCCTACATGGCGCTGGACCTGATTGCCGCAGCAAAGAGCGGCAGCAAAGAAGCTGCTTTCAAGCGCGAGGACGATGCAATCGAGGAGCTCATCGCCTCGGATCAGTTCCGAGCCTCAATCTACGCATTCAACCTTGTCCAAAAACACGCAAAGAAGCCAAGTGGCGCTCCTGACAAGACCCTTGCTCGGAAAGTCAGCAAGGTGGGAGTCCTAGGTGCCGGGCTTATGGCTTCGCAGTTCGCACTGCTGTTCCTGCGCCGGCTTGAGGTCCCAGTTGTGATCACAGATGTCTCGCAAGAGCGCGTTGATAAAGGCATTGAATACATCACTACGGAGCTAGACAAACTCGTCGAAAAAGGCCGCCTTAGCCAGGACAACCGAAACCGCTATGTCGGCAACCTCTCAGGCTCCTTGGATTACGCGGCCTTTGCTGATTGTGACTGGGTAATCGAGGCAGTTTTCGAGGAGTTGAAGATCAAACAGGAGGTCTTCTCCAAGATCGAAGAGGTCGTGAGCGATGAGTGCATCCTCGCAACAAACACCTCTTCGCTCTCGGTTGATGCCATGGCAAAGAGCCTCAAGCATCCTGAGCGCTTGGTCGGCTTTCACTTCTTCAATCCGGTAGCAGTGATGCCTCTTGTTGAGGTTGTGAGAGCGAAGAAGAGCTCGGACGAGACCGTTGCCACGGCAATGGAGGTGGCAAAGAACCTCAAGAAGACCGCGGTCATCACCTCCGACTCGGCAGGGTTTGTTGTGAATCGCCTCCTTGGCTACCTGCTAGGCGAGGCCATGAGAGCCGTTGATGAGGGCGCAAGTTTCGAGGAGGTTGCCTCCGCTATCGCCCCGCTTGGTTTGCCAATGAACCCATTTGATTTGCTAGAGCTCGTCGGGCTAAAGGTTGGAGCACACGTGCTTGATTCCATGCACGCCTTCAATAGCGAACGCTTCTACGCGAGCGAGAACCTCCACAAGCTCGCCGATTACGGCAAGCTCTTGGAGCGCGATGCCAAGGGCAAGATCAAGGGATATGACAAGAGGGCAGTCGAGATTGTCTCGGGTGGAACAAAAGCTAGAACCGCTTCCGAGATTTTTGAGTCGGTCCAGGTTGGCCTAGCCAAGGAAGTCAAACTGATGCTTGAGGAGAAGGTGGTGCAAACGCCCCAGGACATCGATCTCTGCATGATCATGGGCGCGGCCTGGCCCTTCCACCTAGGTGGCATCACGCCATACCTAGACAGGAGTGGCGCCAGCGAAAAGGCTTTCAAGGGCACTTTCCATGATCCGATGATTATTGGAGTCAGAGACTAAATAGGCTCAGCGCCAATCTGCCTGCAGATCTCGGCTGCTATCTCTATTCCCGCAACGACTTCGCTGGCGGGGTGAACCTCAGACTCAACCCGCCCTTCGGATACATACTTCGCAAACCAGGTTGCTTGATAACTGAGGCCTTCATGGCCTCGAATGCCAGTTTCATCAAACCAAGCCTGCTCCTCAAAGTAGAGCTCTTTGTCTCGAACCCTGATGCCGGATGGAACAAAGAACGGCTCTTCAACAACAACCACGCCGTTTTCAAACGAGCAGCTTGCTGTTGTGGGGAGAGTCGCAATGCCTGAGGCCGTTACCTGCGCCCGAGCACCGGACTCGTATTCGAAAACCGAGTGGCTTTCGGCATCTAGTCCGCTCTCATGCAGAGTTCCTATTGCAGTGATTTGTGTCGGGTTCCCTAGGAACTGCTGCGACATTGCAATTGGGTAGATGCCCATGTCGTAGATGATGCTCCCGCCACCTTTTTGCCAAAGCCTTGAGATGTGGCGGTTGTCAACGGAGAAGTTCGCGGCGAATAGCTGAGGCGCCCCTAAAGAGCCCTCGGCAAGGAGTTTTCGAATGACAGTTGACTGCGGCAAATACCTCGTCCACATCGCCTCCATGGCCATGAGTCCCTTTGAGGCAGCAAGCTTAAAGATCTCTCTTGCGTGCTCGGGCAGGACCGTAATCGGCTTTTCGACCAGCACATGTTTCCCTGCATTCAGGGCGAGCATTGCGTGCTCAAAGTGCTCGTATTGCCAACTAGCTATGTAGACGGCGTCTATGTTCTCGGTTGAAACGAGCGACTCGTAATCGGTGTGAGTCTGAGGAATTGAAAACTTTGCTGCGAATTCGTCGGCTCGACCCGAGGTTCTTGATGCGACTGCTTGGAAGTGCTGTTTAGTGTGTTTTTGACAGGCATCTACAAAGACTTCTGCAATGCCTCCCGGGCCAATCACGCCCCAGCGAAGGGCTGGGACCGATGCGGGATCAACGATCTCTGGCTCAGGAATCAGCATGGCCGAGAGTCTATTGGACAGTTAGAATTTTGCTCCGTCGCGAGTGTAGTTCAATGGTAGAACTCCAGCTTCCCAAGCTGGTGGCGCGGGTTCGATTCCCGTCACTCGCTC
>JAYORB010000047.1:0-7586 GCA_038123155.1 Aquiluna sp. | reverse complement strand
CGAGACGTGGTTATCTCTGGCGGGTACTGCGGGGTTGACCGAGGGTTTGGCATCTTCGAAATTGCAAACCAATTTACTCCAGAGGAGCTTGAGGGCGAGCTGAGGCAGCTGGCATCATCGCTGGTGTTCCATGTGAAAACGCAAGAGAAATTGCTCTTGGTAATGGCGCAAGTTTGGAATCTTGTCGTATTGTCAGTCAAGTTGTCAGCGTTAGGGTTGGCAAAGAGCACCTCATATTTGAGGTAGTTGCCAGCGCGGATGCGAGGGCATTGGGTTCTATGTAGGAGAGAGCTTGGCAAAGAAACTGGTGATCGTTGAGTCACCCGCTAAGGCGAAGACAATCTCCAAATATCTTGGGGATGACTATGAGGTTCTCGCCTCAGTTGGCCACATCAGAGACCTAGCGGAGCCGAAAGAGATTGCGGCTGAGAAAAAGAAAGAGCGTCCATCTCTCGCAAAGTTCTCAATCGACGTCGACAACGACTTTGAGCCCTACTACTCAATCTCTCCTGGCAAGTCCAAGACGGTGTCGGAGCTGAAGAGCGCTCTCAAGAGTTGCGATGAGCTCTACCTCGCAACCGATGAGGACCGTGAGGGAGAGGCAATTGCCTGGCACCTGCTTGAGGTGCTAAAGCCAAAGGTTCCCGTTCGCAGGATGGTCTTTAACGAGATCACCAAGGACGCGATCCAAGAGGCGAGTAAGAACACCAGAGAGATAAATGACAACCTGGTGGAGGCACAGGAGACAAGGCGCGTTGTCGATCGTCTTGTTGGCTATGAGATTTCCCCTGTCCTTTGGCGGAAGATAAATCGCGGACTTTCAGCTGGCCGAGTCCAATCCCCAGCGATGCGCATGATTGTGGAGCGCGAGCGGGAACGCATGGCTTTCGTTTCTGCTGGCTACAGCTCCGTTACCGCAACCTTGGAAGAGTCCTCAATCAGTTTCGAGGCAAAGCTCCTCAGCATTGATGGCAAGCGGCTTGCCGGCTCAAAGAGCTTCAGCGAGGAGGGTGTTCTCACTGCAGATGTGTTGGTGCTGGATCCAGAGGCCGCAGAGGCGCTGGCAGCAAGCCTGCAGGGTTCACACCTAAAGGTCACGAGCATTGAGGCCAAACCCTCGACTCGCAAGCCTTACGCACCTTTCACTACCTCGACTTTGCAGCAGGAGGCGTCAAAGAAGCTCTCCCTGAGCGCGAAGCAGACCATGGACCTGGCCCAGCAGCTCTATCAAGAGGGTCACATTACTTATATGAGGACCGACTCTCCATCGCTTTCTCAGCAGGCAATCACAGCCGCAAGATCACAGGCTGCTCAGCTTTACGGCCAAGAGATGGTCGCAGATGCTCCCCGGGTCTATGGGGCAAAGAGTAAGAATGCTCAAGAGGCTCACGAAGCCATTCGGCCCTCGGGAGACTCGTTCAAAGAGCCTAAAGAGCTTTCTGGTTCGCTTGGCGCAAAGGCCCTTGCCCTCTATGAGCTGATCTGGAGGCGGACGCTTGCCTCTCAGATGGCGGATGCAAAGCTATCGACCACCACGGCAAAGTTCTCTTGCTCGGCGGACGGCAAGCAGCTTGAGTTCAGCGCCAGCGGAACTGTTGTTAGCTTCAAGGGCTTCATGGCCGTATACGAAGTGGCAAAGGAGGACGGCGACGAAGAGCAGGCAAAACTCCCGACACTTTCCGAGGGTCAGGAGGTGCCGACTCAGGAGGTCGTTGCCAAGTCACACCAGACTCAGCCGCCGGCTCGTTATACCGAGGCTTCGCTCGTGAAGGCTCTTGAGGAGAAGGGAATCGGAAGGCCCTCCACTTATGCCGCAATCATCTCCACAATCATTGCCAAGGGTTATGTAGTCAAGCAGGGCTCTGCGCTGGTGCCAGAGTGGATTGCCTTTACGGTCACCCGGTTCCTGGAGCAGAACTTTGACCACCTAGTGGACTACGAGTTCACCGCAAAGATGGAGGGAGACCTCGACAAGATTGCCCTTGGGGAGCTCGAGCGCTCGAGTTGGCTGAAGAGTTTCTATTTCGGTGACGATGGCCTGAAAGCCACGGTCGAGAGCCTCGGAGATAGCGACCCAAGGAGCATCAACAGCTTCGACATCGGTGGTGGCATAACACTTCGAACCGGAAAATACGGTCCCTATCTAGAACTCATGGAAGATGACGAGCGAAGAATCGTCAACATCCCGGAGGGCCTGACCCCTGACCAGCTAACCCATGAAAAGGCGGTCGAGCTTGCATCAGCACCACCTGTCGAAAACCGGGTACTGGGTAAAGATCCAGAGAGTGGCCTGGACATCATCGTGAAGGACGGCCGTTACGGCCCCTATGTGACTCTGGTTGATGAGGGAAATCCAAAGCCAAAGACGGCGTCGCTTTTCAAGTCAATGTCTCCAGCGGAGGTCACTTACGAAGAGGCAGTTCAGCTGCTCTCACTCCCAAGAGAGATTGGCTTGGACCCCGAGAGTGGAAACATGATCACCGCTCAGAACGGAAAGTACGGCCCCTACCTAAAGAAGGGCTCGGACTCCAGGTCACTTGCCAGCGAGGAGCAGATCTTCAGCCTGACGCTAGAAGAGGCAATCGAGATCTATAAGCAGCCGAAGTATGGCGGTCGCAGGACAGCGGCAACTCCGCTGAAAGAGTTTGGGGAGGATCCAGCCTCGAAGCTCAATGTTGTTGCAAAGACCGGTCAGTTCGGAGATTACGTGACTGACGGCGTTATCAACGCGACCATCCCTAAGGATGAGCCTTTGGACGAGCTTGCTCCTGACCGTGCCTTTGAGCTTTTGGCAATTCGTCGTGAGAAGCTAGGTGTTGAGCCGGGAGAGGCTCCCAAGACCAGCAAGAGGAAAAAGCGCTGAGATGTTCATCACCTTCGAGGGCATAGACGGGGTAGGCAAGTCAACTCAGCTCGACATGCTCGAGAAGCACTTTGTCGAAAGCGGCAGAGAGGTCGTTAGGACCTTGGAGCCAGGTGGCACCGAGCTGGGTCAAGAAATAAGACACCTTCTGCTTCACCGCAAGGGCGATGTTGCTCCAAGATCAGAGGCACTGTTGTATGCCGCGGATCGTGCTCACCATGTAGAAACAAAGATTAAGCCGGCGCTCGCAAGCGGCAAAGTTGTCCTATCCGACCGCTACTTTGATTCCTCGGTCGCCTATCAAGGCGCAGCAAGGGAGTTGGACGTGAATGAGGTCAGGGAGATTTCCCTATGGGCTATTGATCGGCTCTTGCCCGACCTCACAGTCCTGCTTGATCTAGATGCCTCAGCGGCAATTGAACGGCGCGGGAACAAGGGCACCGAGCCTGACAGGCTCGAAAGAGAGCAGGTTGAGTTCTTTGAGCGGGCGAGAGAGGAATACCTGAGAATGGCAAAAGAGCCAAGGTTCCTGGTTATTGACGCAACCCTTTCACCTCAGGAAATACACGCTCAGGTTCTTCAGCGAGTAGCGAAGCTCAGTTAGATGGTTGGGGTCTGGGATGAGCTGCTCGGCCAACCGGAGGCCATCGAGCAGCTGAGTCGGGTTGTATCGGGCAAAGATGAAGGCTTCCAGCACAGCTGGCTCTTTACTGGACCCGCCGGGAGCGGCAGGTCGACAATTGCAAAGGCTTTCTCTGCGAGCCTGCAGTGTGAAAAAGACGGTTGTGGGAGCTGCCAGCAATGCTCACTCGTGCTCGCGGGAGCGCATCCAGACGTCAGGATTTTGGCAACCGACAAAGTAATTATTTCAATTGACGAGGTCCGAGAACTGGTTCAGTTTGCGGCCATGGCGTCGACGGTGGGCGAGTATCGCATTGTCGTGATTGAGGATGCGGATCGCATGAGCGAGAGAACCTCAAACGTTTTGCTCAAGGCCCTAGAGGAGCCACAGGAGAAGACCATATGGATGCTCTGTGCTCCGTCGGCAGCTGACCTCTTGCCAACCATAAGGTCGCGAACTAGAAACGTGAGCCTCAGGCTCCCAAGCAACCAAGAGGTTGCTCAGCTTCTTATGCAGCGTGATGGTGTCAGTGAAGATTTGGCAATCAAGAGTGCTCGACAGGCTCAGCAGCATGTTGGCATGGCACGCAGGCTGGCACTTAGCCAGGATGCAAGGGCAAGGCGTCAGGAGACCATGCGGGAACTTGCCTCAATCACCAACCTCAGCGGTGCAATGGCGGCTGCAGAGCACCTGCTAAATGTGGCCAAGCGAGACGCCGAGGCCGTCTCACTCGAGCGAGACGGCCGGGAGAAAGAAAAGCTTCTTTCAGCCTTTGGATTATCACCGGAGGACAAGGTGCCGCCTGCTATCAGGAGCCAAATCAAAGAGCTTGAAGACAATCAAAAGCGCAGGAACACCAGGGCCCTGCGAGATGGCATAGATCGAGTCTTCACTGACGCGGAGTCTTTCATTAGAGACGTCCTAAGCATTCAACTGGGCACCTATTCGGATCTGATAAACCAGGATCTGCTTGAGGTATTGAACCAGCGAGCACTGCTGACCAGCGCCAATCAGAGTGTCGAGATTCTCGATGCAATCAAACAGGCAAGAGTTCGGCTCGAGTCAAACGTTAGGGACCTGCTGGTTTTAGAAGCCCTCTGCACAACTCTCATCTTGAGGAGACAAGTTGCGGCTTAGAGCTCTCCTACTTCTTCCACTTCTTGTTCTAACAGCCTGCACGGCCCCCGAGCCGGTTGCCGAGTTGGAGCCTGGTCAGGAGCCTCAGGAACAAGCGCTCAGCTGGGAAGAGTGCAACGAGGTCTTTGAGTGTGCATACATCGCCGCACCACTTGATTGGACCTCAGAAAACGACGAGACCCTCTCGCTAAGTCTGATGCGCTATCAGGGGACAGGTGACAGAGAGCCGATTCTGATAAACCCCGGAGGGCCAGGCTCATCAGCGATTAACTGGATGCGCGACGGCTACGAGAACATCGGCTCCAGTTGGTTCAGGGAAAACTTTCAGGTAATCGCCTTTGACCCCAGGGGTGTTGGGAGGTCGACTCCCATTATGTGTTCAGACGAAGATCTCAAGGACGAGCTCCTTTATTCAAACAGCGGATTTGAATACGGGTCTGATGAGGACATTGCCTTTTCAGAGAACTTGATGCTCGCATTTGCGCAGAGCTGCCAGGAAACAGGGCCCTCAACCTCATACTTCAACACCCAGCAGACTGCTCGTGACATGGAGCTAATTCGTGAACTGTTGGGAATCGAGGAGCTCAACTACCTTGGCTTCAGCTATGGCACCGAGCTTGGGGCAACCTATGCGGCATTGTTTCCAGACAGGGTTGGAAAGTTTGTCCTAGATGGTGCAGTCGACCCAACCATGGATTCATCAACAAAACTTCTTGGGCAGATTCAAGGTTTTGATGCCGCGCTTCGTGCATATCTAACAGCCTGTCTGGATACCCCTCTGTATTGCCCATTTGAGGGAGATGTTGATTCGGCAATGGCCAGAATCGCAGGGTTCTTGCAAGCAAGGGAGGTTAGACCACTTGAAACGACGATCGATAGAGAGCTAGGTATCTCTGCTGCACTCTCGGGCATGATCGTCACCCTCTATTCGCAAGACTCTTGGATCTACCTATCCCAAGCCTTTGATGAGGCCTTCAACGGTGATGGCACCTTCTTTGTCTACTTGGCTGACTTCTACAACGACCGTGATCCGGACGGCGGCTACATCTCAAATATCAACGAGGCCAACTACGCCATCAACTGTGCCGATGACGCGGTGACAGAGGAAGGTCCAGACCTCGACGAGGAGATACGCAGTGCCAGTGTGGTTTTTGGTCGCTACTTCTCAGGGCCTGACATTTCCTGCCTTGGTTGGCCAGAGGGCATTGGCATGGAAGATCTGGACTTTTCAGTTCCGCTAGCAAATGGGCCCATCGTGATTGGCACCACCGGAGACCCTGCAACTCCATATCACCAGGCGGTTTCACTTGCAGATATCTTGGATGGTGCCAAGCTACTTACCCTTGAGGGTGAGGGCCACACGGCCTACGGAGACAACACTTGCATCAACTCACTGGTCGATGCCTACCTCGAGGGTCAAGACCTTGGAGAGGGAAACCTCACCTGTTTCTAGAGATACAGGGCGGCGAGTATTGCCGCGAAGATTGCAACAAAAATCGCAGGCGTTACATACTTCACAACTTCGAACCAAGGCCTGAAGCCAATTACCCGTCTTCTTAGCGCAGACTCTCCAGGTAGTCCCTTGAGGTCGTCAATGACAGCCTGAGCTTGGCTCGCTGCCGAGTACTCGGCCAGAGCCCCGAGGATTCCAGAGGCCAAGAGAATCAGAGCGAATGCGTGGACAGTCCAGCCGCCGTTTTCTGCAATTGCTGGAGTCGCGATTGCGGCAAAGGCCAACAGGCCAGTTGGAGCAAGCTGAGCTAACACCACATGAAGCCTGTTTGTTTGGAACTCTCGGATTAGTTCTGCCTCAGTCATGGTTGCTCCTTCTTGGTCCTTGATTACTAGGTTAGGCAACATTGGCTTCCAACGCACTTCAACAGCGCTTAGCGCGTAGGTTCGTGAAGCTGCTATCCGGATCTACCGATGGAAAACCACCTTGGCTATCAGCTGTTGCCGAGGGTGATGAGGGTGGCTTCTTTCTGCCGGGCGATGCTCCCTGGGTTGTTCACAGAGACTTTGCCACCCTTGTGGGTGGGGTTAGGGCTCTTCTCCTGCAGGCTCTGCACCCAGGAGCGCTTGGGGGAGTGGCGCAGCACTCGAGGTATGAAGAAGATCCCTTGGGCAGGCTCTCCGGAACTATTCGCTGGCTAACCGTGACCACCTTCGGTTCGATGACCGCAATCAAGAACGAGGCAGCCAGGGTCAACAGAATGCACGACCGGGTGGCCGGTGAATACAAGAAGAATTCCGGAGAGACGACCGCCTACAAGGCGGCCGATAAAGATCTGCTGCTTTGGGTTCACATTGCTTTCATGGACTCATTTCTTAGAACCCACCAGAACTACTCAAAGGCACCAATACCAGGAGGAGCTGATGCATACGTCTCCCAATGGTCAAGGTCTGTAGGTCCACTGGGGCTCGATGACTGTCCAATGACAGAGGCAGAGCTGGAGCAGGTTCTAGATCACTATCGCCCTCAGCTTCGTGCGGATGATGACGCAAAAGCTGTAATTAGCTGGATCAGAAAAGCGCCGCTTCCTTTTGCGGCCAAGCCGATCTACAAACTCTTATTTCACTCTGCTCTGGCCACGCTCCCTGACGACTTACGGAAGATGATTGGCAACAGGGGGTACCCGCTTTGGCTGCTCAGGCCGATTACGACCAATCTCTTGCGACTTGGAAGATTGTCGATTGGGCCAGATTCTCCAATTGAGGATGCAGCAATCTCACGCTTAACCAGACTGGGAATGATTTCGTAAAGCGAACAGTTTTCTTACTCGGACCATGGGTCCCCAAGTTTTCACTTGGCCCTCCTAAATAAAAAGGGCACCTCGGCAATAGGTGCCCTTTTTGCTTTGGGCTAGGATTTTGGATGTTTCGCCACCTTAGCTCAGTCGGTAGAGCAGCTCCCTCGTAAAGAGCAGGTCGCCAGTTCGATTCTGGCAGGTGGCTCTAAGAATT
>JAYORB010000046.1:0-7712 GCA_038123155.1 Aquiluna sp. | reverse complement strand
TGGTTTCCAGGCTGCTCAGACTGCCAATTTGGCAATACGACAAGCGCAGAATCGGTGACCTCGTCTCTCGAGTTGGCTCCGACTCAACTCTGCTGAAAGCGGTTCTTACCCAGGGGCTTGTAGACGCCCTTGGCGGCCTGCTGCAGTTCGTGGGGGCAATCGTGGTTATGGCATTTATCGATCCGCTGCTGCTCGGCTCGACTTTGTTGGTCGTTTTCACTGCAGTGTTTGCTATCTCGTTCACCGGAAGAAAAATTCGCCGAGCTACCACCAAGGCCCAACAAAAGGTCGGCCAGATGTCGGCGGCTGTGGAAAGGGCTCTGAGCGCGATTCGCACCATTCGCGCGGCTCGGGCCGAAGAGCGCGAGACCCAGGAAATCTACAGGGATGCCACTGCCGCCTACGACCAAGGTCTTTCCATCGCAAAGCTTTCAGCCGCTGTTGCTCCCATTGCCCAGGTGGCCTTTAACACCGCATTCATAGTGGTGCTGGGCTTTGGTGGCCTGAGGGTTGCGACCGGCGCGACGACGATTGCCTCTTTGGTTACCTTCGTGATTTTGCTGTTCTTCATGGTTGGCCCCCTTATCTCAGCATTCGGTGCCTACACCTCAATCATGGGCGCGCTGGGCGCGCTAGCAAGAATCCAAGAAATCATGGTGCTGGAGGAGGAAGAGCCGACTCCGGTTGGAGACCACAGGGTCGCAACTAACCGGTCTGCAATCGAATTCAGGGAGGTCGAGTTCCACTATCAAGAAGATGAGGACGAAGAGCCGCAGCCAATCCTGAAGAAGATCAGCTTCAAAGTGGAGCGCGGCTCTCGTGTTGCCCTAGTCGGACCTTCCGGGGCGGGAAAGTCAACCGTGTTCTCCCTTATCGAGCGCTTTTATGAACCAACCGGAGGGAAAATTCTTCTCGACGGGCAAGACGTCACTGAGTTCTCCAGGCGATCACTGAGGGAGCAGCTTGGTTATGTCGAACAAGACGCCCCAGTACTCGCTGGCACGATCAGAGACAACCTGCTGCTTGGCAAATCAGATGCCACAGACGATGAACTCACAGACGTTCTGGCGCAGGTAAACCTCTCCGAAGTTCTTGCTCGAGACACCAAGGGGCTTGAGGCCCAAGTCGGTGAGGACGGAATCATGCTCTCAGGTGGCGAGCGCCAGCGCCTAGCCATCGCCCGGGCACTGCTGGCCAAGCCTCCTATTCTGCTGCTTGATGAATCAACGAGTGCCCTAGATGGCCCCAACGAGCAGCGGATGCGCGAAGCGATTGACGCAGTCGCTCAAGACCGAACGCTACTGGTAATCGCGCACCGACTTTCAACCGTTGTTGACTCGGACCAGATCATAGTTTTAGAGCACGGGCGCATTCTTGGGGTGGGGACCCACTCCGAGCTCGTGAAATCTACTCCCCTCTATGCCGAATTGGCCAAACACCAGCTCCTGGTCTGAGTAGAGTGTTGGGATGGAGTTTCCCTCCCCAGTGGACATCGATTTCGTCCGCAAATTAGACAGCGAAGACAAGCTGGCGAATTTTCGCAAACTCTTTCACTTCTCAGACAGCGACGTTTGCTATCTAGATGGCAATTCATTAGGAAGACTTCCAAAGCGAACCATTGAAGAGGTGAACAATTTTCTAACTTCCGAGTGGGGGCATGAATTAGTTGATGGCTGGAGCCATTGGATTGATCAGGCACAAAGTGCAGGTGATCTAGTTGGGGCCGCGGCACTGGGAGCTGGGCCCGGTCAGGTATTGGTCTGCGACACGGTAAGCGTGAACTTCTTCCAGCTTTGCTCCGCTGCGATCATGGCAAGACCCGGACGCAAAAAAGTACTAATCGACGCTTCAAACTTCCCCACTGACAGGTATGTCTTGGCGGGCATTGCCCAGCAGCATGGCCTCGAGCTTGTGACCCTGGACAATGACGGCTCATCAGGCCCCGGGGCAGTCGCAATCGAGTCTGAATTTGAACTAATTACTGCAGAGAGCCTCAAGCCACACCTCGACGAGGATGTTGCACTGCTAACTCTTCAGGCAATCAACTACCGCTCCGGCTGCAGGCAGGACCTCAAAACGATTACTGATCTGGCAAGAAGCTTTGGCATTTTGGTGGTCTGGGACTGCTCGCATGCCGTTGGCTCGATCAAGCTTGACCTGGACGCCAACGGTGTTGATCTTGCAGTTGGCTGCACATACAAATACGGCAACTCAGGACCCGGCTCACCGGCATGGCTCTACGTGCGCAAGGAACTGCAACAAGATTTGCGGGTTCCCATCCAGGGTTGGTTTGCCCAGGACAAGCAGTTTGAAATGGGGCCTTACTTCGAACCCAGCGATGAAATGCGCAGATTCCAAATAGCCTCGCCCTCGATTATTGGCATCCGAGGCGTCGAGGTTGCCTTCGAAATGATTGCTGAGGCGGGCATCGAAAACATTGAGGCCAAAGCGGCGGTGGGGACCGAGTTGATGATCAGGCTCACCTCTCAATGGCTTGAAGAGCTGGGCTTTTCGCTAGCTACCCCGTCAGAGGCGCAAAGTCGTGGTGGGCACATAATTTTGAAACATCCAGACGCAAAACAAATCGCGCTCGCTCTTAGAAAGCTGAAGAAAGTCATCCCCGATTACCGAGAACCGGAGGCTATCCGGCTTGCGATATCGCCATTGCCAACCAGCTACGAAGAGGTTTTCGAGGGCTTCTTGCGCCTTAGAGATCTGGTTGCATCTGGTGACTACAAGCAGGTCTCGATGGACGGCAATCGGGTTACCTAAGGAAAAAATGACTCACGATAAGCACGTAACCTACATCTCGTATTTGAAGGTCGATGAGCTCCTGGAGCTCCAAGAGCCCCTAAGCGATGGTCCAGAGCACGATGAGCTGCTCTTCATCACCATCCATCAGGTCTACGAGCTGTGGTTCAAGCAGCTCCTCCATGAAGCAACCGCTCTGCAGGCGGCTCTTGAGGCTGGCGACACCCATCGCTCCCTCGCGCTGCTCGGTCGTATGCGCACCATCATGAAAACTTGCGTCTCTCAGCTCGACATTCTCGAAACAATGACTCCGCTTCAGTTCAACTCGTTTAGGGCGCGGCTGAGCTCAGCATCCGGATTTCAGTCTGCTCAGTTTAGGGAGCTAGAGGCTGTCCTCGGTCGTAGGGATCAGGCAGGTAAAGATGCTGACAAGAGCTCTGGCATGGGAATGGCGGAACACCTGGTCCCCGGCTCGCCAGCGAGGGAACGGGTCGAAAGCGCAATGCAGAGACCATCGATGTGGGACTCGGCCATGCGCTACTTCAACGGCCGAATGCCTCTTCCACAAGATGCGCTAAACAGAGACATCACTCAGCCTTGGCTAGCAAGTGATGCGGTTCAAAAAGTGCTGGTGGAAATCCACCGCAGTGACCCAGAAGCCGCAATGGTTGGCGAGGCCATGGTGGATCTCGACGAAGGGCTACAGGAGTGGCGCTATCGCCACGTGAAAATGGTTGAGCGAACCATCGGCAGGAAGCTGGGAACTGGCGGTTCAAGCGGAGCCGGTTATCTAGCCTCTACGCTCTTTAATCCTGTATTTCCAGATTTGTGGGCCATAAGAAGCCAGTTCTGACTTCAACTCAATTGCAGCTAACCTTAAGCCGTGGCAAAGAAAGCAATCTACCCCGGATCATTTGATCCCCCGACGCTCGGTCACCTATCCGTTGCCCGGAGGGCAGCAGGGGTTATGGACGAACTTGAGATTGTCGTTGTCCACAATCCGAACAAAAAAGCATTGTTCGATGGCAACGAGAGAGTCGAGCTCTGGAAGCAGTCTCTCGCTGAGGCGGGGCTTGGCAGTGTTCAGGTTTCACTTCTTGACGGAGGTTTGCTCGCAACTCACGCAAAAGCCAATGGCGCCGATGCGATTATCAAGGGCCTGAGAACTGCTGCAGACCTGGAATATGAGCTGCAGTTTGCGAACATGAACCGCGACCTAGCAGGCATCGAGACATTCTTCTTCGCCACAGAGCCCGCCTACTCACACATTTCCTCTTCCCTTGTAAGAGAGGTTGCCTCCCTTGGAGGGGACGTATCGGCACATGTTCCCCAGCCAGTCAATCAGGCGCTCATTGAGAGGTTAGGCAAGTGAGCCTGGTAGTTCAGCTCAAGGAGCTGATTCACAAGCCTGGAAACATGAAAGAAGTTGTCCTTGAACACACTCTCACTGAGGCAATTGGAACCGAGGTAATGGTGATTCCCGCCGGAGCCGAGCTCAGGATTCCAACCCGACTGGAATCTGTCCACGAGGGGATTCTCGCAACTGCAGAGTTCTCGGTACAGACTGAAGGCGTTTGTTCGCGCTGCCTCGATGAAGTGAAAAGCGAGATAGACATCGAGGTTCAGGAGTTATTTCTCTACCGACCTGAGCAAGAAGATGATTTTGTCGTTGAGCAAGACCGCATTGATTTAGAACAGGCTCTGATTGACTCTGTTGTTCCGGCTTTGCCAATAAAGCCGCTCTGCGATGAAAACTGCGCAGGGCTCTGTTCTCGCTGCGGCTTCAGAATGGAAGAGGATCCTGAGCACTCTCACGAGGAACCCATTGATCCCAGGTTTAGCGCCCTAGAGGGTTTTGGTGAGAGCTAGGCTCTCGCCATTTCGACGACGTTTTTCAAAAGCATTGCCCTGGTCATCGGGCCTACTCCACCAGGATTTGGTGAGAGGTGGCCTGCGACCTGCGAGACACCAGGGTCGACATCTCCCACAAGCTTTCCTTCGACCCTGCTAATTCCAACATCGAGCACAGCAGCACCTGACTTAACCCACTCCGGCTTCACAAAGTGAGGTGAGCCAATCGCCGCGACAACTATGTCGGCCCGCTTGATTGCAGCGGGAATGTCTTCGCTAGCGCTGTGGAGAAGAGTTGGTGTTGCATCGACGCCTCGCGTTGTTAGCAAGAGCCCAAGTGGTCTACCGACCGTCAGGCCTCGACCAAGAACGGCCACCTCTCTACCCCTGGTTGGAACTTCATAGCGGCGCAAGAGCTCAACAATGCCGGCCGGTGTGCAAGGCAGCGGAGACTCAAACTTGCCCGATGAATTCATCACGAGCTTGCCGAGGTTCTCTGGGTGCAGGCCATCGGCATCTTTTTTGGGATCAATCAGCTCAAGCATTTGATTTGCTCCCATTCCATAAGGCAGCGGGAGCTGAACGATGTAGCCAGTGACATCGTCAGAAGAATTGAGATCTGCTATCGCAGCTTGAACATCGGCTTCGGTTGCAGTTGCTGGTAGGTCAATCCGAATTGACTCGATGCCAACTTCTGCGCAATCACGGTGCTTTCCTCCAACATAGGAGTGTGAACCGGGATCGTCTCCTACCAGGAGCGTGCCAAGACCAGGCCTTTTTCCCTGTTTACGAAGCTCTTCGACTTCAGCCGTCAGCTCTTTCTTGATTTGGGCTGCGGTTGCGAGGCCGTCAAGCGCGATTGCCGTCAAAGAATTACCAGTTCTCGAGACCCTCGTAGAGGGGGAACGCCTCGGTCAGCTTGTTGACTCTTGCGCGAAGACTCGGAAGGTCTGCACCTTGCTTCAGAGCAGAGGCAATTATGTCCCCAACCTCTGTGAATTGCTCCACGCCAAATCCACGTGTGGCAAGAGCGGCAGTTCCGATCCTGATGCCGGATGTGACCATCGGGGGTCTTGGGTCGTTCGGTACTGAATTCTTGTTCACAGTCACACCCGCCTCGTGGAGGATGTTTTCAGCACTCTGACCGTCGATAGCTGCATCCCGGAGGTCGACCAGCACAAGGTGGACATCAGTACCGCCGGTGAGGACACTAACGCCCTCTGCCTTCATGTCAGGCTGAGTCAACCTGTCAGCTATGACTCTCGCGCCATCGATGGTCCTCTGCTGCTGTTCCTGGAAAGCTGGTGACATTGCTGCCTTGTAGGCAACAGCCTTACCCGCAATCACGTGCATCAAGGGGCCACCCTGCTGGCCTGGGAACACGCCTGAGTCGATCTTCTTCGCCCATTCCTGCTTGCAAAGGATCATGCCCGATCTGGGTCCTGCAAGTGTCTTGTGGACGGTTGAGGAGACAACATCCGCATACGGCACTGGCGAGGGGTGAACCTTGCCGGCAACCAGACCGGAGAAGTGGGCCATGTCGACCCAAAGCTTGGCGCCGACCTCGTCAGCAATTGATCTAAACGCCGCAAAATCTAGGTGGCGGGAATATGCAGACCATCCCGCAATCAGAACCTCAGGTCGGGTCTCCAGGGCCCGCTCGCGGACCATGTCCATATCCACAAGGTAAGTATCAGGATGAAGTTCATAGGCGTGCGCCTCATACATCTGGCCTGAGAAGTTCAGTTTCATACCGTGAGTGAGGTGGCCTCCATGTGCCAAGCTCAGGCCGAGAATGCGATCTCCAGGCTTTGCCAGTGCCATCATCAACGCTGCATTCGCGGTAGCACCGGAGTGCGGCTGAACGTTCGCGTGCTCGGCGCCGTAGAGCTCTTTAGCCCTGTCGCGGGCAAGATTCTCCGCGACATCTACCGCTTCACAGCCCCCGTAGTAGCGCTTGCCGGGGTAGCCCTCGGCGTACTTGTTGGTGAGAACTGAACCCTGAGTCTGCAAAATTGCTCTGGAAACGAAGTTCTCGCTTGCGATCATCTCTAGGGTTCCCCGCTGGCGATCAAGCTCCTGCTGGAGCACAGCCGCAATCTCAGGGTCTACCTCTGAAAGGGGTGCATTGTGGTTTTCGGCTAGTGGCATCCCCCAAGTTTACAAGCCCCTACCAGCTGATAGCCGCGGCTCGCTCAATAGGATTGAGCATGTGATTGAAAAAGAGCACTGGGTACTCACATTTGTCTGCCCCGATCAGCCGGGTATTGTTCACGCCATCTCCGGGGCGGTCGTTGAAGCTGGCGGCAACATCACAGAGAGCCAGCAGTTCACCTCCGAGGACACTGGCCGATTCTTCATGCGCCTGCAGATTGAAGCAGACATCTCCAAGGCGGACTTTGAGAAGCAAATTGAAAAAATAATTGGCGATTTCAAGCTCGAGTATGTGCTCGACTATGTTGGCCGTCCAATGCGTACGGTTCTGCTTGCCTCCAAGGCTGGACACTGCCTAAATGATGTCCTCTTCCGCCACCGCTCAGGTCAACTTCCTATTGAAATTGCAGGTGTTTTCGCAAACCACCCAGATCTCGAGCCAATGGCCAATTTCTATGGGGCAGGGTTCGAGCATCACGAGATATCAAGTCGCGCCGACAAGGAGCTCTTTGAGAATCGGTTACGCGAATTCATTGCAGAAAAAGATGTTGAGCTAATCGTTTTGGCCCGCTACATGCAGATACTCTCGCCAGAGTTCTGTGAGGAGTTTGCGGGAAGAATCATCAATATCCACCATTCATTCCTGCCGGGATTCAAAGGCGCCAACCCCTACGCCCAAGCTCACGCCCGCGGAGTGAAGCTGATTGGCGCTACCGCCCATTTTGTGACTCGAGACCTCGACGAGGGCCCGATTATCGAACAGAACGTAACCCGAGTTGAGCACAGCGATTCAAAGAGCAAGCTCGTTCAGATTGGCCAAGATGCTGAGTCCAGGACGCTCACTCAAGCCATAACTTGGTTTGCTGAACATCGAGTTCTATTGGATGGCCAGCGGACAATCATCTTCCGCTAAGCCTCCAGGCGACAAAGCCGCCTCCAGCTAGGAGCAAGAGCCA
>JAYORB010000045.1:1861-7843 GCA_038123155.1 Aquiluna sp. | reverse complement strand
TTTACCACGAGATAAGACTATTCGGTGTTTGGTAGCGGGGGCGGGGCTCGAACCCGCGACCTCACGATTATGAGCCGTGCGCTCTAACCACCTGAGCTACCCCGCCGCGTGATCTGATAGATCGAGCCCCGAGACAGGATTGAACTGTCGACCCCTTCCTTACCATGGAAGTGCTCTACCACTGAGCTATCGGGGCGCTTTTGTAACCGAGACAGATTAGCACTAGCGAACAGCGCTAGGCAAACGCCAAATCTGCAGATCCAGTGCCACAGCGTCATAGCGAACCTTGGACCCAACCACCCGCAGATTGCCGTTTCCAAAGAGGTTCTCTGCCCGCTCAGCAGAGGCAATGGCATCCTTTGGAAACTCCACCCTCCGGTCCTTACCGCGGCTGACACAAACAAGAATCGACTCGGTCTTGGACTCGCGGATGTAGACGAGGGACTCCTTGGATGCATAGAGGAATCTCATCGAGCCGTCCACCAGAGCGCGGTGCTTCTTTCGAATCTGCGAGAGCCTTGCGTAGGTTTCGATCATGGTCGGATCAGCACCCCGCTCACCCTCCCACGGCATCGGAGTTCTCGAGCTTTCTCCGTTCCAACCATCAAGGCCAAACTCATCTCCGGAAAAGATCATCGGTATTCCGGGGAAGGTGAACTGCATGCCAGCTGCAACCCGCTGTGCTCCTGGGATGGCAAAGGTCTTGAACCGGCCGGTGTCGTGGGTGTCCAAAGCATTGAGATTGTGCATGCGGAGATGCCAAGGGAAGATGCCTGCAAACCGCAGGTGTAGTTGAACTAACTCGTTAGCACCGATTCCCTTGCGGCCAACACCAACCTGGCCCTCATCGCGCTTCTCTTTTGGATTCCAGAGCCAGCGCCAGGTGGGCCGGGTGAAGTTGGAGTAGGTCATCGTGGACTGGTAGTTATCTCCCTCGACGTGGTTAGCGGCATCTGAGGTGAACTCGCCAATCAAAAACGTGTCCGGGGAAACCTCGTCCATTGTGCTTCTGATGGTGCCAGCAATCTCCCGGTTGAAGTTGTCCTCACGAATCCAACCGGTCATGTTGGCAACATCAATGCGCCACCCGTCAAGTCCAAAGGGTGGCTTCAGCCACTTGGCGACAACGGAACCTTTGCCACGAATGAAGCGTTTTCTCAGCTCTTCAGAGTTCCAGTTGAACTTCGGAAGCGATGGCACTCCCCACCAGGAGTCGTATTTCTTATTGCCATCGGAGAAGTAGTAGAACTCGCTCTCTTTTGCTCGCGGGTTCTTATAGGCCGCAACAAACCACTCGTGCTTGTCGCCGGAGTGGTTGGCCGTGAGATCTCCCATCACCTTCAGGCCCATGGAGTGTGCCTTGGCAACTAGCGACTGTAGGGCCTTGTTGCCACCCAGCATTGGGTCTACTGAGTCGAAGTTGGAGGCGTCATAACGATGGTTTGATCCCCCGGGAAAAAACGGGGTCATGTACAAAATTGTGGCGCCAAGCTTTTTGAGGTGGTCAAGGTGTTCCTCAATGCCTTTGAGATCTCCGCCAAAGAACTGCTCGGCCGTTCCAGGGCCTTTACCAATGACCGGGTCTGCCCATTTCTTTGGTATGGCCCACTCGGGTGGAGTTCGCTTATCTGCCTCGGCGCTTTTTGCGAACCTGTCAGGAAACACTTGATACAAAACCGCACCCGATGCCCATTTGGGAACACGGTTGTAGATGTTGATCTTGAAGTCGTCGCGATCCGGTTGGTCCAGTTCGTGAAGCCCGACGGCGTTTAGCCAGAAACTATCTCCGTTTTTGAGCTCGATGAAAAAGCGATAGTGAATCTCCGGGTTGTACATCACTATCTGACCCTCGAACCAGCTCCAGCCGTGGCGCTTAGCAAAGACCTTGAACTTAGGAGTCAGGAACCCCTCACCAGAATCGCTCTGGCGAACCATGACTTGCTTGATGGGTCCAAATGATGAGTGAATGCGAATTCGCAGCTTCACCTTGTCGCCAAGTTTTGGCCTTTGATTTGCTACGTAAAGTGCTGAGCCGTCGTGGTGGGGTTGAAGTGCAAGGGCTGTCATCAAAGACAAACCTACTAACCCTTAACCGCTCCGCCGGTTAGACCCGACACGATGTACTTCTGCAAATACAAGAACAGGGCAACGATTGGGATGGCAGCAAGCACCGCTCCTGCAGCAAAAATAGTCCAGCGCTGACCGAACTGGTCCGACACATACATGTAGAGACCAACGGCAAGGGTCTTACTCTCGGGCTTGGTGAGGATGATGTTGGCAAGTACGAAGTCGCTGCTGGTTCCAATGAACGCAAGCAACCCAATCACCGCCAAGATTGGGGCGGCGAGGCGAAGGATGATGCCGTAGAAGATTTGGGTGTGTGTTGCACCATCGATCTTGGCAGCCTCATCGAGCTCCTTAGGGATGGTGTTGAAGAACCCATACATCAAATAGGTGTTGGCGCCCAGGGCCCCTCCCAGGTAAACCATGATGAGCGCCAGCTGAGAGCCAATACCCAAGAATGGGAAGACGTTACCGATGTTCACAAGCAGCGCATAGATGGCAACCAGGGCAAGAAGCTGGGGAAACATCTGAACCAGAATCAGCGTAAGCAGTCCCGCCCTGCGTCCGGTAAACCTGAGCCTAGAGAACGCATAGGCCGCGAGCGCCGACAAAAATACAGACCCGATTGCCGCCGTGCCCGAAATGAAAAGGGTGTTCACAAACCAATTGGCAAAAGGCCTGTAGGGGTCTTCAAAAAGGTCGACATAGTTCTGAGTGGTGAAGGAGGAGAACAGGGTCGAGGTGAATTGGTCGGCGTTAGCAAAGGAACCGGAGATCACATAAACAATCGGGAAAATTGAATAGACAACCATCACCCAGCCAACGAGGTGCTTCCAACCCTTCTTGCGAAGCCACCCCATAAAGGTGAGCTTGCGCTCGTCAGTGAGCTGGGCCCTGGCCTCTCTGTAGGCCTTTAGCTCGTCCTTGGTTAGCTCACTGTCCATTAGTTCACATCCTCAAGAGTCTTGGTCCTGCGGAAAGAGAAGTAAGAAATTGTTCCGACGATGAAGAAGATCAGAATCGAGAACGCGCTTGCAAGACCAAAGTCTCTTCCCTCCCCGGTCGAGAAGGCAATTTTGTAGACCATGGAAATCAGGATGTCGCTATGGCCAACATTTATGGTCGCGTCAAAGTCTTTTGGCCCGCCCCCGGATAAGAGATATATGAGACTGAAATTATTGAAATTAAAGGCAAAGGAGGTAATCAGCAGCGGCGCAACCGAAACCAGTAGCAGCGGAAGCTTGATTAGCCTTAGCTGCTGCCACGCAGAGGCACCGTCAATTCTTGCCGACTCCATCAGATCCGAAGGTATCGACTGCAGCGCTCCCGTCGTGATTAGGAACATATAGGGGAATCCGAGCCATAGGTTCACGAGCAGAATCGATATCTTCACGAGGAACTCGTCTGTGAGCCAAGGTATCTCGGCACCCCCGAACAGCACCACGTTTATGAAGCCGTAGTCCTTGTTGTAGAGGGCTCGCCAAACAAAGGCGGAAAGAAAGCCTGGGAAGGCATAGGGCAGAATCATTGCCACCCGATACCAACGCTGACCACGAAGCTTTGCGTCATTGAAAAGCAGAGCCAGGCCCAGGCCAAGAATAAATGTGGAAATCACGGAGATGATGGCAAAGGCAAAGGTCCAGATGGTGACCCTAACCAGCGGCTCCCGAATACCGGGATCCGTTACCGCGCGCTCGAAGTTGAGAAGCCCAACCTCCACGCGCCAACCTGGTGCGAGCTCTTCGCCGTCTGAGGCTTTGTAGGAACCCTCACCAGAGTCTGAGAAGACCTTGCCGTCTTCAACTCGGGTCATGGTGTCGGCTAACGGGTCATAGTCAAGTCGCGGCCCGAACACCACCGCCTGAGCTGCATCTGGCGTCATGAGGAAATAGGAATCGGGGTCTTCAGAGAGGTAGACCTTTGCTCTGACCACTTCCTCCTGAATTGCCGCAACGTCTCTGAAGGGAAGCTCGGTGTAACCCTCGGCAGCAGTTGCTTTGCCAAGAGAGTTGAACTCGGTCGGATTTACCTGCTGCAAAACCTCGCCGTCCGCAGCGACCTTGACCTGAGTCGCCCCGGACTCATCAGTTAGGGTCACAAGGAAGTTGAGCTCTCCAGCTTCGTCGGTCACCACCGTGAGCGGATAAACGGGCTCTCCCGCAATTCTGGTCTGGCCGTTCAGCAAAAGCGCATTTATGGCGTCATCTTTGTCGCTGTTGTGCATGGAGCCGTAGTTGGTGAAGGCGATGTAGCCCGAGTAGCCAACGACGTAGACCTGAAAAACGGCCATGAAAATAAGTCCTGGGGCCAAGTACTTGGCAGGAAGCCTGCCTCGACGAAGATAAACCCAGTTCACAATCACCGTTGCTAAGGCAACGATGCCGGCAAAGAGGTAGTCCTCATTGCCAATCAGGATCATGATCGCAAAGACCATCGCGGCCGACATAAGTCCGAGTAGGACTATCTTCACTAGGGTTCCGAATAGTGAAGGTGTGCCGCCGTCGTTGAGTGCGGTGTTGGCCTTTGGCCTGCCACCTGGCAACTGCCAGGTTGGGCCGCGAGTTTCTGTGCTCAAGAGAATCCTGCTCTTTTGAGAGAAAAAGGGGGCGTCTAAAGCTAGACGCCCCCTCTCTCAGATGATGTTGCTAATTAGCCAGCGATGGCGGCGTTGATCTCGTCGATCATCTTCTGCCAACCCTCGGCGGCATCGATCTTGCCAGTCATGATGGCAGCCTCGGTTGAACCCCATGAGGCCCATACGCTACCCATTTCTGGAATCGATGGCATTGGAGCGGCGTTGACACCGGCAGCACCGAAGCCTGCGGTGATCTTGTCGCCCGATGCAGCCTCAAACGCACCCTTGTGTGCTGGGATACGTCCACCGATCTCGTAGATCTCGGTCTGAGCTGCCTCGCTACCGATGTACTCACCGAGGAACTTGTTCACATACAGTGGGTCGTCGGTCTGGCTGGAGACGTAGAAGCCGCGAGCACCCATGAACTGGGAAGCGGTCTCGCCACCAACTGAAGGTAGTGAGTAGATGGCATAGCCGTCCTCACCAAGACCCTCAGCAATTGAAGGTGCGGCCCATGGACCGGTGATCCAGCAGGCGAGGTCGCCAGCCTTCATCTCGGCCTCAACGGTTCCGTAGTCCTTGAAGGAGAAGACATCTCCGTTAGCTGCTAGCCAGTCAGCGAAAGCGAAGCCGCCCTCGCTGCCCATGCCGAGCTCTGAAGTGTAGGAGCCGTCAGCGTTCTGAACGAATACTGGAGCACCGAAAGAGGTCTGGATGTAGTACATGTGGTAAGGGTCACCAGAGTCCTCACCCATTGCAACCTCAACACCGGCTGCTACAACCTCGTCCCAGGTGGCTGGCTGCTCAGGAACCATCGAGCTGTTGCAAACAAGAGCAATGTTCTCAACGCCGAATGGAAGTCCATAAAGTGCGCCATCGTAGGAGAAGGCGGAAACTGCGTTCTCGCGGAAGTCGGCAAGTGCGGCACCGAGCTCAACAGGAGCTACAACACCTGCAGCAACCAGCTGACCGGTCCAGTCGTGAGCACCAGCAAGAATGTCTGGTCCCTCACCGGTTGGAATGGCGGTGATTGCCTCGTCGCGAATCGAACCGAAGTCCTTGATCACGAGCTCAACAGCGATGCCGGTGTCGGCCTCGAACTGTGCAGCAACGCCCTCAAGGGACTTAGCAACCATGTCATCTGCCCATACGGTTAGGGTCTCGATGTCTGGAGTGTCCTCTGCAGGAGCCTCGGACTCGGTTGCTGTTGCGGTAGCGGTTGGCTCAGCCTCTTCGGCTGCACAACCAGATAGAACTAGCGCTGAAACTGCGGCAACTGCGCCGACAGCAAACAGGCTGCGCTTAGTGGTTTTCAATAGAGCACCTTTCAGTACCTGAAACGG
>JAYORB010000045.1:0-1761 GCA_038123155.1 Aquiluna sp. | reverse complement strand
CCAGACGTCGAGGAGCTCACCAGCTCGATGACCGGAAGCGAAGACCAGCCGAAAGAGGACAAGCCTCACCCCCACTGGGGCCAAGAGGGTGTGCACGACATCATCAGGGGTTTCCGCAAGGTCGTAGACGAATACGAGAACCGGGCCATGGCTGCGGAGGCCTGGATATTGCCGCTGAGCAAGATGGCGAAGTGGGTGAGGGAAGACGAATACCACCAGGCCTTTAACTTCGAATACCTGGCCACCGAGTGGGAGGCAAAGCGACTCAAAGAAGTTGTCGATGAGTCCCTCGCGGAGTTTGGAGCGGTTGGAGCTCCCAGCACCTGGGTGCTTTCGAACCACGATGTGATCAGGCATGTAACCCGGCTTTCATATGACGAGATTCCCAAGCAGGGCGATGGCATTGGTCCTGACTACCCCCAGCCAGACGAGGCCAAGGGGCAGCGGATCGGCCGGGCTGCAAGTGCATTTATGCTCGGCCTTCCTGGCAGCAGCTACCTCTACCAAGGCGAAGAGTTGGGCCTGCCAGAGCACACCACACTGGAACCCGAATACCGCCAGGACCCAACCTTCTTTAGAACAAGTGGCGAGCGGGTCGGTCGAGATGGCTGCAGGGTGCCTATTCCCTGGGAGGCGGACTCCCCGGCATTTGGTTTCAGCGAGACCGGAAAGAGCTGGCTACCTCAGCCAGACAACTACCGCAGCTACAGCCGAGACCAGCAGGAAGGCGTCGCGGGCAGCACACTTGAGCTCTACAAGAGACTCCTGAAAGTTCGCAAGGAGCTCTCGCTCGGTGACGGAAGTGTCGAGTGGGACGAGGATCTGTGCACCGACTCCACCCTCGCCTACAAAAACGGCTCGGTGCTGGTTGTTGCCAACTTTGGTCCCGACTCACTAACCCTCCCAGCCGGAGAGGTGCTTGCCACCACCCAGCACGATCTGGGTGCGGAAGGGGTGCTGGAGCACGACCAGGTTGCCTGGATTAAGCTCTAACAATGGCATCTCACGAGCCGACGAGCGGCTCAGAATGGTGGCGCTCTGGCGTTATCTACCAGGTTTACCCGCGTAGCTTTTTGGACTCCAACGGTGACGGCATGGGAGACCTGGCCGGCATCACAAAGGGCCTAGATGCCCTCAAAGACCTCGGCGTTGATGCCGTTTGGCTCTCTCCTTTTTATCGCTCCCCCCAAAAAGACGCCGGTTATGACGTCAGTGACTACAAAGATGTAGACCCGCTCTTTGGAACACTCGAGGATTTCGACCGGATGCTCGAGCGTGCCCATGAGCTTGGGCTGAGGGTCATGATCGACCTCGTGCCAAACCACAGCTCCGACCAGCACCAGTGGTTCCAGAACGCACTGAATTCACTTAGGGGCTCTAAAGAACGCAGCTTTTACCACTTCGCCGATGGCAAGGGTGAAAACGGCGAGCTACCACCAAACAACTGGGTTTCAATGTTTGGAGGTCCGGCGTGGACCAGAGCCCATGATGGCCAGTGGTACTGCCACCTCTTTGACTCTTCCCAGCCCGATCTGAATTGGTCAAATCCCGATGTCAGGGGCGAATTCCAAGAAATTCTCAGGTTCTGGCTCGATAGAGGAGTCGATGGCTTCCGGGTAGATCAACCCCACGCGATGGCGAAACAGCAGGGCCTGCCGGACCACCCTTACGTGGCTGAGGCAGGTGCTGGGTTTATCGAGGGACGAGAGGCTCCGCCGATGTGGTTCCAAGACGAGGTCCACGACATCTTTAGGTCCTGGC
>JAYORB010000044.1:0-7874 GCA_038123155.1 Aquiluna sp. | reverse complement strand
TCGCCGCCCTAATTTTTGTTCCTACCCTCTACTTCATCCTGTTCAAGACCAAGCTGGGTCTGAGGGCTAGAGCGGTCGGCGAGCACCCCCTTGCCGCCGACACAGTTGGTATCAACGTGGGTCGCACTCGCTTCTGGTGGGTGACTCTAGGCGGTATGTCGGCCGGTCTTGGTGGTGCTGCACTGACCATCGGTAATGCGGGAGCATTTGGTAGAGAGATGGCAGGAGGCTTCGGCTTTATTGCTCTTGCGGTAGTTATTTTGGGTCGCTGGCACCCAATCTCTGCAGCTTTGGCTGCCCTGCTGTTTGGCTTCTCCATTATTTTGAGGGTCTGGGCTAACCAGGTGAGCCCAGGTATTCCAACCGACTTCATCACGATGGTTCCCTACATCGTCACGATCATTGCCGTCGTCGGATTTGTCGGTCAATCTAGACCGCCAAAGGCCCTAGCCATTCCTTACACGAAGGGTTAATTTTGGAAATCAACTGGGCAGAGCTAACCGAAGCAGCGAAAGCCGCAATGGCCAAGGCCTATGCCCCTTACTCCAAATTTCCCGTTGGGGCTGCAGCGCTCACAACAGATGGACGCATAATTAGCGGCGCCAATGTAGAGAATGCCTCCTATGGGCTGGGCCTCTGCGCAGAATGCTCACTGGTGAGCGAACTATTTAGAACTGGTGGCGGAAAGCTAGCTGCATTCGCGTGTGTGGATGGCAAAGGTGAACCGCTCATGCCGTGTGGCAGGTGCCGCCAGCTTCTTTATGAGCACTCGGCTGAGGGCATGCTTTTACAAACCACCGTTGGAATCAGGACTATTCAAGAGGTGCTTCCGGAGGCCTTTGGACCGGAGGACTTGGACCGATGAGCTTTTCTGCTGTTGAGCTGATTATCAAAAAGCGCGAGCGCGAGACACTTAGCACCGAAGAGATTAACTGGCTCGTTGACGCATACACAAATGGCACCGTCGCTGATGAGCAGATGTCTGCCATGGCAATGGCCATTCTCCTAAACGGCATGGAGCGCAAGGAGATCCTTGATTTGACCATGGCCATGATTGCCTCGGGTGAGCGTCTGGATTTTTCTGGCCTGAGTGCGCCAACTGCGGACAAGCACTCCACCGGCGGAGTCGGAGACAAGATAACTCTGCCGCTTGCTCCATTGGTCGCCTCCTATGGAGTCGCTGTTCCACAGCTCAGCGGACGCGGTCTGGGGCACACCGGTGGCACCTTGGACAAACTCGAGGCAATCAGTGGTTGGCAGGCAGGGCTATCCAACACCGAGCTATACAGTCAACTCGCTGAGGTTGGGGCAGTGGTTTGCGCTGCGGGAAGTGGGCTGGCTCCTGCGGACAAGAAGCTCTACGCACTCAGGGACGTAACTGGGACAGTTGAGGCAATCCCACTCATCGCATCGTCAATCATGAGTAAGAAGATTGCCGAGGGAACTTCGGCCCTGGTTCTGGACGTGAAGGTAGGTTCCGGAGCGTTTATGAAGACCCTGGATCGTGCTGGGGAACTCGCAAAAACTCTGGTCCAGATCGGCCAGGACGCCGGGGTTAAGACCTCAGCGCTACTTACGGATATGTCTACTCCTCTCGGGATGAAGATTGGAAATGCCCTAGAGGTAGAGGAGTCAATTGAGGTTCTGACCGGCGGCGGCCCATCAGATGTCATCAAGATAACCGTCGAGTTGGCTAAAGAGATGCTCTCACTCAGTGGCATTGACGATGTCGACCCTGCTGAGAACCTCAATAACGGTAAGGCTATGGATGTCTTCCGAAAGATGATTGCCGCTCAGGGTGGAGACTTGGATGCTGAGCTTCCAAAGGCCAAAGAGTTTCACACCATTCGAGCTACCGGCTCCGGCTTCATTTCACGGATGGACGCACTCTCTGTTGGAGTGGCCTCGTGGCGACTGGGTGCTGGTAGGGAGCGCAAGGAGGACGCCGTGCAGTTTGGCGCCGGTGTTGAACTTCACGCCCAGCTTGGCGACTCAATCTCAGAGGGCGACGCCCTAATGACCCTTTACACTGACACTCCGGAGAAGTTTGAGAGGGCCATAGAGCTTGCCGAGAGTGCAGTCGAATTCTCAGACCAGGCCCCACCAAAGCGCGAGATGATTCTCGGGCGAGTTAGTTAGGAACCTTGTGGATATTCAGTCCCTTCCAAAGATCTCTTTGCACGACCACCTAGACGGTGGTCTGCGGCCCCAGACGATTGTCGAGCTTGCCGATGCAATTGGCCATAAGCTCCCAGCTGAGTCAGCCGTGGACTTGGCCAACTGGTTCTCCGAGGTCTGTAACTCCGGTTCTCTCGTGAAGTATCTCGAGGCATTCGATCACACCGTCGCAGTAATGCAAACCCGCGAGGGGCTGGAGCGAGTTGCTTACGAGTCTGTGATGGATTTGGCCGAAGATGGCGTTATCTACGGCGAGCTGCGTTGGGCTCCAGAGCAACACCTGGCTGGAGGATTGTCCTTGGACGAGACCGTGGAGGCTGTTCAAGACGGTCTCGAGCGAGCCATGGAAGAAGTTAGCGAAAGAGGCGGATTCATCCGCACAGGGCAGCTTGTTACCGCCATGCGCCACGCTGATCGGGGTTTGGAAATTGCAGAGCTGGCGATAAGGCATCGAAATAACGGCGTGGTTGGTTTTGACATTGCTGGCGCAGAGCAGGGCTTTTTGCCATCAAGGCACAAGGTTGCATTCGACTATCTGGCCTCGGAACTCTTTCCCGTAACTGTTCACGCCGGCGAGGCCGATGGAATTGAATCCATCAAAGACGCGATTGTTACCGGTCGTGCTCTCAGGCTTGGACACGGTGTTCGGCTGATCGAGGACATCATGTTTTCTAGGACCGAGGGAGATACCGACCTGGTTGTGCTGGGCCCAGTTGCACAGTGGGTCCACGACCGAGAGATAACCCTTGAGGTTTCTCCATCCTCGAACCTCCAGACCGGGGCGTTTGCGATGATGGGAGACACCATGGGAGACCACCCCTTTGATGTCCTGTACGACCTTGGCTTCAAGGTGACGGTCAACACTGACAATCGCCTCATGAGCGGGACCAGCTTGACCAAGGAACTAGAGATTCTGGTCGATACCTTTGGTTACACCATCGCAGATCTGGAGCAGTTCCAGCTCAATGCCGCTCAGGCGGCATTCCAAGGCCTTCCAGAGCGAGAAGAGCTCATGGACATGATCGAATTGGGTTTTGCGCGCGCATAACAAGTAAGTAAACACTGCGTTTATTCTTCGCACCTCGGGCATAAATACGGGTTCTGGGTGCTTGTATTAGGTGTGCTTATTTATACAGTCTGTGGCGCCGGGATTGGTACATCCGTCCTTCTAAAAGCCAACGTAGACAAGGTTCTCAGCCGACTAGATGTTGAGGCTGAGGTTCGCGCTGTTACGGTCGACAGCGTCCTAAATGGACCCGTTGACGCACAGGTGGTAATTGCTACGGAAGAAGTTGCCTCTCAGCTTGACTCAATCGCAAGTGAGGTTGTCGTAGTTTTCAACATCTTCGATCTTGCCGAGCTAGAAGAAAAACTCTTCGTTTCAGTCGGATAGCATCTTGGGATGAGCGCTCCCGGACAATCAAGTCGCACCAAACTCAACAGGCTCTCCTATAAGGCTTCTAGCAAGCTTTCGGATCTCCACTCAATCATCGATGAGAACCTGGTTGCTCATGTTGGACTGATTGAGAATGGCCAGCCACTTGTTATTCCAATGACCTACGGCCGAAACGGTAACACCCTATTTCTTCACGGATCTTCAGGCTCGAGACTCATGCGGCTGCTTGCGGCGAACCCAAGTGT
Source organism: Aquiluna sp. (assembly GCA_038123155.1). GTDB lineage: Bacteria > Actinomycetota > Actinomycetes > Actinomycetales > Microbacteriaceae > Aquiluna. The sequence continues at coordinate 4,055 of JAYORB010000044.1, read as the reverse complement.
TTGCGTCAGCATCACCGAATTGAACGCCTTGAAGGTGTCACGGAGCAATTTCAACTCAGGCATGCACTACCGCTCTGCGGTCATCTTTGGAACCGCGAGGCTCCTTGAGGACGAGGAGAAACTCGAGGCACTTGATCTGATAAGCGATTCACTGATTCCGGGTCGAGTTGCCGAGGCGCGACCGATGACAAAAAAGGAGGCTGCCGCCACGATCATCGTTGCAGTGGGGCTCGATGAAGCCTCTGTGAAGATCTCGGTGAATGAAGTCGATGATCCCGAGGAGGATCTGGGACTTGGCTATTGGGCGGGAATAGTTCCCCTGACCCGCGGTGTCGGTGCGGTGATTCCTGCCGACCCTGAGTCAAGCGAGCTTCCGGTTCCAAAGAGCGTTAGGCGCTTTGTTGAGCGTTATCAATCAACCCAGAGGCAAAATCCCTCAACCGACTAAGTCCCGCTACTGCCAACTCGGAGTTCTCAGCCTGGAATTGGAGGTAGCACTTGAGCTTGGGCTCGGTTCCGCTCGGTCTAAATATCAGCTTCAGAGAATCTCCAGAGACAATCAGTGCATCGGTTGGATTCTCGGACAACAAAAGGTCCTCTGCATCCAGCAGTCTGCCTTCAAATTCTTTGGGAGGGGACTTTCTTAGGTTCGACATTGCATCTGCGATAACCGAGAGATCAGTGACCCTGATTGAGACCTGAGAGGTCGCCAGATGACCATATTTGTTCTGAAGGCGCGCTAGGTGCTCCGAGAGATCGGATCCCTCAGACTTGAGCTCTGCGGCTAGCTGAGCAATGAGCAATGCAGCGGTGATGCCGTCCTTGTCTGGTGTGAATTCGGGGTCGACGCAGTATCCAAGAGCTTCTTCGTAGCCGTAGACAAGATTGGGAACTTTCGAGATCCACTTGAATCCTGTCAGAGTCTGCTGGTAGCCAAGGTTATGCTCCTTTGCTAGCTGCGAGATGTCGGCAGAGACTTTTGAGTTGGCGAGGTTGCCAGTTTTTACCTTTGTGGCACACACCTCAGCGAGGATCAGACCCACCTGGTCTCCGGTAAGCATCCGCCAGCCACCATCGGCTGGGATAGCGACAGCCAGCCTGTCTGCGTCAGGGTCATTGGCCAGGATCAAGTCGCTTGAATTCTTGCTCGCATGTTCGAAAGCAAGGTCCATGGCCCCTGGTTCCTCAGGGTTGGGAAAGCTCACGGTGGGAAAAGCAGCATCTGGATCTCGCTGCGTATCTACCGGCGCTATTTTGAAGCCAAGATCCTCGAACAGCTCCTTGACTACCCTCCAGCCAACGCCGTGAAGAGCGGTGTGAGTGATTCTTAGGTCTGTCCTTCGACTATCTTCCGGCTCGACCAGGTCCTTTGCGCGCTGGATGTAGCTACCTATTTCTGCCCTCCCCACCAATTCGTAGGTTCCAAACTGGGGAATCTGATCAAAACTGAACTCGCTTGCCACCTGGTCAATCTGCTTGGCTATCTCGGCATCTTGGGGAGGAACGAGCTGGGAGCAGCCATTGGGTCCCCCGAGGTAGACCTTGTAACCGTTGTCGCGGGGAGGATTGTGGCTGGCTGTGACCATGATGGTTGCGCTAGCGCCAAGACTTTTTCCGGTGTAGGCCGCAACTGGTGTGGGGACCATTGAGTCAAAGAGCTTCACATTGATCCCCTGGGCCGAGATTATGCCTGCGCTGTCTTTGGCAAAAACTTCCGAGTTCTCTCTGCCGTCGTAGCCGATGACAACCAGGAGCTCTGAGTCTGGAGTCTGGTAAGTCTGGCGATTCTCTTTGAGAAATCTGGCAATTGCTAAGGCGGCCCTGGCAACAACAACGCGGTTCATGCGATTTGGACCGGCTCCCAGCTCGCCTCGCAATCCCGCAGTTCCAAATTGCAAAGTCGAGGAGAACCGACTTTCAAGCTCAGCTAGATCTTCTCTTTGGATCAGCTGTTCTAGCTCAGCCCTGGTCTTTGGATCTGGATCTTGATCCAGCCAGGCCTTTGCCTCCAGAATCAATTTCATTAGAACCTTGTGACAATCTCAGCAAGGAGTTTTGATATCTTGGCCTCTGCCGCCTTGCCGGCAGCAATCACCTCTTCGTGGCTCAAAGGAGTCTTCTGCACCCCAGCTGCAAGGTTTGTGATCAGAGACATACCTAGAACCTCCATGCCAGATTCCCTAGCGGCGATTGCTTCGAGAGCGGTTGACATACCCACTATGTCGCCGCCCATTTTCTTAGCCATCTGAACCTCGGCTGGAGTTTCGTAGTGAGGGCCGCGGAACTGAACATAGATACCCTCATCCAGCGAGCCATCGACCTCTTTCGCAAGGCTTCTGAGTCTGGAGGAATACAGATCAGTAAGGTCAACAAAGTTGGCGCCCTCGAGCGGGCTAGAGGCCGTGAGGTTGATGTGGTCTGAAATCAAAACGGCCGCTCCACCATCCCACTCAGGTCTGATTCCTCCCGCACCGTTTGTGAGCACCATGATCTTGGCGCCTGTTTTGGCTGCAGTTCTCACCGAGTGCACCACGGCCCTGACCCCATGGTTCTCGTAGAAGTGAGTCCGGGCTCCTATGACCAGGGCATGTTTTCCGCTGGGTAGTTTGATAGATCGAATGGTTCCTACGTGCCCTGCAACGGCCGGTTTGTGGAATCCTGCGATGTCATTTGCGGGGATCTCTGCAACCGTCTCGCCAATTAGGTCAGCGGCTTTGGACCAACCGGAGCCCAGTGTTAGGGCGATGTCGTGGCTTTTGACACCGGTCTTCTGGGCGATCTGATTTGCAGCTTTTTCGGCGAATTCAAAGGGGTCTACGCCCTCAACATTGAGTGGATGAACCATAACTTTCAAGTCTAGTTGTGCTGGGACCCTTGAGATTTGCGGGACAATAGTGCTGTGGTTACCAAACTTGGCTCTCGGCACCGCGTTGTCATAATCGGTGGAGGCCCAGGCGGTTACGAGGCGGCTAGGACTGCGGCTCAGCTAGAGGCAGAGGTCGTTCTCATTGAGGAGCGAGGCATCGGAGGCAATGCGGTCCTCACCGATGTTGTCCCATCGAAGACACTGATTGCGACTGCGGAAGCGGCCCAGAGGGTTGCCGTTGCCCAATCTCTGGGAATTGAGTTTTCTGTTGACGGTAAAAGAGTAGATCCCCATGTTGAGGTTGACCTAAAGACCCTAAATAAGCGCCTTCTCGATCTTGCTAAGGACCAAAGTGAGGACATGCGTGAGGCGCTAGTTGAGGATGGCGTTCGAATTATCGATGGTCGTGGGTATCTAGATGGCAACCATCATGTCATCGTCGAGCCGAGCTCCGGTGGGACTAGCGAGCGCATCGAGGCCAAGACCATAATCGTCGCCGTTGGCGCTTCTCCAAGAGAGCTACCCGATGCGAAGACAGATGGTCAGCGGATTCTTAACTGGAAGCAGCTCTACAATCTCGAAGAGCTTCCGGAGCACATGATCGTCGTCGGCTCGGGAGTTACAGGTGCCGAATTTGCCTCCGCCTACCTGCAGCTTGGTTCAAAGGTGACCCTCGTATCCTCGAGAGACAAGGTGCTGCCGGGAAATGACGAAGATGCTGCCGAGCTGATTGAGAAGGTTTTCACCGATGGCGGCATGCAACTTCTGCGAAACGCAAGAGCAAAACGAGTAACCAATACCGGAAGCGCCGTGGAGGTTGAGCTCGCTGATGGTCAGGTGCTAACTGGCTCCCACTGTCTGATGGCCGTTGGTGCCACCCCGAATACGCAAGGGCTAAATCTGGAGGAAGCGGACATCGTCCTCAATGAAACTGGTCATGTCGTAGTGAACAAGGTCGCGCGAACTTCCAGGGCCAATGTCTATGCCATTGGCGACTGCTCGACCTCGCTGCCACTGGCTTCTGTCTCAGCCATGATGGGGCGCACTGCCGTCTACCACGCGCTGGGTGACGTCGCCTCGCCCACTCGGCTGCGTAATGTCGCGTCAAACGTATTTACCTCGCCCGAGATTGCCCAGGTTGGTTGGTCCCAAAGTGAGATTCAGGAGGGTCTGGTTCGTGGGGAGATTG
>JAYORB010000043.1:0-8142 GCA_038123155.1 Aquiluna sp. | reverse complement strand
GGGGTCGCTGAGGTCAAATACGGAGCGGGCAGGAAGCGTGACGGGCTGACCATCATGACAACACTGGGCACAGGGATTGGCACTGCCTTGTTCTATGACGGAACCCTGATCCCTAATGCAGAACTTGGACACGTAGAGATCGACGGCGTTGACTACGAGACCAGGGCTTCCTTTGCCGCAATGGAAAGAGAAGGTCTGTCCTTTGAAGAGTGGGCCGAGCGATTGCAGGTCTATTACTCGACCCTCGAGAAACTACTCTCACCCGATTTGTTCATTGTCGGAGGAGGAATTAGCAAGTCACATGAGCAGTTCTTGCCCCTGCTCCGCCTAAAGACGGAAATTGTTCCTGCAGTGCTGCAGAATTCTGCAGGCATCATTGGCGCGGCCGCACTGGCTCACGAGAACTAATGATGGGTCGGCCGATACGCCGGGTTCTGTAGCGCTAGAGCGCTGACGGTCATCTATCTCGGCCTCTGGTTACCCAGAGGCTCTAGCAACCTACCCGAAGGCATTAGGCGAGCAGCCCTGCCTTCTGCTTGGTCTTGCTCCAGGTGAGGTTTACATAGCCGGGAAAGTCTCCTATCCCGCTGGTGGTCTCTTACACCACCGTTTCACCCTTACCCTTGCGGGCGGTTTACTTTCTGTTGCACTATCTCTCGGGTTACCCCGGGTGGGCGTTACCCACCACCTTGCTCTGTGGAGCCCGGACGTTCCTCGACAATGTCGCGACCGCCTGGCCGACCCATCGCTACAAGCCTAGTTTCGGATCAGGTGTTGGCAAGAGTTCATTACGAAGACCTCTGCGAAGTTCATGTCGAAGAAGCGATAAATGCTTATGCCACCTGGAGATGAGTTGAGGTTGAAGTAGGCATTTTTAGCCCCTCTGAAGGCTGCTGCGGCAAATGCCCTGGTGGGCATCATGTGAGTTGCGACCCCGACGGACTTCCCTCTGTTCTGGTCAATGATCTCTTCGAGGGCACTCCAGACTCTGCCCTGCATGTCGTTCACTGACTCTCCGCCTGGCGGTGCAACATCGAGTGAACCTCTCCAGGCGCTCACTAGTTCCACCTCGTCGGTCTCGAGCTGAGCCATTTCGAGCATTTCCCAGTCCCCAAAGCCAATTTCCCTAAGCCTTGCATCAGCTAACATCTCCAGCTTCCCCATTGCGAGAGCCTCGGCAGTTTGAGTCGTTCTCACCATTGGAGAGTGGTAAACAACAGAGAGTTCTGGAAGACCGAATTCTGAGAGCAGCAGAGGCAGTTGCTCAGCAGCAGCGTTGGCTTCAAAAAGCCCGAGCTCGCTTAGCTGGGGATCAGTTCCCTGGCCACCTGAGATTAGATTTTTCTCGGTGTTGACTGTGTGCCCGTGCCGGACAACTGCGATCGTTGTCGGCTCTTGGTATTGCCTTGGTGCACGTATTGATCTCGGCTGTATTGCACTGAGTTCGATGTTTGCCGCGGGACTGCTTGAAAAGTCTCCGTCGTCAAGGGCTTTATTGGCATTCGCATCCGCATCAGAGTTTTGCTCTCTCGGCACCCATTCAAACTTTGCGTCAAATTCGCGCAATAGCGCCTGGGCCTCAATTGCCAGCTCCTGCATGTTCGAATTTTTGATTTTCCAGCGACCAGATAGCTGCTCAACTACCAATTTGGAGTCAAGCCTTATGGTTACCTCTCGGTATTCGGTTGTTGTCAGATACCTAAGGCCGGCAATTACCCCAGAGTATTCGGCCTGATTATTCGTAGCGATTCCCAGACCTTCGCCAAAGTCCGCGATTGGATTTTCCCCCGCATCCACAATGTGGACGCCGTAAGCGGCAGGCCCGGGATTACCCCTTGAGGCTCCGTCTGCGTAGAGGTAGATCACGCTCTCACCAACATTGCCGAGCACTCGGAGCAGGTGGCGAGCTCATCCAATGGCACGCGGTTGATCTCTGCCATGGCAGTGGAATTGAGGCTCATGTTGCAAGCGCTACAACTGGAACCTGACAGCTTTCCTACCGCAGCGCCTCTTTCAAGCTTCTTGTCAAACAGGACTACCAGCTCTTGCGGGACCATGCCCTTGAGCTCGTTTATGAGCTTCACAAGGTCTTCGTTTTGAATCTTAAGAGACTCAAGCTCCTGAGCGATACCCGCCTTGGTTTGCTCAACCGCACCCTCGGCCTCATCGCGCTGTTTCTCAAGTGCCGATAGTTCCTCGCTGGCGACATCGCGCTGCTCCATGAGCTCAAGTTCGGTGTCTTCTAGCGAGCTAAGCCGGCTCTTGAGCGACTCAATCTCATGTTCAATCCCCGCAATGTCCTTTGGGTTTGAGGACTGGTTTAGCCTTTCAGCATCTTTTGCAAGGCGCTTTTCGACCAGCTCGACATCAGACTCCACTCTTCGGATGTCGCGCTGTACTTCCTCCAGGCGTCCCCGTTGCTCCGAAAGCCTCCCGGTTACATCCGCCAGCTCGGCACGAGCATCCTCAATCGCTGACGAAGAGGTTAGTTCTCTAGCTTTGGTAACTATCGCCCGCTGCGAATAGATGTTCTTCTGAATTTCGAGAAGAGTCTCTAACTGGTCCTTTGTTGCCTTCACTGCATCACCGCAAAATCCCATGGGTCGGTCCTGAGATCGCTAACTAGGAATTCGACTCCAGCGTGCTTTTTAGAAAGCTGGGCTGCTGCTGAATGAAGCCAGAGCCACTCAGCCGCCCAGTGAGAGACATCTATTAGGGCGGGTCCGTCAACAACTGCGGAGAGCTCTATAAAATCCTGGGCTGGGTGGTGACGAAGGTCACTGGTTATGAATACATCGACACTTGCATCAATAGCAGCGCTGAGGAAGCCATCCCCGGCCCCTCCGACTAATGCGACACTGTCGACCATTCGTTCAGGATCGCCTGCAACCTTTACCCCGCCCGCAACCGACGGAAGTACTTTGGCGACATGACGAGCAAAGTCAACAAGACTCTGAGTTGCGATCTGACCAATGCATCCATGTCCAGTGGCTTTGTCCAGTGGTTCGATTTCGGAGAGTCCCAGGGCTGCGGCAAAGGATTCGGAGACTCCGCCTCTGGCGATGTCAGCATTTGTGTGAGCGGCGTATACCGCTAGAGATCCACGAACAGCTTTGGCAACCACGTTGCCCTTAGCGGTCAATTCACCAAGTTCGTGTACTGGGCGTAGCAGCATCGGGTGGTGGGTGAGAAGTAGCTGCGCCCCAGCCTCTAGGGCCTCTTCCACAACTGCACTCGTGATGTCCACACTCAACAGGACTTTTTTGATTTCGCTACTTGGGCTTCCGAGCATCAGCCCGACATGATCCCATTCCTCCGCCGTTGAGATTGGCCACAGCTCCTCAAAGCTTTCGATGAGTTTCGCTAAGGAGGTCATAGGTAAAGCAAACCAGAAAAATCTGGTTTGGATTTGTTTTTGTTCGAAGTGGGCCCTACCGGGCTCGAACCGATGACATCCACGGTGTAAACGTGGCGCTCTACCAACTGAGCTAAAGGCCCGCCCGAAATACTACTACAGATAACTTCCTAAAGAAGTTCAAGTGCACTTCGATAACTGGCAAGATCACGTGCTTCACCCGGCGGGGTCGTGAACTTAGCGACAACAACATGGTCGTGGTTAAGCACGTAGGTTGCGCGAGTTCCATGGCCGCGTTCTTCCAGGAAAGCGTCATAAAGCTGCGTCACCTCTCCATGAGGCCAGAAGTCTGCTAGCAATTGAAAGTCGTAGTTTTCCGCCGCAGCAAAAGCGGCCTGCGTGAACTTACTGTCAACGCTAATTGCGACAAGTTCAACCTGCGAATCTTTGAACATCGCAATGTTGTCCCGAAGCTCACACATTTCACCGGTGCAGGTTCCACTAAAGGAGAGTGGGTAAAACACAAGGACCACCGACTTCCCGCGGTACTCGCTTAGCTTGAACTCCTCGCCGTGTTGATTTGGCAATGCGAAATCTGGGGCAATGTCTCCTACTGATACGGCCATTAGAGCTCCTTCTTTTAGGACTTAGGACTATAGCTAAACAAATGAATGAATACCTGAATAGACTTTAGTGGCCCACAAAATGGGAACTTTTGGTAAACAGCCACGAAAAGAGGCTCTAGCTGTGTCGATTAACAATCAAGATGCATTCGCTGTCAACAACCCCGACAGGGACCCTCAAGAAACAGCCGAATGGCTTGAATCCCTCGATGCACTAGCTAAGACCCATGGCCGCGGTCGAGCCAGAGAGATCATGCTGAATCTGCTCAGGCGCTCCCACGAACTCCAGCTAAACGTGCCGCTGGTACCAACTACCGACTACATCAACACCATTAGTCCCGAGGACGAGCCTCAGTTTCCCGGCGACGAGCAGATCGAGCGTACCTACAGGGCCTGGATGCGATGGAATGCGGCAATCATGGTTCACCGTGCGCAGCGCCCAGGAATTGCAGTCGGTGGCCACATTTCATCATTTGCATCCAGTGCATCGCTCTATGAAGTTGGCTTCAACCACTTCTTCAAAGGCCACGATCATCCAGACGGTTCCGACCAAATCTACATTCAGGGACACGCCTCCCCTGGCCCCTATGCGCGAGCATTCCTGGAGGGAAGGCTCACAGAGGCCGAGATGGACTCCTTCCGCCAGGAAAAGTCCAGACCGGGCAGGGGGCTACCCTCTTACCCACACCCGCGACTAATGCCAGACTTTTGGCAGTTCCCGACCGTTTCGATGGGCTTGGGCCCAATCAGCGCCATCTACCAGGCGCAATTCAACCGCTACCTCATGGCAAGAGGCTTCAAGGACACCTCCAATCAGCACGTGTGGGCGTTCCTTGGTGATGGAGAGCTCGATGAAGTAGAGAGTCGAGGGGCACTCCAGCTGGCTGCAAACGACGGGCTCGACAACCTGACCTTCGTGGTTAACGCCAACCTGCAGAGACTCGATGGGCCAGTCCGAGGTAACGGCAAGATCATCCAAGAGCTTGAAAGCTTCTTCCGAGGTGCCGGCTGGAATGTCATCAAGGTGATCTGGGGTCGTGAGTGGGACGCGCTGCTGTCAAAGGACCACGACGGTGCCCTTGTTGACCTTATGAATAAAACGCCAGATGGTGACTATCAGACATACAAGACTGAAGACGGCGCTTTTGTTCGTGAGAACTTCTTTGCTCGCGACCCAAGAACCGCCCAACTGGTATCCGACATGACGGACGATCAGATTTGGTCGCTGAAACGCGGAGGTCATGACTACAACAAGATTTACGCCGCATACAAGGCTGCAACCAGCCACAAGGGTCAGCCCACTGTCATCATCGCCAAGACAATCAAGGGCTATGGGCTTGGAAAGAGCTTCGAGGGTCGCAACGCAACCCACCAGATGAAAAAGCTCAAGATAGAGGATCTAAAGCAGTTCCGCGACGAGATGCGGGTTCCGATTTCAGACGCCCAGCTTGAGGCTGACCCATACATGCCGCCCTATTACGTGCCCGAGGGAAATTCGCCGGAACTTGATTACATGCACGAGCGCCGGAAGCAGCTTGGTGGCTATTTGCCAGAACGGCGCAGTAAGTACGTGGACTTCAAGCTACCGGAGGAAAGCGCCTACGACGTCCCTCGTAAGGGGTCGGGAAACCAAGAGGTTGCCACGACCATGGCGTTTGTGCGAATGCTCAAAGACCTACTCAAGTCAGAGGGTGCGGGCGGGCGAATTCAGCTGATCATCCCCGATGAGGCAAGAACGTTCGGTATGGACGCCTTCTTCCCAACCTCAAAGATTTACAACCCCAATGGAATGAAGTACATCTCGGTGGACCGTGAACTACTCCTCAACTACAAGGAGAGCGAAGCAGGTCAGATTCTGCACACCGGCATCAACGAAGCCGGATCAGTCGCAGCCTTTACTGCATCGGGATCCTCATACTCGACCCACGGTCAACCGATCATCCCCATCTACATCTTCTACTCAATGTTTGGATTCCAGCGCACAGCAGACTCCCTCTGGCTCGCAGGCGACCAGATGGTGCGAGGGTTCCTCATCGGTGCTACAGCTGGAAGGACAACCCTGACTGGTGAAGGCCTTCAGCACGCGGATGGGCACTCCCCCATCATCGCGTACACAAACCCGGCGGTCATTAGTTACGACGCCGCCTATGGCTACGAGATTGCCCATATTGTGAAGGCCGGCTTTGAGCGCATGTACGGAGGCCAGCACGAGGACCCGAATGTCATGTTCTACCTCACTGTCTACAACGAACCAATGCTGCAGCCAGCTGAGCCAGAGAACCTCGATGTTGATGGCGTCCTACGGGGTATCTACAAGCTCAGCAACGGCAATGCAGCCGGCCACAAAGTGCAGCTGTTGGCCTCAGGGGTTGCTGTGCCATGGGCACTCGAGGCACAGGGACTCCTCGCCGAGTACGGTGTCGCAGCGGATGTTTGGTCCGTAACTAGCTGGGGAGAGCTGCGCAAAGACGGCCTCAAGGCTGACGAGCAGAGGTTCCTCTTCCCAGAGCAAGATGCCCCGATGCCCTACCTAACACAAAAACTCGCAGATGCCGAGGGTCCATTCCTGGGCGTCAGCGACTACACCCACTCGCTACCAGACATGATCAGGCCATGGGTTCCAGGTGACTTTGCAACTCTTGGGGCTGATGGCTTTGGCTTCTCAGACACCAGGCCAGCTGCAAGGCGCTTTTTCAAGATTGATGGCCCATCGATCGCCGTCAGGGCTTTAGAGCAGCTTGTTGCTCAGGGCAAGTTGGATGCAAGCATCCCCCAGCAGGCAATTGACAAGTTCCGGCTCCACGATGTTGCTGCTGGCACCAGCGGATCGGCCGGTGGTGACGCCTAAGCACCTCCCATGGCTTAGATCCATTGCCGGCGACTTGGCAACGGCGACCCTAACCCGTCTCGAGGAAACGCTCCCCTGGTATTCCCAGATGCCTCCAGCAAGACGTGCGGCGGTTGGATCGGTTGCCCAGAGTGGCATAACCAGCTTTATCCAGTGGTACGAGGACCCCGGCTCTCAGCCCTGGGTTGCGGCAGACGTATTCGCGGGTGCTCCAAGGGAGCTTCTGCGCTCAATCTCGCTGCAAGAGACTCTCCAGCTCATCCATGTAGTAGTTGAAATGGTCGAAGAGAGAGTTGTTTCAGAGCACCCTGACCTGCGCGAGGCCGTGCTGCGATATTCACGTGACATCGCCTTTAGTGCTGCGGATGTCTATGCCAGGGCGGCCGAGGCACGAGGGCTTTGGGATGCCCGTCTGGAAGCGTTGGTGGTGGACAGCATCATCAGCGGAGAGACTTCTCAGGAGATAAATTCAAGAGTTGCAGCCTTAGGCTGGCGTGCCGATGGTCAAGTAGCCGTTCTTCTAGGCACCACCCCCGATTCACCAGACCCTGACAACATCCGCAAAATTGCAAGAAAGTCTCAGGCGGATGTCTTACTGGGGATTCAGGGGCGCAGGCAAGTTGCCGTGATTGGGCTCCCCGAGATATCGAAGTCACCAACGAGAGAAATACAAAGCGTTGCAGAATCTATTGGAGAGTGCTTCGGCTCAGGTCCGCTAATTCTGGGGCCGGTGGTGAACACAGTTTCAGAGGCACCCAGGTCTGCTCGTGCCGCACTATCTGCGAATTCGGTTGCAGCAAGTAGAGAAGTCGGCTCGAGGCCAGTGCAGGCTGATGATTACTTGCCTGAGAGAGCACTCGCAGGCGACCAGCTCGCTAAACAAACCCTTATCGGCAACTATTACCTCCCCTTGGCTGAAAGCTCTAAAGAGCTCCTCGGGACACTCAAAACCTACTTCGAGCAGGGTGGTTCTCTCGAGGCAACCTCTAAGGCTCTGTATGTGCACGCGAACACCGTGAGATATCGGCTCAAGAGAATTCATGACCTCTTGGGAGAGGATGTGACCGAATCGAGGATTAGCTTCGTCGCGCAGGTGGCCCTGTCGCTGGGGCTCATTAGCGATGCAGAAAGTGGAATCAGGAGAGACTAATGCTCATAGTTGCTTGCCCGGGCCAGGGTTCACAGACACCAGGATTCCTGACACCCTGGCTAGAAAAGTATCCAGATCTACAACAGATTCTTGACGGCCTAGGGACTGCATGTAATGCCGATCTCATCCGGCTTGGAACTTCGGCCGAAGAGGACGAAATCAAGGA
>JAYORB010000042.1:0-8204 GCA_038123155.1 Aquiluna sp. | reverse complement strand
GTGTTGGGTAGTTGCCGTCGTCGTCCTCGTCCATGTAGGCAGGCCAGTTGTGCCAAACCAACACCTTCTCAGAGTCGGAAACGTCAGTTGCGGCAACCTGACCTTCGTCTGCCGGTGCGCAGGATGCAAGGGTAAGTGCAGCTGCAGTTCCACCAACTCCGGCCAATGCCGCGCGCCTGGAAATCTGGTGATTTCTAGCCATCTGAACTAAGTCCCGCAGCATTGGGTCTTGCGGTAGCTCTCGCTTCATTGCTTTTCTCCTAAATCCGCTTGTAGCGGCTTGTATTCATTCTCAGGCGCTTCGGTGATTCCGAATTGCTCAAAGTTTGGCACAAATTCCTCCTGGGGCCGTCAATGAAATCTAATTTTTACTTTCAGTCTCCGATGTAGTGCATTACGTGCTTGATACGGGTGTAATCCTCGAAACCGTAGGCCGAAAGATCCTTGCCGTATCCGGAGTGCTTGAAGCCGCCGTGAGGCATCTCGGCCGCCAGCGGGATGTGGCAATTGATCCACACAGCGCCGAAGTCAAGGTGCTTAGAAAAGCGCATTGCCCTGGTGTGGTTTGTGGTCCAGACCGAAGATGCGAGGCCATACTTCACATCATTGGCCCAGGTAAGGGCCTGCTCGTCATCCTTGAACTTCTGGACGGTTAGAACTGGTCCAAAGATCTCATTTTGAATGTGCTCGTCATCCTGCTTGAAACCTGAGAGGACTGTTGGTTCTAGGAAGTAACCCTTGCCAGAGAGCCTGTTTCCTCCAACCTCGACCTTGGCATGCGATGGGACCCTGTCAATGAAGCCCTGCACCCGCTCGAGCTGGGATGAGTTGTTGACAGGTCCAAACAGAACATCTGGGTCTGAAGGCATTCCAACCTTTGCGCTTGCCTTTACCTCTGCGAGAAGCGCTGCCATAAATGAGTCGTAAGCCTTTTCGTGAACCAGCAGCCTTGTGGCAGCGGTGCAATCCTGACCAGCGTTGAAGAATCCAGCGGCAACGATTCCCTCGGCAGCTTTTTGCATATCTGCATCGTCAAAGACAATTACTGGAGCCTTACCGCCAAGCTCAAGGTGCACGCGCTTCAAGTCAGCCGCAGCGGACTTTGCAACCTCCATACCCGCGCGAACCGAGCCTGTGATTGAGACCATCTGCGGGGTGGGGTGCTCGATCATCATGCGACCGGTATCGCGGTCCCCTGTGATGACATTGAATACTCCGGGAGGCAAGTGCTTGTTTGCTATCTCGGCCAAGAACAGTGTCGATGAAGGTGTTGTGTCAGAAGGCTTGAGAACAATTGTGTTTCCCGCGGCAATCGCAGGGGCGAACTTCCAAACCGCCATGTTCAGCGGATAGTTCCATGGGGTGACCTGTCCAATCACGCCGATTGGCTCACGCCTGATTGACGAGGTGTGGTCGGCTGTGTACTCCGCAGTTGCCCTACCCTCCAGGTTGCGGGCTGCTCCTGCGAAGAAACGAATCTGGTCTACGGACGGAACCATCTCGTAGTCAACGAGGGTCGCTCTTGGCTTACCGGTGTTCTCACTCTCGAGATCGGCCGCCTTCTCAGCTTGCTGCTCTAGCTCGTCAGCGATTCTGAAAAGAGCCAACTGCCGCTCGGCAGGCGTTACTTGCGACCACTCTTTGAAAGCGGCATGAGCGGCCTCGAAGGCGTTATTGACATCCTCAGCGCCAGAGACGGGCGCTTGGGCATAGACCTCCTCGGTGGATGGGTTGATGACATCACTCACCGCACTCGCAGCAGGTGCTACATACTTGCCGCCAACAAAGTTCTGAAGCTTTCTAACTGCCAACTGAATTCACTCCTCGTTGAGATCAATACCTTGATGCTAGACCCGCAGTGGCCTACCCGACATTAAAAATGAAAAAGAGTGCCGATTTCGTAACTTATTTGTAAAAAAACTGCGGAATACCTATTTTCGGCATCGACTTGCTGTGATACTCGAGACATGTCGAGGACAACAAGAACCAGACAATCTCAACTCGATGAGATCTCGAAGCAGATCATCGAGCAGCTCCAGCACGATGGACGAAAGTCATACGCCGAGATCGGCAAGGTGGTGGGACTTTCTGAGGCAGCGGTTCGGCAGCGCGTGCAGAAGCTCACAGAATCCGGAGTAATGCAGATTGTTGCCGTCACCGACCCACTCAGGTTGGGCTTCTCGCGCCAGGCCATGATTGGGATCAAGTGTGTCGGCGATGTCACAGAGGCGGCTGAGGCCCTGTCCACACTCCCCTCGGTTGACTACGTTGTCCTCACCGCTGGGAGTTTCGACCTGATGGTGGAGGTGGTTTGTGAGGATGACGATCACCTGATTGCTCTTCTGAACCAAAGGATTCGCACCCTTCCTCAGGTAACCTCGGCAGAAACATTTGTTTATCTAAAGCTGCACAAGCAGTTTTATAACTGGGGAACCAGATAGGTCCCCGAAAAGGTATTGATAATCGATGGCGATTTCAGAGAGCAGAAAAACTAACCCGCTCAAGGGACTTATTCGCAAGGTAAAACCCGGGGCTAAATCCAGCGCCGACCTAAAGGTGTTTGAGGCCATGCAAGCAGGTATGGCCGTTGGCGACAAGATGTGGCAAGAGGCTGCCAAGAAGCACACCTGGTTGCACTTCACCCGTCACAGCCCCTACCAGAAGATTGACATGACAATCATCGAACGCGGTGAGGGTCACTACCTAATCGACTCCAAGGGTCGAAAGGTAATTGATGGGCTCTCGGGGCTCTTTACCTGCAACGCAGGCCACGGCAGGCCGGAGCTCGCCGAAGCCGCGCAAAAGCAGATGATGGAACTTGACTTCATGCCGCTTTGGTCCTACCACCACCCGAGAGCAATCGAACTCTCTGAGCGACTGCTCTCCTACGCACCAGAGGGCATGACCAGAATCTTCTTCACAACCGGCGGCACCGAGGGCGTCGAGTCTGCTTGGAAGATTGCCAAGCAGTACTTCCGGATGACTGGCAAACCCCAGAAGCACAAGGTTATTTCCCGCATGACCGCCTACCACGGCACCAGCCATGGGGCCCTATCCATTACCGGCATCCCCGCGTTCAAGCAGATGTTCGAGCCGCTGGTGCCGTCTGCCTTCAGGGTTCCAAACACCAACTACTACCGGGCTCCCCATGAGTTCAAGAACGAGGACGAATTCGGTATCTGGGCGGCTAATCGCCTAGAGGAGGCAATTCTTTTTGAGGGGCCTGACACCGTAGCGGCTTTCTTCGTTGAGCCCATCCAAAATGCTGGTGGTTGCTTCACCGCACCGAAGGCCTACTTCAAGCGTGTTCGCGAAATCTGCACGAAGTACGACGTGATCCTCGTGGCCGACGAGACCATCACCGGTTACGGCCGAACGGGAGAGATGTTTGGATCCCAGCGCTACGACATTCAGCCAGACATGATGGTGACCGCGAAAGCAATAACCTCTGGAGCTCAGCCGCTAGGTGCGCTGTTCTTGAAAGAGAAGTTCTTCACGCCGTTTGATGACGGCACCAACACGCTCGCCCACGGCTACACCTTCGGAGGCCACCCGGTGGCTTGTGCAGTGGCCCTCGCCAACCTAGACATCTACGACAGGGAGAAGTTGGTCGACAACGTTCGAAAGAACTCCCCTGTCTTCCGCAAGACTCTTGAGAAGCTTTACGACCTACCCATCGTTGGCAACGTCCGCGGAGACGGTTACTTCTTCGCGGTTGAAATGGTCAAGAACAAGGAGACTAAGGAAACTCTCACCGGACCCGAGGCCGAGAAACTTCTGAGGGGCTTCCTAAATACGGCTCTTTATGAGGCCGGGCTCTACTGCCGCGCTGACGACAGAGGAGACCCTGTGATTCAGCTTGCACCACCGCTGACAATCGGCCCCAAGGAGTTCGACGAAATCGAACAAATCTTGAGAAAGGTCCTAACCGAAGCCTGGAAGCGTCTCAACTCCTAGGGTTCTCCACAGCTCTGGAACGCGATCGCAACAAGGTGTGTAGTGTGCACGTATGAGCGAAATCACAGCCCGAGTAACTCTCGATACTCCGCTCGGTCCGCTCACGATTTGTGTTGCCGAGGGAAAGGTCGTGGAGGTTGGGTTTCCCACTTCCACTCCCCTGCCAGACTTTTCAGAGAATGACGCCGATAAAAATATCGCTCTATCGGCAAGCAACCAGCTCAGAGAATATTTCGCTGGCAAAAGAAAGGTGTTTGACCTACCCCTTTTAGCCAGGGGAACTAGGTTTCAAGAATCAATCTGGAGCGAGATTGCAAAAGTTCCATTTGGCCAGACTTCAACATACAAAGACTTGGCTATTAGAGCCGGCAAGCCAAAGGCGGCAAGAGCGGTTGGCGGTGCTGTGGGAGCTAACCCAATTGGAATCATCATTGGCTGCCACAGAATCCTTGGCTCTACTGGCAAACTCACCGGATACTCGGGAGGTCACGGGATCCCTACCAAGGTGAAGCTCCTTGAACTTGAGGGAATCGAATACAAGTGAGCACCCGGGTTCATGAGGATGGAATTACTCGCTGCAGCTGGGTAACCGATGATCAGATCTACATCAACTACCACGACAAAGAGTGGGGAACCGAAACTAAGGATCAGCGAGCGCTATTCGAAGGAATATGCCTGGAGGGCTTTCAGGCGGGACTCAGCTGGATCACAATTTTGAAGCGCCGCGAAGGATTCCGCGCCGCATTCGATAACTTCGACGCGGCCAAGGTCGCAGGCTACTCAGAGCAAGAAATAAACAGTCTTCTTCTTGATGAGCGAATAATCCGCAACCGGGCAAAGGTGATTTCTGCAGTGAACAACGCCAAGGTGGTCATCGATCAGGATCTTGACCTAGTCGAGCTGATGTGGTCATTTGCTCCAAAGAAAGCTCAAACACCAGCCAAAGGCTTTGAGTGGAAGGCCACCAGCCAGGAATCAGAGGCATTAAGTAAGAAGCTAAGAAGCCTCGGTTTCTCTTTTGTTGGCCCAACGACTATGTATGCACTGATGCAGTCGACGGGTATGGTTCAAGACCATGCACCGGGCTGTTTTAGAAGGCCCTGAAAAATATCCAGCTCCCACTACATTGGTTCATTGGGAGAGCAAATGACAGCTGAAGAGTTCAATAGGGTTTATCGCGCCCACCTTGCGGACCTGACTCGATTTCTCGCTCGCAGGCTCCCCAGCGATGCGGTCGAAGACATAGCAGCTGACCTATTCGAGATCGCATGGAACAAACGCACCTCAATAACTGCCGGCGACGAACTTCCCTGGCTCTATAAAACTGCGCGCTACCTAATTGCTAACCATCGCAGAAAGCAGTCTGGTCGCATGGCGATTCTCGAGCGGCTAGCAGAACCAGTAGCAGCACCTTCTGCCGAGGCTGTAGCGATTGCTGACATTTCCATGGCGGCAGCATGGAATGCGCTCAGCCCAAGGGAACAAGAGGTCTTAGCGCTCTGGGCGTTTGAGGGGCTTGAGCCTGACGACATTGCCAAAGCCTTAGGACAAAGCGCAAACGCTGTAAACATCAGACTCTCGAGAGCCAAAAAGAATCTTCTTCAAGGCTTTGAAAAAACCAACTCCCCGACTACATAACCAAGACATGGAAGACAAAGAACTCAGAGAGCTCCTGCACAAGGCCGACACCAAGGCAGGAATTGACTCACTCGATCAGACCGTCGTTGCAAAGGCGGCAATGAAGGGACGAAAGGCGCCCCTTGGATACAGAGGCGTGAGAACGCTTGTTGGTTCGCTAGGTGCGGCGGCCCTGGTGGTTGGCATAACACTCCCCTCAACTTTGCAGCCCCAACCGCTTTTTGAACTCGCCTCCTCGGGAGCTACCGGAAGAGACAGCGCCCTATCAACCACTGCAGAGTCCGCAGTGTCAGCAGACAGCGCCATGATCTGGCCAGGATGGTTCGAATATAACTACATCGCTGATGGGCTCAGCCAAGAGAGTGGAACCGGCGAAATCTTTGAGGTACGAAAAACTGGCAACCCCTCGCAAATTCTCCAAAACGTTGCGGCAGTTTTTGGCATCGAGGGTCAGCCAGCGGAGGATGAGTGGTCAACCGCCGAGTATCCGAGCTATTCAATTTCAGGTGAAGACTTCAACCTCTCGATTTACTGGTCGGGCCCCGGAGGATGGTATTTCAGTCGCTGGAACCAAGAGTATTTCCGAGGCTGCGCCGAGCCTGCCATGGCAGAGGACTCAGATGGCGAGGAGCTTATGGTCGACGAGTCCTACGTTTGCGAGGAAATACTCCCGGAGCCTGGTCTAATCCCATCTGAGGCAGAGATGCTTTCCCAGGCCGAATCGACATTTGGTGCTCTGGGGATCGAATTCGATAGAGACCTTGCTCGGGTATGGCGAGACAATTGGGGTGGCTCGGTATCAATGCCGATGACTCTCAATGGCAACCCGATTCCACTTGAGAGCTACTTGGGATGGGGCGCAGATGGAGAGATTTCATATGCCTCCGGCTACAGCGTCGAAATTGTTTCTCGAGGAGACTTTGGCACCATCTCTGCGCTAGATGCGGTCAAGCGGATTAGCGACTGGCGCTGGTATGGCTCGGTGGCTTCCAGCTACTACGAGCAGTACTACTCAGAGATGTCCACCACCTCGTCGCTAGCCAGGGATGACTCAATGGCTTCATCCGGTGATGGCTTCACCGAAGAAGAGCCGATGCCAGTCGAGCCTGGGAAACCAGCGGAGCCCACCGAGCCCATTGAGCCAACCGAACCCGAGATTATTGATGTGCTGGTCAATCGCGCAGAGACTGCTCTGGCGGCGGCCTATGACGGAAACGGAAACATGTGGCTAGTGCCCGCATTCATACTTCACAACGATCAGGGGTGGTTCGACGTAATAATCTCCGTCGAAGAAGGCGTGATTCAGCTCCCAGAGCCCTATGACATCATGCCGCTCGAGGGAGAGGTCGACATGATTGCCCCGGAGTCTTACTAGAAGCCAGCGGGAACGAGGAGTTCTACCTTGCCGTCCGACACGCGTGATGCAAGGCCTGCGGCTTTCGACACAGCCGAAACATCGTCAATGTTGCTGATCCCTGTTTCCATTGCGGCCCTAACAAAGGCGCCCTTGGCCTTTTTGTTGAAGTGGTTCAGGGCCTTGCCGCTTGCATCGTCCAACACCTCAACGAACCAAGATTCACGATTCTCTGGGATTGGATTTAGCTCTACGTAGGCCTTGGACCGCATGTCCAAAATAGGGCCAACCATTCTTGGCCAAACTGCCTCGTGGGCCTTGGTCCAAATGCTCCTGAGGTTCACACCAGGCAGTTTCGAGTCAGCGCTAAACCGGTAATAGGGAATGCCCTCGGTTGCCGGAAGTAGCCCAAATAGTGCGGACTGAATAAAGACCTGCTCCTTTGCGCGGAGCTTCGCGCCCTCGCTCATGGTGTCATAAGCCAAAGCGTCATAGAGCACGCCTGTGTAGCGGGCGATGGCGGGCATTGTTGGGGCAGTCAATAGCCCTAGGTTGGCATCCACGTCGCCCATGTTTCGTGCTCCCAACTTGAGGGCCTTGGCTGCCTGTTCCCTATCTGCGCAGAGCTGTGTTAGTTCACGGATCAGGTGGTCTCTAGTCTCATCCAGCGCTGCCCAGATGATTGCGGAACGGTCTATGGAAATGCCGACGCCGCCGGGACGCTTGGTCTCCGACGGCGGAAGCAGAATAAGCATGTATTAGCTGACCAGTTGAGCGTCCCGAACTACGACAGTGACTACGTCAGATTCCATTGAGAGAAACCCGCCTTCTTCGGTCTTGGCAACAACCTTGCCCTCACTAGAGGAGATCCTGATTTCGCCAGCAACCAACACAGCAAGCATTGGCTCGTGACCTGCGAGTAGTCCAATCTCCCCGACAGCCGTCTTTGCGACGAGCATGTCAGCCTTGCCCGACCAGATTTCCCTCTCGGCCGAGACGACGTTTACGGTGATTTGGTTTGCCACTAACCGAGGTCCTTCTTGATGCGCTCGTAGGCCTTCATGACATCGTCAATGCCACCACAGTTGAAGAATGCCTGCTCTGGCACGTGGTCAAGCTCGCCATCAGCAATCATGCGGAAGCCCTCAACGGTGTCCTTCAGCGGAACAGTTGAACCCTCGACACCGGTGAACTTGGTGGCCATGTAGGTGTTCTGCGATAGGAACTGCTGAATCCTACGTGCACGCGACACGGT
>JAYORB010000041.1:0-8204 GCA_038123155.1 Aquiluna sp. | reverse complement strand
TACAGCCACAGAGGAAGACTAGCGATAGTTTGCTAGGAAACTTGGGAATGCTGCTCCGATGATGAGCATCACAGGAACGGTAAGGGTCAGTACAAGGATCTGAATTAGATCCCAGTCAATCTTTTTTCTCATGTTCTCTCCTTGAGTAAAGAAAAGGGGCGCAGGTTGCCCCGCGCCCCTTCTTTTGGATTACTAGTCCTTGAACTCGGACTTCGCGAACTCCTTGTCCTCCTCAGCGCTCTTGATGCGAGCGATGGTGAAGATCATCAGACCGAATAGACACTTCGCCAAGATGTCAGCGATGGTGTATCCGGTTTCACGTAGTACGAAGCCGGTCTCGTCGAAACCGGTTGCGTTCATGTTTGCAATGAAGGCGATTGGGTAAACACCCCAGGTCGCGAGAAGAAGAAGACGTAGCTCCTTGATCTTGCGCTGTACAGCCTCGCTCTGGCTCGCCAGGCTCTTACCGAGCTCAACGAACAGTACGTAGAGGATGTATAGGAATGGGATGGTTGAAAGCAGACCCCAAACCGATGGAGCTAGGCCCATGGTCATTCCGGAGTCGCCTGGGTAACCCAGTGCAATCATCAGGGCTGCTGCTGGTACCAGGCGGACGAGCAGTGAGCTCTGTGCCTGGCGAGCTAGCGCGAGAACTGCGACGGTCTCGACCAGAAGCAGTGGAACAGTTAGGAACCAGTCAACGTAACGGTAACCGACGTTGTAGGTGGCTCCAGCGACAGCGTCTGGTCCAAACGCGTGGACGAAGCTGTCGAACATTCTGAAGTAGTGGTAAGCGGCGATCGCCGTAACCGTTGCCGAGACCATGACAGCCATGCGGTAACGGGGGAGAACACGCTCACGTGCTACGAGAAGAAAGGTGGTAGTAAACAGCATGCTCGCAATTCCAAGCGAGAGCATGTTGAAGACTACGTTATAACCTTCTGCACTCATTTATTTATTTTCCTTTCGGCCTTAGGTGTAGGCCGATTCAGGAGAGAATCGAGGTCTTCGAACCGCTCCGTCGTTGACCTACACATATGTCAAACTACACCCAACCTGAGAAAATCCTGATAAATGTAACGTTTTGGTAACGCTAGTAACCAAGAATTAAGTTTGCGCCTTCGAATTCGGCCTTTGTGCCGGTGAAGAAGAACTCAATAAACTGCGGACCCTTTGGCGTGAGCGATAGCTGGCCCCGCATTGACTCCACTCTTTGGCCACCCTCGCTTCTGAGCTCGAACCAAAACTCTCGGTCGCCTAGGGCCATACCGTGGTTGATTACCCGCAGCTTGGCATTCACTCCAAACTCGTTTTCCTCGAGCGTGAGGTCGCTTGTGATTTCTAGTCCGCCTGCGATCTTGAGTTGCCCGCAGCTAGCAACCTCGCAGTATTGAATGCTCGCTAGCTCAAGCTGCTCAATGGTTGCTCGCTTCTGATCAAGCTCCAATTGGGTATTCAGAGGCACCAGAGCCAATAGGGATACCAGCACGCCCAACCACATGGTTATTTGCTGACCCCTCGGGGTTGTTAGCCACGGTCTTTTCAATCGGCACCTCTTCGAAGAAACAATAGTGATTAGCCCACTAGCTCAGGGTTATGACTCGGCTAGCCTTGTTGCGTGCAAGAAGCTGGAATCAACATTCACCCTGAGGTGGCCGCTGCAATTTCTGAGGGTGCAGCCGTCGTTGCCCTCGAGTCGACAATCATTTCGCACGGCTTGCCAAGGCCTCAGAACCTGCTGGCAGCTCGGGCCTTTGAGGAGCTTCTTAGGGCACAAAATGTTGTCCCGGCAACCATTGCAGTTATCAATGGCACACCAACCGTGGGTTTGAGTGACGATGAGCTAGAGCTCATCGCTAACGAGGACATCCCGAAGGCCTCGGTTAGAGACTTGGCGATTCTCAGCGCAAAGGGAATGAGCGGCGCCACCACGGTTGCCGCAACTGCTCATCTGGCCGCCAAGGCTGGGGTGAGGGTATTTGCAACCGGAGGCCTTGGCGGGGTTCACAGGGGTGCAAGTGAGAGCTTTGATGAGTCGGCCGATCTTTCAACTTTGGCGGCATCGCCGGTGGTTGTCGTAAGTGCTGGGGTAAAAAGCGTCTTGGACATCGGGGCAACCCTAGAGCGACTTGAGACCCTGAGCATTCCGGTAATCGGCTATAAGACCGATGTCTTTCCGGCATTCTGGCTTCCAGCCTCCGAGTATTTACTTGACTGGAGGGTTGAGGGCCCAGAGGAGGCCGCTGCCGTCTTTTCTGCTTCAAGGATGCAGGGATCAAGCGCTGCTGTTGTGGTGGCAAACCCCGTTCCAGAGTCTGAGGCATGGGATAAGTCTGAGCACGACGCGGTCTTGGCCAAGGCCTTTGCAGCAGCCGAGCAGCAGGGCGTTAGAGGCAAAGAAGTAACCCCTTTTCTTCTGCAATACATAGTTGAGGAGTCCCGTGGACGATCTCTTGAGGTTAACCTCAGCCTCGCGCGAAATAACGTAAGTGTTGCCGCTGAAATCGCCAGGGCCCTGGCCAGCTAATGAAGAGGGTCGTAGTTCTAGGAGATGTCATTGAGGACATCATCGTCATTTCCGATTCAGCTAGACAGCTAAACACTGACAACCCTGCCGAGATCAACTCTAAGCCTGGTGGTTCTGGCGCAAACTTTGCGGTTTGGCTCGCTTCCCTGGGTGTTGAAGTGGAGCTGGTGGCTCGCGTAGGGGCAGCAGACCGCGCGAGGCTCACGAACTACTTTGAGACGAAATTTGTGATTGCCAAGCTCGAACCTGACGAGCAGCTCCACACAGGCAAGATTGTGGTTTTGGTTGAGGGGAATAACCGCACCTTTTTCACGGACCGAGGAGCAAACGAAAAGCTCACAGCAAAGTCGGCAGATCTTTCAAAAACTGACGTTCTCTACCTCTCGGGTTACGCAGTTATGTCAATGGGCATCCAGAGAACTCAACAGCTCATAGAGAAAGCAGGCTCCGTGGGCGTATTGATTGCGGTCGATCCCGGCAGCCGGAGCTTTATCTCCCAGTTTGGTCCAGCCGAGTTCTTACAGGCCATCTCGGGAGCAGACTTCATCTTCCCCAACTCAGATGAGTACGACTTGCTCTCAAAGCACGCCAACCTTGCAGAGCAATTCCCTGAGGTCATTGTCACCTCAGGAGAGGAGGGGGCTGAGGTGCTGGGTATTGCAAAGTCCCCAGCATTCGATGTTGAGGTGGTGGACTCGACCGGAGCCGGAGATGCATTCGCAGCGAAGTATCTTGCTCAGCGCCTTGCAGGTGTTGATGTTGAGGATGCGCTCAGGGATGCAAATGCATTTGCGGCGCAGGCTGTAACTAAGCCCGGCGGGCAACCTTAGTTTCTAGTGCCCTTTGGGGTGCCAGACGGTCTTGACCTCCATGAGATCCAAGATGTGCTGGAGGTTTCCCTTTGACCCAGTTCTTGGGTAGGTGTTTGGTCTAATGACTCGCTTGACGGTGTTGGCAGCCGAGATCTCTAATTCAGTTGCGTTCGAGGTTCCCTCCAAGTCAATGGCATTGACATCCATGTGACCCACGAGCCAGCTAGAAAGCTCAGACTCTTTGCCACTGAGGATGTTCACCACGCCTGCTGGAAGATCGCTAGTTGCCAAAACCTCGCCGATGGTGAGAGCGGGTAGTGAGAGTTTCTCGCTGGTTACGACAACTACCGTGTTACCGGAGACTATTGCCGGGGCAATGGTGTTCACGAAGCCAACCAGTGCCGAGTCTTGGGGTGCAAATGCCCCCACAACACCCGTGGGTTGATTCGTAGAAATGTTGAAGTAGGGGCCTGCAACTGGGTTCATGCTGCCTGCGACGGAGTCGATCTTGTCGGTCCAACCTGCGTGCCAAACCCAGGTGTCAATGGCAGCGCTCACCTCTGCATCCGCTTGCCTCTGAGTTTTTCCAGTAAGCGAGACAATCTCAGCGATGAATTGTTCACGCCTACCCTCTAGCATCTCCGCGATTCGGTAGAGGACCTGTCCACGGTTATACGCACTGGCACCAGCCCAGCCAGGCTGAGCCGCCCTTGCAGCCTGCACAGCATCGCGAACGTCCTTGCGGGAAGCAAGAGCTACGTTGGCAACATGCCCAGACTTTGAATCCTTTACTTGGTAGCTACGTCCGGATTCGCTTCTTGGGAACTTGCCAGCGATAAAGAGCTTGTAGGTCTTCTTCACATCTAGTCGCATTTACTTACCTGCTTTCAGGTAGCTGAGGAGGCCTTGGCGGCCACCCTCTCGGCCATAACCGGACTCTTTGAAGCCACCAAATGGGCTGGTCGGGTCGAACTGGTTGAACGTATTGCTCCAGATCACCCCGGCATTGAGTTGATCTGCGAGCTTGAGCATCTTGGAGCCCTTCTCGGTCCAGATTCCGGCGGAGAGTCCGTACTCGGTGTTGTTTGCCTTGGTTACCGCCTCGGCCGGGGTTCGGAAAGTGATGACGCTTAGTACCGGCCCAAAGATTTCCTCTCTGGCGACGGTGTTAGCGGGGCTTACGTTGTCCACAATTGCAGGGGCGAACCAAAAGCCGTTTCTTGGAATCTTGCATTCTGGCTGCCATAGCTGACCGCCTTCGCTGACGCCCTTTTTGACCAGCTTCTTGATCTTTGCGAGTTGATCGGCCGAGTTGATTGCGCCCACATCTGTGTTCTTGTCCATCGGGTCGCCAAGGCGGAGAGTGCTCATTCGTCGCTTGAGCTTCTTGATGAACTCGTCGTGGATGGATTCTTGAATCAAGAGCCTTGAGCCTGCGCAACAGACGTGTCCCTGGTTGAAAAAGATGCCGTTGACGACGCCCTCGACAGCCTGGTCAATTGGAGCATCGTCGAAAACGATGTTTGCGGCCTTGCCCCCAAGCTCCAAAGTCACCTTCTTGTCGCTACCTGCAACCTGCTTGGCAATGATCTTCCCAACCTCGGTGGAGCCTGTGAAGGCAACCTTGTTGACGTCCTTGTGCCCAACCAGCGCAGCTCCGGTGTCACCGAAGCCGGTAACGATGTTGACCACGCCGTCGGGTAGCTCCGCCTGCTGGCAAATCTCTGCAAAAAGAAGAGCCGTTAGTGGCGTTGTCTCTGAAGGCTTTAGAACAACGGTGTTGCCTGCCGCAAGGGCCGGTGCGATCTTCCAAGAGAGCATCATTAGCGGGAAGTTCCACGGCACCACCTGTGCTGCAACTCCTAGAGCCTGAGGGTTCGGTCCTAGCCCTGCGTGGTCGAGCTTGTCGGCCCAGCCTGCGTAGTAAAAGAACCATGAGACTGCTGTTGGGACATCGAAGTCACGGGTTTCCTTTATCGGTTTGCCATTGTTCAGAGTCTCTGCAACCGCGAGCTCTCTGGCGCGCTCCTGCATGATCCTTGCTATGCGGAAGAGGTACTTGCCACGCTCTGCACCCGAGAGCTTGCTCCAGACCTTTTCGTATGCAGCACGTGCGGACTTGACGGCAAGGTCAACGTCTTTTGCGCTGCCGTGGGAAATCTGAGCGAGAACATCCTCGGTGGCGGGGTTTATCGTTGGGTAGAGGTTTGCAGGCTTCGTGAACTTGCCGCCGATGAAGTGGCCATAGCTCTTTTCAAAACTTGCGAGCTTGGCCTCTGGGGCGGGTGCGTAGTCGAACATAATCTCTCCTAGTCCACGCTTACGTAGTCAGGACCCAAGTAGGTCTTAGTCAAAAGCTTCTTTCGCTGCATCAGCACATCGTTTAGCAGGCTTGACGCTCCAAAGCGGAAGAGGTCGGGGGTTAGCCAACGCTCTCCTGCAACCTCTTTCACAACTACGAGGTATCTGAGGGCATCCTTGGCAGTCCTGATGCCACCGGCAGGCTTCACACCAATTACCTCACCCGTCTCCTCGTGCCAGTCCCGAACCGCCTCGAGCATCAGAAGGGTGATTGGCAAGGTCGCATTTACGGAGACCTTGCCTGTTGAGGTCTTGATGAAGTCAGCACCCGCGAGCATGGCTAGGTAGCTCGCACGTCTGATGTTGTCGTAGGTCTGCAGCTCGCCAGTTTCGAGGATCACCTTGAGGTGAGCGGGCTTGCCCTTGGGGCGCTGGCATGCCAGCTTTACAGCTTGAATCTGTTTGAAGACCTCAAGGTAGTTGCCACTAAGAAATGCCCCGCGGTCAATGACCATGTCAATCTCATCGGCACCGTTTGCAACGGCATCCTTGGTGTCCTGGAGCTTCACCTTCATGCTGGCTCTGCCAGAGGGAAATGCGGTTGCCACCGCAGCCACATAAATCTTGCTCTTCCCAAGTGCCTCTTTTGCAAAGGGCACCATGTCTCCGTATACGCAAATGGCAGCGGGACTCGGGCATTCCGGATCATCTAGGTCAGGGGTCATCGCCTTTTGGCAAAGGCTGCGAACTCGCTCTGGCGTGTCCATGCCCTCCAGAGTCGTGAGGTCCATCATCTTGATGGCCATATCCAGGCCCCAGGCCTTGGAGGTGGTCTTTATGGATCTGGTGGCGAGGGATGCGGCTCTGGCTTCGAGGCCAACCTTGTCAACACCTGGCAGCGAGTGCAGCCAGCGCTTTAGGCTCTGGTTCGTAATCCTCGAACCGACGACTTCTTCGGCTTGCACGTTTCTCTCCTAGGACTGAAAAAGCCTACCCCTAGGCCAGAAACTTCACGCCAGTTAGCTCTTCACTTATTTCCCAGAGCCGCTTCATGAGCTCTAGGTCATTTGAGCGTTTTGAACCCCCAATTAGTGCAGGCCTTCCCCACGCTTCCCATCTCGGGCCAACGAACTCGCCCCCCATGAGACTCTCGTCGGTTGCCGCTCTGATCTGGCTTCTGGCGCCTGTTTCGGCACTCTGAGCTAAGAAGTCAAAGCGGTTAGGGTAGTTGATCTGCAGGCCCGTTAGTGCCCAGCCGGGGTGAGCGGCAACGGACTTCACCTTTGAACCGAGTTGTTTTGCCCTGAGGTCCAGCTCCCTTGCAAAGAGTAGGCACGCAAGCTTGGTATCGGCATAGCGTTGCCAGCGGTCATAGGAGTCTTTCTTGGAACCGCGGATCTCTTCGAGAGAGTCGGCCTTGAGTCTTCCTCTGCGGTGAACCACGGAGCTCAGCGAGATTACGCGAGGCTCGGACGCCTCCTCCAGTTTTTCCCACAGCAACGAGGTGAGCAGAAAGTGCCCAATGTGATTGGTTGCCATCTGAGACTCAATGCCCTCAATTGAAAGTGCGAAGTCGGGACCCATGAGGCCGGCATTGTTCATAAGTAAATCAACTGGCCCCGTTATCTCCCTCGCAAAGCTTCTAACCTCATCGAGGTTTGAGACATCGAGGACACGCTCTGCTATCCGAGAGTCTGGATACCTAAGCCTTAGCTGCTCGGCAGCCTCGAGCAGACGTTTCTCTCCGCGCGCTACCAAGGTGATGTTGTGGCCAGCCTCTGCGAAGGCATTTGCACTTGCCAGGCCCAGACCGGAGCTGCCTCCGGTGATGATGATGTTTTTGGGTGTCAAATCCGAAGCAGCCTCTCGGTGTCCCCAAAAACTTCCATCGCCCCCGATGTAGCCCTTGCCTTTAGAACTGTATTGCCATTGATGCTGTGGCGGATATCAAATACCGCATCCATTGTCTCCTCCACCCTTTGGTGCATAGCCTCTCGGAGTGGAGCATGAAGCAGCCCACCACGCTTTCGTTCGGCCTTAATCTCGAGCAGCCCATCAGGTCCCTCGACCCTCCAGGTGACATGGCTGTCATCGAGACTCAGCTCAAGTTCTTTTGAGCGGTTATAGGTCGTCCAGCTGTGGAGCTTGCCGGAGTGGTGCAGCCCCATGATGAATCCTCGGAAGGGTTTTGAGAGCCAGGGGATGATTGCTGCGGAGGCAACCATGGAGGCATCTTGGTCGCTATCTAGGTGGTTTGAGTGAAGCCAGATGTAGCCGCTGGGAAAGTTCTTTCCCCAGTCTTTTTCGATGTAACCCTTGGCGCCTGAGAAGCTTTGGTTCTTTCCCTCTACTTCTAATTGCCCCTCGATGCTGTGACCGAAGGAAACGATTCCGTGAAAGCACTCCATGAACGGCACGAGCCCATACCAACCCATGATCCCTGGACTAGCCAGGGTTACCGGCCAGGGCTTCAGCTCGCTAGTTATCTCAAGTGTTCCTTTTAGCTGAGGCAGGTCAAGAGTCGCACCTTTGGCGCTGAAGTGATTTGGTCCGATGTGAACATC
>JAYORB010000040.1:0-8288 GCA_038123155.1 Aquiluna sp. | reverse complement strand
CACCTGAGCTAAGTCTTTGTAGCTGCTGATTGTGTCATCGGGAGTGAGGTTGCAATTGTGGAAGTCATCGCGGCTATACAGCCCCTCGTATTCGTATTTTGTGAACTCGGTGCCCGCATAGCCTGTTCCCGATGCCTGAGCGGTCATGTGGTTGATAACCGCATCGGCGATGATGTCGACATCGTGTTCGGCGCAGGTTGACACCATTGCCGCAAATTGCTCTCTGTTGCCAAGGCGTGATTCGATCTTGTAACTAACTGGCTGGTAGACAGTCCACCACGCAGCCCCTGTGATGTGCTCCTGGGGCGGTGAAATTAGAACCCAGTCGACTCCCGCTGCGCCCAAGAATTCGCACTCAGCGGCAATTGAGTCCCATGGCCACATGAACAGCTGCAGCCCAACCTGAGATTCGTAGCGCTCTGGCTCCTGCGCAGCTTGCTCCTCCACTAACGATGGTGTGCAGCCTACGAGTGAGGCTGCGATCAAGAGCGAGCCAACAAGCCAAGAGAGAAAACGCACGCTCCAATGCTAGGTGATGCGCTGGGAGTTCCTCATGCTTGGGAAAACTGAGCCCTAACCATGACTGTGGAAAACTCCCTTCAGGAATTAGCCGTCGGATTTAGCGGAAGATGATAGTTCTTTGACCGTCAAGCAGGACGCGGTGTTCAGCAAACCACCTGATTGCCTGGGTGAGGGTTTTGGACTCCGCGTCCTGTCCTATCTGAACAAGCTTTTGTTTGGAATCACTGTGCTCAACGCGCGTGACATTCTGTTCGATGATTGGGCCCTCATCCAGGTCCCTGGTTACGAAGTGGGCTGTAGCTCCTATGAGCTTCACTCCTCGAGCATGCGCCTGCGCGTAGGGGTTAGCACCCTTGAAGCCGGGAAGGAATGAGTGGTGAATATTGATGATTCGCCCGGCAAACTCATCACAGAACTCTGGCGAGAGAATCTGCATGAAACGCGCAAGAACAATTAGCTCTACTTCGTTTTCAATGATGAATTCGCGCAGACGCTTCTCAAAAAGTGCCTTGTCCACGCCACCTGAGATCTCATGATGTTCAAACTTTGCTCCATAGAAGTTGGCCATTGACTCAAGATCTGGGTGGTTGGCAAACACTCCAGAAACCTCAATCGGCAGCTGGCCGGAACGGTGGCGAAAGAGGACGTCATTCAAGCAGTGTCCGGCTTTGGAGGCCAGCAGCACAGTTCTCATCGGCCTTCCTACAAAGTCAAGGACATACTCAAGTTTGTAGTCACCGATGATCTTCTCAATTTGCTTCTCGAAGTCGGCCTTTGAGATGTCCGCCTCAATTTGAAGGCGCATAAAGAATCGACCGGTGTCCTCAGAGGTGAATTGCTGGCTCTCAGTAATGTTTCCGCCAGCTTCAACGACAGCACCGGAAATGGCGTGCACAATGCCCGGCTTATCGGGACAGACGAATGTCAGTACCCAGTGCTCTTTTTGACTCACAGGCTCAATCCTATTGAGCGAGCCGCGGAGAACAGGGGCCGGAGGCTTGTAAACTTGGGGGATGCCACTAGCCGAAAACCACAATGCCCCCCTTTCAGAGGTAGATCCAGAGATCGCCGCGGTACTCCAGCAAGAGCTGGACCGTCAGCGTGGAACCCTCGAGATGATCGCCAGTGAAAACTTTGTCTCCAGGGCAATCTTGCAGACTCAGGGTTCGGTACTAACGAACAAATATGCAGAGGGCTACCCGGGGAAGCGCTATTACGGCGGCTGTGAGGCCGTTGACGTTGCCGAGAATCTTGCTCGCGACAGGGCTAAGGAGCTCTACGGAGCTGAGCATGCCAATGTCCAGCCGCACTCTGGCGCAACCGCTAACGCCGCTTTGATGATGGCTTTGGCTAAACCAGGAGACAGGATTTTGGGTCTCAGCCTTGCGCACGGTGGCCACCTAACTCACGGTATGAAGCTCAATTTCTCGGGTCAGATGTATGAGGCACATGCCTATGAACTTCACCCGGAGACATATCTGGTTGACATGGACATCGTTCGGGAGCGAGCACTTGAGACTAGGCCAGAGGTTCTAATTGCTGGTTGGTCCGCCTACTCTCGACACCTGGACTTTGCAGCATTTAGATCGATTGCAGATGAGGTGGGAGCGAAGCTCTGGGTCGACATGGCTCACTTCTCAGGCCTTGTGGCTGGAAAGGTACACCCATCTCCAGTTCCCTACGCAGACGTGGTTTCATCAACTGTTCACAAGACCCTAGCTGGACCCCGCTCCGGAATGATTCTTTGCAAGCAGGAGTGGGCAAAGAAGATAGATTCTGGCGTCTTCCCGGGACAGCAGGGTGGTCCGCTTATGCACGTTATCGCTGGAAAGGCTGTCGCCTACAAGGCGGCCATGTCCCCAGCATTCCAAGAGCAGCAGCAGCGCACTATCGATGGTGCAAGGGTTATTGCAGACAGACTGGTTCAGCCTGATATGAAGGCTGAGGGTGTGACCGTTTTGACTGGTGGCACCGATGTACATCTAGTACTCGTTGATTTGCGCGATGCTGAAATTGACGGTCAAAGCGCAGAAAACATCCTCCACGAGGCGGGTGTCACCGTGAACAAGAACTCTGTTCCTAATGACCCAAGGCCTCCAATGGTGACCTCCGGCATCCGTATCGGTACCGCAGCGCTCGCTACCCGTGGTTTTGGAGTTGAGGAATTCACTGAGGTGGGAGACATCATCGCTTCGGCCCTAAAGCCAGGGGCCGACCTTGCAAGTCTTCGCGCTCGAGTCACAAAGCTGACAGAGGCCTTCCCTCTCTATGAGGGACTAGAGAACTGGTAAGTCTTTGACGGCAATTTCTCTAGACGGGCTTGCCACCGCAGCGCAAATCAAAAAAGAGCTGTCGGTCGAGGTTGAGAAACTTCGCTCCCAGGGCAAAGCTCCGGGCCTGGGAACTTTGTTGGTTGGAGATGACCCGGGATCTCACTCCTACGTTGGTGGGAAGCATCGCGATTGTGCCGAGGTGGGCATTGAGTCAATTCGAATTGACTTACCAGCTAGCGCGACAGAAGCCGATGTTCGTGGTGCGATAGCTGACCTTAACTCCGCATCTGAGGTGACCGGCTACATCGTGCAGCTGCCTTTACCCTTTGGCATGGGTGCCAATCAAATGCTCGAGCTGATCGATCCAAAAAAGGATGCAGACGGTCTCCACCCGGAAAACCTCGGCAAGCTTGTCATGAATACATCAGGCAAATTTGACTCACCGCTTCCATGCACGCCCAACGGCATTGTTGAACTCCTTCGCAGGTATGAGGTCCCAACTAAGGGAGCTGAGGTTGCGGTGCTTGGCAGGGGCCTAACTGTTGGAAGACCTCTGGGACTACTTCTCACCACGCGGGGAGTGGATGCCACCCCAACCCTCCTTCACAGCGCCAGCGAGGATATCCCGGCTGCCATCAAGCGCGCGGACATAGTGGTCGCGGCAATCGGCTCACCGCATTTTGTGAAGGCGGAGTGGGTCAAACCTGGCGCTGCAGTGCTGGATGTTGGGATCAGCAGAGTCGACGGAAAACTGGTTGGGGATGTGGACCCCGGTGTTGCAGAGGTGGCCGGTCACCTCTCTCCAAACCCTGGAGGAGTAGGGCCAATGACAAGGGCCATGCTTCTGAGGAACGTCGTGGAGATGGCTAGCGCCTAGCCCTCACCAAACCCCTCAAGCGCACTGAATCGAGGGTCAATTGGGTCCTCGTGCGAGTGAGAAGGATCCTCTTCCATACGCTGACCGCAGCGCGCACACAAGCCCAGGCAATCCTCTTTGCAGAGGGGCTTAATTGGCAGAGCTGGAACCACAGAGTCAATGAGCGCTTGCTCAAGATCAATGCGGTCTTGCTCAACGACAAAGTCATCCTCTTCTTCGGGGCGGTAGAGAAATAGCTCCTGTATCTCTACGTCAATTTCACCGCTCACTTCATCTAGGCAGCGAGAGCAGACCCCTTTGGTGCCCGCGGTGAAGGTTGCGGTTGCCAGGATTCCCTCGTGGACCGACTCCAATCGAGTTGGAATTTCCAAAGTCGTGCCGGAGGGAATGCCCATGACCTCGGTTCCAATTGCCTCATCAAGGGAATGTTCTAGGACAACTTCTTTCATACTCCCTGGTTTGTGAATTAGCTCCTTGAGCTGAACCACCAGGCTCACTTGCTCAGCCTCTCAATAAGGGCCTTGTTCACCGGCTGTGGGACGTGAGCCGAGACATCTCCCCCCAGAGCTGCAACCTCCCGCACCAGCGACGATGAGATGTGTGAGTAGGCAGGCTCGGTGGCAAAGAAGAAAGTCTCTATTCCTGAAAGGTCACGGTTCATGTTTGCAAACTGCAACTCGTAGTCCAGATCTGCAGCTGTTCTAAGCCCTTTGATAATCGCATCTGCGCCAATCTTTTTCGCGTGCGAGGCAATCAGGCCACCCTCCAGAAGAGACACCTTTACGCCGCTTAGTCCAGATTCCTGAAGCGCTTTAGTCCAGAGCTCGACGCGTTCACTACCTTCGAACATGGCTTTTTTGCTTGGATTGTGGACCACGACAATCTCCAGCTCGTCCATGACGCCAGCTGCCCTGCGTGCGACAGAAAGATGCCCAAGGGTTGGCGGGTCAAATGAGCCCGGGTAGATAGCCTTTTTTGCCACGGCTCAAGGTTAGCTGGATTTACCGAGAAGTTAGAACTGGCTTCTAATTGCCCACAGGTCTGGAAAGACTGGGTTGAAAAGGGTAGAGGAGAGATAACCAACTCCGCTGGAGCCTCCAGTTCCAATCTTCTTGCCAATGGTGCGCTCAACCATCTTCACGTGGCGATATCGCCACTCCTGTAAGCCCTCATCCAGGTCCACCATCGCCTCGCCAACCATGGCAGCCTCGGGGTCAGTTCGATGAATCTCCACCAAGACCTTTTGAACTGCTTCGCTGGGAACCCAGGGCCTGGTGACATCGCGATCCAGCGCCTCTTTGGGCAAAAGGCTCCGACCGTTGAAATAGTGCATTGCAGAATCCCAGAGCGAGGCTCGGTTCATGGCGCTTTCAACTCGATCCCTTGCCGGAGAACCAGGGATGAGGTGTTCAGCCATACCCATGCCGGATGCCTTGTCGGCGTCCTTTCCCGCTTGATCTCTTCTGCCAAGCACTGCTTCGAGCTCCCTGAACTGAGCCGACTGGAAACCAGATGCGGAGCTGAGCCTGGCTCTAAAGGAGTTGAACTGAAGGGGGGTCATTGTCTCGAGAATGTCGAGCTGCGAAACGCAGGTTTTCATGATCGTGCGCATGCGCCCAAGAAGCGCCAAAGAGCGATGGCTGTCTCCAGATACCAGTGCAGATTGCAGGGCCGAGGCCTCGTGAAGAAGCTGCTTGAACCAAAGCTCATAGACCTGGTGGATAGTGATGAAAAGCAGTTCATCGTGCTCAGGTCCATCGCTGAGCGGCTCCTGCAACTGGAGTAGTTCGTCTACCTTGAGATAAGAGATGTAGGTGACGTGCTTATCGTGTGTCATTTTGTCCTTAGGTAACCCGGTTGCCTTCCATCGAAACTTGTTTGTAGTCACCAGAGGCAACAAGGTCTCTGAGTCTCAGGAATCCCTCATAGACCTCTTCGAAGCTGGTTGGCAGAGGCGAGATTGCCAACCTGATTGCTCCAGGCTCGCGGTAGTCGGGGATTACCTTCTTTAGCTTTCTTAGTGCCAACGCAATTTGCTTGGCGTCTGGATGCTGCAAGATTATGTGGCCACCGCGTTTATCGGCCTCGCTGGGAGTGGCCAGGCTGAATCCCAACTCCTCGAGCCACTTCTTTGTGAGCCTGATCATCAGCTCGGTACCTACGGCCGCCTTTGCCTCAATGTTGTCTATGCCAGCCTCGCGAATCATCTCAAAGGCAACCTCAACTCCGCGAATCCCAATAATTGAGGGTGAGGCGATTTGAAACCGTCGAATCTCATCGCTTGGTTCGAAGTATGGCCCCATTTCAAACTGCTTTTCTTGGGCGAACCAACCCTGGATTGGAACACGAAGCTCTCGCTGCAACTCTTTTCTCACATAGAGCCAAGCTGGAGACCCGGGGCCAGAGTTGCCATATTTGTAGGTGCAGCCAACAGCTAGATCAACCCCGTTCTCGTCAAGATCAAGCTGGATGGAGCCAACAGCATGGGAACAGTCCCACACCACCAAAATGCCAAAGCTTCTTGCCAGCTCAGTTATTTCCCGAATGTTCTGCCTGCAACCAGAGCGGTAGTTGATGGCCTGCAGCGTTAGGAGTGCGACGTCCTCACCGAGATGCGACCTCAGATCTTCGGGTTCAATTAGCTCGTGGGCCGAGTCGATAGTGACAGCTCCCGGTCCTCCCGAGCCGTCATTGTCCAAGGTCACAAGCTCTAGGCCGTGCTGCTCGGCTATCCCCGCAAGAACATATCTGTCGGTGGGGAAGTTTGAGGCGTCAATGAGGACCTTCTTTCGCCCCGGTCTTGCCTTGATTGCTGCTGAACAGAGCTGGTAGAAATTCACACTGACTGTGTCGCAGACCAATACCTGACCAGAAGCCGCGCCTAGGGCGGCCTCTCCAACGAGGTCGCCAGCGGTTTGTGCCTGGTCGATCCAATGGCTCCAGCCATCGACCAACTCGTGTCCCCACTCTCCAGTGAGAAAGCTATTGACCTCATCAATTGTGCGCCGTGGCAGCCGCCCAAGTGAGTTGCCATCCAGGTAGCAAATCTCGGGGTCAGAAAAATAAAAGAGTTTGCGAAAGTCGGCCAGCTTGTCTTCGCTGTCTAATTTGCGGACGAAATCGATGTCCAGCTGGGAGGGAAACTCCATCCCAACACTCTACTCAGACTAGGAGCTGATGTTTTGCTAGTTCGGCATACAGCGGAGTGCTCTTCACCAACTCAAAGTGGGTGCCCACACCAAGGATGCGACCGTGCTCCAAGACGATGATTTGATCAGAGTCGACGACCGTGGAGAGACGGTGTGCAATTACGAGCAGGGTTCGATCCTGCGCGACAGCGTCAATGGCTTCTCGCATGCGTTGTTCATTAGGACCATCAAGTGCGCTGGTTGACTCGTCAAGAAGCAGGATTGGCGGCTTCGCCAGTAATGCACGCGCTATTGCGAGACGCTGGCGCTCTCCTCCGGAGAGCATGATGCCGTCTTCTCCAACCTGTGCATCGAGGCCCTTGGTGTCTCTGGCTAGAACCTCAGCCAGGTTTACCTGGCCCAGAACTTCGACCAACTCTTCATCAGTGGCATCTGATCTTCCCAGCAAGAGGTTGTCTCTAATGGTTCCGGCCAAGACCGGAGCATCCTGCTCAACATATCCGAGCTGCTCCCTCAGGGACTTTCTAGAAAACTCGGTTACGTCCTGTCCATCGAGGAGAATCTTTCCTCCGGTCGGCTCATAGAAACGCTCTATGAGAGAAAACACCGTTGACTTGCCAGCACCGGATGGCCCCACCAGGGCAACCCTCGAACCACGCTCAACTTTGAAGCTGATCTTCTTCAGGATGGGCTGCGGCTCTTCATCCTCATCTTCTTGATAGTGGAATTCGACGTCACGGAACTCGATGGCGGACTTGTTCTTGGCGACCCTATGGTCGCCAACTGGGGTAGGTTCCTCCTCATCGAGGACCATGATCTCCTGGATTCTGGCCAGGGCACCAAGCGCTCCCATGATTGAGGTGTAGGCGCCGAACGCTGAGATCAGCGGTCCCACCATGAAAAACAGCAAAATGACAAACGTGACCAGCGAGGCGATTGTTGTTGCGCCCGTTGCGACTCTCAGTCCACCAAAACCCAAAACCACTATGAAGGCGGTGTTGAAGGCCACCTGAGCAATTGGGGCAACAGCTGCCGAGAGTTTTGCAATCGAAAGACCCTGATCATATGCCTCCGTTGCGTCCTTGTAAATCTCGTTTGTTTCCCTCTCCTCGGCACGTGCCGCCCGAATGGTTCGGATGGCGCTCAGAGCTCGCTCCACAGCCGCCGACATCTGACCAACTTTTTGTTGGGCTTTGGTGGTGGCCCTGCGAATCTTTCGTCCCGTGAAGGAGATTGCGAATACGGCCGTGAATACCACGAGCAGAGTGGAACCGAGTAGCAGGGGATCGATGAAGGCCATGACAACTATCGCGCCAACAAACTGCAGCAGACCACCGAGCGCATCCACTAGACCCTGGGTGAGTACTGCCTTCAGCAAAGTTGAGTCGGAGCCCACGCGGGAGACAAGGTCTCCGATTCTGCGCTTGTCGTATTGCCAAATTGGCAGTCTGAGCAGCCTGGAAACCA
>JAYORB010000039.1:0-8359 GCA_038123155.1 Aquiluna sp. | reverse complement strand
GCTTGCTTCACAGCTACGAGCCTAGGGGAGTGACCTAGGCTTTTAGCTGTTAGGAGAAACCTTGAAAACCAGCCCAAAATCCATCTATAGATTCTTTGCAACTGGGGAGGCAATTACCTGGGGGCTACTAATTTCAGCACTCATATCTCGAGCGCTAGGCGACCTCATTCCTCATGCCGTGACGATTGCCGGAAGCATCCACGGTGCCATGTTTCTCAGCTACTGCGTGGTTGCGGTTTTGGTGGGTCTCAACCAGCGTTGGGCTCTTGGAAAGATCGCGGGTGCCGTGGCACTCGCCATAGTTCCCTTTGCAACGGTTCCTTTCGACAGGCGGCTCCTAAGACAAAATGCCCTCGAGGGCACCTGGCGCACAGTGCCTAGTGATGACCCCAGGGACAAGGGCTTTATCGACAGGCTGTTTAGGTGGTTTATCGCAAGGCCTGTGCTGTTGATTCTGCTCATTGTTTTGGTGCTGCCAGCGATCTTTGCCTTCCTTTTGTTCCTAGGACCGCCAACTGAGTGGTTTGACTAGAAACTACTGATTTCGCAAAAAAGCGAGTAATTCTCAACTGATTCAGTCTAAATAGGCTTCTAAGTTCGCTATAAAGTTCCGCTTGGGTGACAATGGCAGGACAAAGGAGTACGAAGTGAAAACAGAGATTAATCTGCAACATGATCCTGCGGGCTGGAGAAATGTCCCAGCATCCTCAGAGCCAATCGATAGAGCCAAGGTTGAAAAGCTACTTGCTAGCGAGTGGGACAGATTCGAAAAGACCACCTCCGGTTCAGGGAGCCACAACGCTCAAGCGAAGAAGATCCTGCCACTTGGTGTCACTTCAAGTTTTCAGCACTGGGACCCCTATCCAATTTCAATCGTCTCCGCCAAGGGTGCATACGTAAAGGACGTTGACGGTAGGAAGCTCCTGGATCTTTCGATGGGATTCGGGGCAATGCTGGTGGGTCACCTGCACCCTAAGGTCATTGCAGCTGCCAAGAGGGCAATGCGAAGTGTGGGGACTCTGTTCGTTACACCTGCCCCAATCGCCACTGAGGCAGCCGAGCGTTTCAAGAAGCGTTTTGGCCTGGACATGATCAGGTTCACCAACTCCGGCACCGAGTCCACGATGTATGCAATCAGGACCGCAAGAGCTGTCACCGGCAAGAAGGCCATCGTCAAGGTCGAGGGTGGTTATCACGGTGGTTATGACCCGCTGCAGGTCTCGGTCAAGCCTGCCCTCGAGGACATCGGCGACGCTCACGCGCCAACCCCACAGGTCCCATTCGACGTTGAGCCCGGAGAGGTTTTCACGGTTCCCTTCAACAACCTCGAGAGGCTACAGGAAATCTTCATAGAGCATGGCGACCGCATCGCATGCTTCGTTGTTGAGCCAGTGGTTGAGAACCTTTCGATCATCATGCCTGACGCCGGTTATCTAAAGGGTGTGAGAGAGCTTTGCGATAAGTACGGCATTGCCTTGATCTTTGATGAGGTGAAGACCGGATTGACCGCTGGTGTTGCAGGAGCTGCCAAGAAGCTTGGCGTTGAGCCGGACATCATCTGCCTTGCCAAGAGCATTGGCGGTGGCTTCCCGCTTGCTGCCTTTGGCGGTAAGCAGAAGTACATGGACGCGGTTGTTGACGGCCGCATGGCTCACTTTGGGACCTATAACGGCAATCCACTTGTCATGGCAGCTGCGATTGCGGTCGATGAGGTCGCAACCGAGGCAGCGGTAGGCAAGGCAGAGGCAATCAACATCACTACCCTCAAGAAGTTAGATGAGGTAATTACTGAGTATGAGCTACCAGCCCATACCATCGGTTTCGGTGTGAAGGGAGCTGTGATCTGGTCTGAGACTCCTGTGCGCAACTACCGGGATTTCAAGGCAACAGACTTTGAGGTTGCAGAGCTTTCTTGGCTGTGGGGTGTCAACAGAGGGGTCCTAACTCCTCCAGGACTTGATGAGCAGTGGCTAGTGTCTCTTGCCCACAAGCAGGCCGACATGGACAAGCTGGTTGATTCCTTTAGGGAGCTGGCGAAGGCGCTGCGCTCCTAGGCAAAGATGAGAAATTACTAATCATCGCTTAACGCCTCTCTAACCTGCAGGTGGTTGCCTTCTATACATAGGAGGCAACATGTCAAAAAAGAAGTACGTGATTGATGACAGGAAGCCGTCACTCATACCCAAGATCGGCTCTGCGGTAATTGCTCTAGGGTCGTTTGCATCGGTGGCCGCTGTGGCGTCACCCAATCTCTTGCCAATTGCGCAGGAGGCCTTTGCAACTAGCGAGGTTGACTCCTTCGGTATTCCGGTTCAGAAGGAAGCTAACTCCCAAGGGAGCGCCGAGACCTCTCCTCAGACATCGCCGACTCTCCCATCAAGAGAGGCTCCTGTAGAGACCGGCTCTGCGGACGCAGCGCCTGTTGGGGAATCTGTCGCCATCCAGACCCAGCAAGTTCAGTCAACTGCTCCGGCTGAAACAGCGGTTGCACCAGTGCAAGACCCACCTTCCAATCCCGCTGCGGAAGGCGCTCAGAGCATCGAACTTCCAAGCATGCCCGCCCCAGAGAATATTTCAAGCCCGACCCCGGGATCCTCTGGATCGGGTGAATCTTGGGGATCGGTCGGATCCCCAACCCCCGCCCCTGGAAATGTGTCAAGTCCAACTCCTGTGGGAGCCGGGTATGACGACGATGACGACGATTATGAAGACTACGAAGATGATGATCACGATGACGACCACGATGATGATCACGATGACGACTAGCGATGCACAGCTACCGTGCTGAGTGCATGGGCACAGGCTTCATTTTTCAAATCGAAGATCAGGCCGAACCTGAAAAGCTAGATGCTCTGTGCGACTCCGCCTTGGAAGTTCTTGAAGATGCGAATCAGAGATTCAGTCTGTACATGGATAACTCTGAAATTTCGAGGCTCAATCGAGGTGAATTAGATTGGAGTAGAGCCTCTTACCAACAGCAGCAAATTAGGGAAAAGGTGGTGGCTTGGCAAGAGAAGACCACAGGCTATTTCAATGCCAAAGTTGGCGGCAGCGAATATGACCCATCTGGGATCGTTAAAGCCTGGGCCACTCAAAACGCCGCAGACTTTCTGCTGGCTAATGGCGTCAGAGGTTTCACCATCAACGCTGGCGGTGACATTTACCTAAGCCCCGAGTTGGAAAGCCCGGGTCTGAACCGAGTTGGTCTTTCAAACCTAAAGAGCGTTGCTTCTGAGGGCTCAGGCGCAAACCTCGTTTTGGACCTCTTCTCTTCTAACTTTCGAGCGGTTGCAACAAGTGGCATTTCTGAGCGCGGTGAACATATTTGGCGCCAGGACAAGGCCGCAGAGTTCATTCAGGTGTCAGTGGTCGGTGAGGATCTCGTTTCCTCAGATATTTGGGCAACTGCGATCATCTCCGGAGGTAAGGCTGCCTGGAAAAAGTTTTGTGAAAAGGCTGAGGGGCAAATGGTGGCCATCGCGACAACTAGGCAGGGGGAACTCATTTCTTCCCCTGGTTTTGTAAATGTGTTAGCTAGTCTCTAGAGCTTTCCAATTGCATTCGAAATGGCCTTCTTGAATGCCTCGGTTGTAAACGTAGCCCCTGACACGTTGCCGTAGTTTGTTCCATCCGTCTGGATTGTGGCATTGATAAGTGCCTCGTATGCCACATCCCGTCCGTAAGTCGCATCACCCTGAAGCAGTTGGACGCCTGTTATGTCTTGCCCTAGCGCGGTAACGCTGACCTGGACCACTCCGTACTTGTAGGTGATGACATCCGAGACAACCGTAGTTTCGGTGAGTTCGGGGGCCGGAGGGGCGGAAGGTGTAGCGGTGCTTTCTGGGGCCGGAGCTGGTTCCTGAGTGGGGCTTGCCGGAGCAGCTTCTTCGTTAGTATTTCCAGGCGCGGACTCAGTTGTCTGCGTTGCCGGTTCAGCTGGCGCAGGGTCCGCATTGGCCGACTCGGCAGAAGTTGGTGTGGGATCTGGAGTTTTGGTGTCGACTTCTAGATCGGCCAAGCTCAGAGAAGGACTTACTTCCTGCTGACTAATCGCGTACTGCATCGAGAGACTCAGGCTGCTGCCAGCTAAAAGTGTTGAAAGAACTGCTGTCGAGATTCTCACCAGGCAAACTCCTCTAGGTGAAGTTGTTGTTTGGGCAAACCCATTTCTTTGAGTGCGTGCTTCACCGCTGCTGACCAGCCACTCGGACCGCAAACATATACGTCCGACTCCTTCAGCATTGGGGAGAGCTCTATAAGCCGAACATAGTCAGGTTTCGCCCTCTCGTTCTCGAGTTGATCTGGAAGGAAAGAACCACTTTTCGCCCTTGGCCCTTTGACGAGGTGAAGAAAATGGCCACGTTCTCGACATATCCTCTCGACCTCGGCCAGAAGTGCTGCGTCAGAGTCATCCGTGAGCCTGTAGATAACAGTCACGTCTCCCGGCTCCGCCGCGAGGGATTCTGCGAGTGCCCTGATTGGGGCGACTCCAATTCCTGCGGCCAAAAGGGTTACGTGCTGCCGGGTTCGCTTTGATTCGGAGAAAACACCAAAGGGTCCTTCGAGAATCACCCTGGTGCCAGTTCTGATTTCTTGAAGAAGGGCAGTGTCATCACCGCGATTACCGACTGTGAAGCGAATGACATCAGAAGGTGCGCTCGAAACAGAAAAAGGGTGTGGCCTCCACCACTGCGCCCAGGTCAGGACCCTCAGCAGGAAAAATTGCCCTGCCTCTGCCCCAAGCCTTTGAACTCCCCTGCCACCTATGGTGATTGAAGTTGTGCGATTGGCATCCGGCTGAACCTCAACGACTTTTAAGTTGGCTACCAGCGATAACACCACAGGCTGAAGGAGTCTGAACCAAACTAGATTTGCGCCAACAAAAACGTAAAGCAGTGTGAAGTAAGTCTGCAGGAGTGGCTGGTTTAGAAAGTCGGTGCCGAACTCATACTGATGGGGGATGCTCAAGAAAATCGCGGCATAGGAGAGCATGTGAACCAGGTACCAACTCTCGTAAGAGAGCTTTTTGCGAGCGATGCGAATAGAGCTGACCACCACGACCAGAAACAGCAACAGAGACGCTGAAGCCAAGCCGACGGACAAGTAATTGGTCGACAGATAAATCAGTGCTTGACCTATTCCAATGTCATCTATCAGCGCATAGTTCATACCTGCCGCTATCAGGTGCAATAGGAGTAAGTACAGAATTGGCTTGCCAAGTTTTTTGTGCGCGACAGTAAGTTTGTCCAAACCCAGGACAGACTCAATCCAAGGAATCCTTGCAACCAGTGCAATGTGAACAATTAGTAGTGAGGTAGCGACGAGGGCGCTGAGACGATTTATCCCAGACCAGAATTCTTGAAGATTCGAGATGCCTGTAAAACCACCATCCAGAGCGAATGCAATGACAGGAATCCAGACAACCGCAAATCCCAAAACCTGAACAACATCCCGCTTGCGCTCTAGCGCAATGAGCTTGCGCCTGCCCAAGTAGACAATCTCGGTTTTTGGATCTGACATGTAACTAACTATTACGAACCTGGTGGGGTGCTGCAGAAAAAGGCGTTATTTATGAGTTTTTTCTAATTTGCCTCTAATCGCCATCTCACAGAAGACTTGTGGACTATGGCCATGAGAAAAGTCGCAGTAGTTGTCCTGATGCTCAGTCTTGCAGGTTGCGCTACTAACTCTGCAGCTCCGATGGAAGATCTCGAAGCCATCACCCTTGGACAGCAGCAGTCTGGGGGAAACACTTCGGCTGCGAACAGTTCTGCCGAAGGCGAGGAGCCAAGTGATTCTGATGAGCCACAACCAGATGCTCCAACTTATGCAAGAGACCGCTACGCCGAGATCGACATTGAAGATCAGACAGGGGACGGGAGCTCAATCATCATCGATGAGATTGAAATTTCAGGGGGGAATTCGTTCTTGGTGATCTACGACAGCTCGGGACTCGTACTAGCTTCCGCTCTCGTCACCGCTCAGTCGCAGCCCGTGACAATTCAGCTTGACTACCCGCTGGCCAGCTCTCAAGAGCTAGAAGCAGCCCTGTATTTGGATGACGGCGATGGGGAGTTCAGTTTGGCACGTGACTTTCCAATCCTTGATGATGAGGAAGAGCTAGTTCACGAGGACTTCTATTACAGGCTTACCAGCGATGAATAGGAGAACGTCCTCAAGCATGCGCTGGAAGATTCTTGGATCGATCATGGTCCCAGTGACCCTGCTGCTCGTTGTTTTGACGGGCGCAATCT
The DNA here is from genome assembly GCA_038123155.1 of Aquiluna sp. Classification (GTDB taxonomy): domain Bacteria; phylum Actinomycetota; class Actinomycetes; order Actinomycetales; family Microbacteriaceae; genus Aquiluna. The sequence goes on along the minus strand of JAYORB010000039.1, from coordinate 2,105 downwards.
CCGCCCTGGTGATTTCCGACAAGGCTCAAGAAATAGATGAGCACCTTTCTAGAGAGGCGCTCGAGCTGAGTCTCTTGGCAGAAAAGGCAATAGACCCCAGGTCTGGAGACTCGATTACCGACCCTCGGGCCCTACTTGAGCTCTACATCACCCGAACGATTCCAGATCCAAACGAGACGATGTTCGTAGTTGCTGATGGTCTAGCCTTTGCCCGCACTACAGACACCCCACCTGTCAGGCTCGATCTTGATGCTGACTTCATGAACCTCGTAAACGGGGCAAACGATGTGGTGTTTGGTGATTGGGAAACCTCCGCCGGAAACGCAAGGTATGTCATCGTTCCAGTCCTTGCAGACAATTCCTCTGGGGCGCTTGTCGCGATTATTTTCTCGGACGCCGATTCGGCCCCAATTCGCGAGCTGGTGATTCGTTTTGCGCTCATAGCCCTCTTTGCCCTGCTGGGAATGCTTGCCGTCGGCTATCTCGTATCAGGTCGGATATTTGCTCCAATTAAGTCACTTACAGAATTTGCTAAGCAGCTAGGTGAGGACAAACTTGGCGAGCGAATACCAGTAGGGGACAAACGAGATGAGCTTGACTCCTTGGCCCTTGAATTCAACCGAATGCTTGATCGCCTCGAGGATGCTTTCCGCTCCCAGCGCCAATTTGTGGACGTTGCGGGCCATGAGCTGAGAACCCCACTCACCATTATTCGGGGGCACTTCGATCTCATGAAAGCTGATCCTGCCGAAGCCAAGACAGCGATTCCAATAATTCAGGATGAGCTCGAGAGGATGGCGAGATTGGTCGGCGACTTACAGGCTCTTACAAAGTCAGGCTCGCCTGAGTTTGTAAAGGCGGGGGAGGTTGATCTAGCTGCATTCTCAGAAGAGCTCCGTTCCAAGATCTCTTCCATGACTAAGCGCAAGGTTGAGTTCCACCCTGCGAGCGGGACGTGCCGCATGGACTCTCAGCGGATTTCGCAGGCAACTTTGCAATTGGTGGAGAATGCCCTTCGCTACATTCCAAAGTCTGCGAAGATCAGAGTCGCTATTCAGTCCGGGCTCAGTGAATTCGAAATCATCGTGGAGGACTCCGGCCCAGGCGTTGAGCCTGAGTTGCAAGAGAAGATCTTCGAGCCTTTTGTGAGGGGCAAGGGAAAGCAAAATATTGATGGCTCCGGCATAGGCCTCTCGCTTGTGCGGGCAATTGCGCAGGCTCATGGCGGCAATGCTGAAGTCAATGACAGCAGTCTGGGCGGTGCTATGTTCGTGATCAGGATTCCGAGGTAGACATGGCTTCAATTTTGCTCGTAGAGGATGCAGATCGAATCGCCTCATTCGTTGTCAAAGGCCTGCAGTCACAAGGCTTTGACTGCACCCGCGTAAATTCCGGTGAGGAAGCCCTGAGGCTGGTTACTGCAGCCGAATTTGACCTGGTCATACTAGACATAGGGCTGCCCGGCATAGACGGCTTCGAAGTTTTGAGATCAATGCGAGGCCAGGGGTTTGATATCCCGGTGATTGTCCTCACTGCAAGAGACTCTGTAGACAACACCGTCGCGAGCTTCGCGGGCGGCGCAGATGACTACATGGGGAAGCCTTTTTCATTTGATGAACTGCTCGCAAGGGTAAAGACCAGGATCCGTAAGTCCTCGGTGTCTCCTGAAATCTCACAAACTTTGCAAGTTGGTTCAGTGATTCTGGACGTGATGGCACGCAAGGTCACTCGGGCAGGGGAGGAGCATGAGCTCACCACGAGAGAGTTTGGCATTCTCGAGTTCCTCATGAAGCATCCAGGACAAGTTATTTCGCGTGAACAGCTGCTCTCAAGGGTTTGGAGCTACGACCATGATCCTCAGAGCAATGTTGTCGATGTTTACATTCGCTATCTCAGGGCAAAACTTGGCACCGACGCGATACAGACCGTCAGGGGAGCCGGTTATCGGATGCTGCCGAGCATTTAGCCCGCATTGCGCCTTGCAATTGAGATCAGGTCGCCAAGGGCGCTCTCGAACTCTGCCTCAGTCATCAGGTTTAGGGCCACGACCGCCTGCCTGACTGAGCAGTCATTTTTCTTGGCGTAGCGGGCAACTTTGGTGGCAT
>JAYORB010000038.1:0-8781 GCA_038123155.1 Aquiluna sp. | reverse complement strand
GAGGCCAAGCGCCAGCGCAGACGAGACTCGCGCGATAGCGGCAGGCGTCGTTCAACTATCACCGAGAGTGAGTTTTTGGCGAGGCGCGAGTCTGTCGACCGCAAGATGATTGTGCGAGAAGTTGATGAGCGCGTCCAAATTGGCGTCCTCGAGGATGGCCAGCTTGTCGAGCACTACGTGACCGAGACCCAGGGTGCATCGATAATCGGAAACGTCTACCTTGGCAAAGTCCAGAACGTTCTGCCATCCATGGAAGCTGCCTTCGTGGACATCGGACGCGGTCGCAATGCTGTTCTCTATTCGGGTGAGGTTGACTGGGAGGCCGCGGAGACCGGCAACCAGCCAAGACGTATTGAGCTTGCACTGAAGTCTGGTGACCAGGTGCTCGTCCAGGTGACCAAAGACCCAGTTGGTCAAAAGGGAGCCCGACTAACCTCGCAGATTTCCTTGCCAGGTCGCTTCTTGGTTTACGTTCCCGGGGGCAACATGTCGGGTATTTCAAGAAAGCTGCCGGAGGGTGAGCGTCAAAGGCTCAAGCAGATTCTCAAGAACACCCTTTCCGAAGATGCAGGCGTAATCGTCAGAACGGCCGCTGAGGGTGCCTCTGAAGAGCAGTTGATCTTGGACGTGCAGCGGCTTCAGACGCAGTGGGAAGAGATCTCTAGGCAGGCGGAGACCGGCAAGGCTCCAGCCACACTCCACAGTGAGCCTGACCTTCTGGTAAAGATCATTCGTGACGTATTCAATGAGGACTTCCAAGAGCTTGTAATTAGTGGCAAGCGAGCCAATGAAACGATTCGTGAGTATTTGCAGGCTGTTGCCCCAGACCTCATGGAGCGGGTTGTGGAGTACAAGAAGAAGACCGACATCTTCGACAGCTACTTCATAGGCGACCAGATAGCCAAGGCACTGGATCGAAAGGTTTTCCTCCCATCCGGTGGCTCCCTCGTGATTGATCGCACCGAGGCAATGACGGTGGTGGATGTCAACACCGGAAAATTCATTGGATCCGGAGGAAACCTCGAAGAAACGGTTACTAAGAACAACCTCGAGGCAGCCGAGGAGCTGGTGCGCCAACTTAGGCTTCGTGACATCGGTGGAATCATCGTGATCGACTTCATCGATATGATTCAGGACTCTAATCAAGAGGCTGTTCGGAGAAGGCTTCTGGAGTGCCTCAGTCGTGACCGTACCAAGAACCAGGTAGGTGAGGTAACTTCTCTCGGTCTTGTTCAGATGACTCGCAAGAAGATTGGCCTGGGACTATTGGAGACATTCAGCGAGCCCTGTGAGTGCTGTGCGGGCAGGGGTGTCGTGATCCACGACGAGCCTAGGTTTAAGTCTCAAGAGACCCCCAAAAGGGGCTCCAAGAAGAAGGCTGAAAAGCCTGAGGTGGTCAAGAAGGTCGTTACTGCCGAGCAGGCAGATGCTGCCAAGGACGTCTTCAACAAAATGGCAGGAGTTGCGCCTTCGGAGACCAAGGAACCCGAGGGCAAGACGGAGATCTTGAATGCGGTGTTGGAGGCTCTTCCAGAGGCAGAGCCGAAACCAAAGCCGAAATCTCGCAGAGCTACAAGCGCGGTGAAAAAGCCGCGAGCAAAAAAGGCTCAAAAAGAGACCTAAATAGCCCCGATATTTGTTGACCGAGGGTCCAAACTTCACTAAACTTAGGCGCTGTTGCTCGTCCAGGTTCGGATGAGAGATACCCCGTAAAGATAGGTTTCAAAGTGGTTTACGCAGTAGTACGTGCAGGCGGCCGCCAGGAAAAGGTTGAGGTCGGCACTATCGTCACCATGAACCGCATTGCCGCGACTTCGGGCAAGATCGAGCTTCCAGCTCTGCTCCTTGTGGATGGCGAGAAGGTCACCAGCGATGCAAAGGCGCTTGCCAAGGTCAAAGTTGTTGCTGAGGTTCTTGACCAGACTCGCGGACCAAAGATTGTTATCCAGAAGTACAAGAACAAGACCGGTTACAAAAAGCGCCAGGGTCACAGGCAGGACCTGACCCGCGTCAAGGTCACCGAAATCAAGTAGGCAGGTAGAACAAATGGCATCCAAAAAGGGAGTTAGCTCGACCAGGAACGGTCGCGACTCAAATGCTCAGCGCCTAGGCGTAAAGCGCCACGATGGCCAGCAGGTCAATGCCGGTGAGATTTTGGTCCGCCAGCGCGGAACTCACTTCCACCCGGGACTGAATGTCGGCCGTGGCAAGGACGACACTCTTTTTGCACTGGCCGCCGGTGCAGTTGAGTTTGGAGCCAAGGCAGGACGCCGCGTAGTAAACGTGGTTTCCCAGTAGAGACAAATTTCAATTGAGGCGGGCCTTCGGGTCCGCCTCTTTTAGTTAGAGGAGCGTCATGGTCAGTTTTATTGATCAGGTAACTCTCCACTTGCGCGCCGGATCTGGCGGAAACGGCTGCACCAGCATCAAGCGCGAAAAATACAAGCCACTCGCTGGCCCGGATGGTGGTAACGGAGGAGACGGCGGGTCCATCTCGCTTATTTCCGACAACAATGTCACGACCTTGCTCGACTACCACCACCGACCACATAGGAGCTCGGAATCCGGAGGTAACGGCCAGGGTGACTACAACAATGGCTACCGCGGTGTAAACCTGCAATTGCCGGTTCCCGTGGGAACGGTGGTCAAGTCCCCAGCGGGAGAAATTCTCGCGGATCTGGCTCACCCCGGGATGGAGTTACTTGTTGCCCAGGGTGGTCAGGGTGGACTGGGAAATGCAGCCTTGGCCAACAGGCGGAGAATCGCTCCTGGCTTTCACCTACTTGGGGTTCCAGGCTGGGAGGGCGACATTGTCCTCGAGCTCAAGACTGTCGCTGACATTGCATTGGTCGGCTTCCCATCGGCAGGTAAGTCCTCGCTTATTGCCGCAATGAGCGCGGCAAGGCCGAAGATTGCCGACTATCCATTCACAACCCTCCACCCCAATCTTGGAGTGGTTCAGGCTGGCGACAAGAGGTTCACGATCGCTGACGTGCCGGGACTCATCGAAGGTGCTAGTGAAGGCAAAGGTCTCGGTCTTGAGTTTCTTCGGCATGTGGAGCGGTGCAGCGCACTCTGCCACGTAATTGATTGCGCAACCTTGGAAACCGGCAGAGATCCTCTCAGCGACCTCAAGGTCATCTTGAATGAGCTTGAGAGGTATCAAGTCCCAGAAGGCCAGACGCCCCTCACGGATCGTCCGCAGGTTGTTGTGCTGAACAAGATTGACATTCCCGACGCGAAGGAGCTAGCCGACTTCGTCCAGAAAGAGTTTGAGGAGCTTGGTTATCCCGTCTACCAAGTCTCGACCGCAACACATGCCGGACTCCGCGAACTAGGTTTTGCACTTGGCACGCTGGCCGAGCAGGGCCGGTCGCAAATCATTCAAGAGACAAACAGACGTTTCTCGCTTCTCCAAACCGAGTCTGAGTCCTCAGGCTTCAGCGTCACGCGAGAGGAACTTGCTGGCGAAGAGATATTCCGCGTAATAGGGCAGAAGCCCGAGCGCTGGGTTGCTCAAACAGAGTTTGGAAATGCGGAGGCAGTGGGCTATCTGGCCGAGCGGCTGCAAAAACTAGGTGTCGAAGACGAACTTACCAAGCTGGGGGCTAGCTCTGGTTCAACGGTGATAATCGGCGCTGGCGACGGAGTGGTTTTTGATTGGAACCCTCTGATCTCCTCGTTAGCGGAAATCACGGATGCTCGTGAGGTTGCTGAAAGAATTGAACCCAACACAAGAAGGACCAACAAGCAGCGTCGAGCCGAATATCACGAAATGATGGATGAACGCGCCAAGGGCCGAGCTGAACGTGAAGCAGTAAGAGAGTCAAGTATTTTCTCGGAGGACGAGTGAACACCGCAGAGCGCCTGTCGCAGGCAAAAAGAGTCGTTATAAAGATTGGCTCCTCTTCAATCACGGGCGAAAACGAACACAACCTCGACCTAATTGTTGATTTTGTTGCTGAGCAAGTGGCTGGCGGCAAGGAGGTAATAGTTGTCAGCTCGGGCGCTATCGCTACTGCCGCGCCGCTGATCGGTCTGGCAGTGAAGTCGGAGGATCTCGCGACAAGCCAGGCCCTTGCCAGTATTGGACAGGCAAGGCTCATGGGTCGCTATGAGCGTTCTCTCGCCCGGCACAAGCTGATTCCAGGCCAGATCCTGCTGACCGTTGACAACCTCGATGAGGAGCAGCCGCGGACTAACGCATCCAGGGCACTCGAGCGTCTACTAGAGATAGGGGTGGTGCCGATCATCAATGAAAACGACTCTGTCGCCACCCAAGAAATTCGCTTTGGTGATAACGACCGGCTTGCCTCGAGGGTGTCCTTGCTGGCCAAGGCTGATCTGCTGATACTGCTCAGTGATGTGGACTCGCTCTACTCAAAACCTCCTCAGGAGGCTGGTGCGGAGCGCATCTTGTCGGTCACGCAGGGTGACGACCTATCACACATACAGGTGTCGGGAACCTCAACCGGCTACGGAACTGGAGGAGCTCTTACGAAGCTTGCTGCTGCTCGCTACGCTGCAGAAGGTGGAGTGGGAGTGATCCTTACCGCCACAGAGCTGGTTGGCGACCTTGCGACTGGGAATCCAAACCACACCTGGTTTGAACCCACCGCTGAGGCTGTTGGTTAGGATTCTGCAATGAGTACTCAAGCAATTCTTGAGCGGGCTAAGTCCGCTTCTCCGACACTTGCCGTGGCATCAACTGAGGCTAAGAATGCCGCTCTGAGGCACATCGCGGGCCTTTTGTTGGAAAATGCCAACGACATCGTGGCCGCGAACGGCGAAGATCTTGAGAGAGGCAAAGAGAACGGCCTAGCCCAGGGGCTGCTAGACAGGCTCAAGTTGGACCAGGCTCGTATTCAGGGCCTTGCCAACTCGATCTCGGAGATTATTGCCCTACCAGACCCAGTGGGGGTCAGCGTCCAAGGAAAGACTCTTCCAAACGGCATTGCTCTTCAGCAGGTGAAAGTTCCATTTGGCGTAATTGGTTGCATCTACGAGGCGAGGCCAAATGTCACCGTAGACATCGCTGCACTAGCCCTGAAGAGTGGGAACGCAGCCGTGCTGAGGGGTGGATCAGCTGCCGAGAGGACCAATCAGGTGCTTGTTTCCCTGATACAACAGGGCTTGAAGGAGAGCGGGTTGCCCGCCTCGGCTGTCGAAACAGTTGACGAGTTCGGCAGGGACGGCGCCACCGAGATGATGCAGGCTAGGGGTTTCATCGACGTTCTAATCCCCAGAGGGTCCGCAGCTCTGATTCAGAGCGTTGTCCAGAATTCGAAAGTTCCGGTCATTGAAACTGGAGACGGCATAGTTCACATGTTCCTCGACGAGACTGCTGAGCTTGAGATGGCTTTGCCTCTTGTAATCAACTCAAAGACCCATCGCCCATCTGTCTGCAATGCCCTCGAGACACTGCTCGTCCACAAGGCTGCAGCTGAGAGGTTGCTGCCCGAAATTGGCAAAGCACTGGTTGAAGCCGGGGTGAAGCTTCACGGATGCGAGGAGAGTCGCAAGTACATTCAGGCTGAGCCAGCCAACGATGACACTTGGAAGACCGAATATTTGGCTCTGGAATTGTCGGTGCGGGTTGTTGATGACCTCGATGCCGCTTTGGAGCACATCGCCAAACATTCAACTCATCACACCGAGTCAATCGTGACATCTGACCTTGCGAATGCTGAGAGGTTTTTGAGCGCCGTGGACTCGGCTGCTGTCATGGTGAATACGTCAACGAGATTTACCGATGGGGGAGAGTTTGGATTTGGGGCTGAAGTGGGCATATCAACCCAAAAGCTTCATGCTCGTGGCCCAATGGGCCTTAGCGAACTAACCAGCACAAAATGGCTGGTTAGAGGCAACGGCCAAGTCCGAAGCTAAACTTGAAACAGAGATAGGAGATTCTGTGATTTCAATACTTCTTGAAGAAGCCATCGTTCACCACAACGAGCTGCCAATGCCTGCCGTTTTGTATGGCCTGATAGCACTTGTTGGCTTTGTGGCACTGGGTGCGGTGACATGGTCGTATCGAGACGTCTCCAATCGCAATCCACGCCGTTCAAACCACCAGGCGGGCCACTAGAAAACCATGAACGCCAAGGGGCCACGCGTTGGCGTGATGGGTGGAACTTTTGACCCAATTCACCACGGCCACTTGGTTGCCGCCTCTGAGGCAGCCGATGCCTTCGAACTAGATGAAGTTATCTTTGTTCCAACGGGAGAGCCTTGGCACAAGAAAGTAGTTAGCTCCTCTGAGCACCGTTACCTCATGACGGTAATCGCTACAGCTGCGAACCCAAGATTTGAGGTGAGCAGGGTAGACATCGATCGACCTGGAACCACCTACACCGTCGACACGTTGAAAGAGATTAAGAAGGCAAAGCCAGACGCGGAGCTGTTCTTCATTTCAGGAGCCGACGCCATTGCCCAGATTCTTGCGTGGAAGCAGATCGATGAGGTTTGGGATCTTGCTCACTTTGTTGCGGTAACTCGACCTGGACATGCCCTGGAGCTGCCTCAGGCAGAGGGAGCCAAAATTACGCAGCTTGAAGTGCCGGCTTTGGCAATCTCATCGACCGACGTTAGGGACAGAGCAACGGCAGGGAAGCCAATTTGGTATTTGGTGCCTGATGGAGTTGTCCAGTACATTGCCAAGCACCGTTTATACAGGGGACTAGGTGACTCAGCAGCTAACTAGGCGTCAGCTTCGCGAGGCGGAACGCAGGGGAGAGGCAACTCCCTTGCAGTCGGTGAACCCGGGTCATACTGCCCCTGCCAGTCCTTCACCTGCAAGGCCGAAACCAGTTGCAACACCCCCACAGCAGGCACGCACTGAGCAGCAGCTCACTAGACGGCAAATGCGGGAGCAGGGGCTTCTGGGATCGCCCGCAAGAGTCGATGAGAGACCTGCGGTTTTGGAGAAGTCTTCTACGCAGCCGGATTCCAGAAGAGCCAGGAGAGCAGCGGCTGTCGAGCCAGGGGAGATTGATGCTCCGCAGGTCGACTTCCCTGAGCCAACCTTCACTGGACAAAATCTGCTTGCTGAGCCTTCAACCGAATCCATCATCCTGGACTCTATGCCTGAGGCCATCTCCCTCCCCATTGAAACCGGGGAGGTTGCGATCACAGGCTCAATCGAGGTCATCTCGGGTCCGATGACAGGCCCGACTACAGCAGCACTCGAGGGGATGGATGGTCTCGACACCGAAGAAGGCGAGAGCGTTACCGGAGTCATTTCAACTGTTGAACCCATCAGCGCCCTGCAACTAATCGATGAGCGCTCGGGTTTCGCAGCCGTTCCGGCAAAGGTCCTTCGAAAGGGCTGGTGGAAGCCTTGGGCCGTGGGTGCAGGCTCGGCAGGACTTATAGTCGCAGCAATCATTGCCGTTATGACGATTCTGAGCGCGGTCGGGGGATAAGGCTTGGCTGCAAGCAAAGAGACAATCTCTCTTCTCAAAGTTGCTGCTGGTGCAGCCAGGGAGAAGCTTGGCGAGGAGCTTGTCGCGCTGGACGTCACTGACCCTTTTGCCCTCGCCGAAGTTTTCCTAATTGTCTCGGCCAAGAATGAGCGTCAGGCGCTTGCTATTGCGGAGGCAGTTGAAGATGAGCTTGCGAAGAAAGACGTAAAGGCACGTTTTAGAGAGGGCAAGCAGACAGGTCGCTGGGTCTTATTGGACTTTGGCGATCTGGTTGTTCACGTCATGCATGAGCAGGAGAGAGAGTATTACTCGCTTGAGAGGCTTTGGCGTGATTGTCCGGTTGTGCCCACCGATTGATTCTTGTGTAGACTGACAAAGCTTTTGGGCCTGTGGCGCAGCTGGTAGCGCACCTGCATGGCATGCAGGGGGTCAGGGGTTCAAGTCCCCTCAGGTCCACTCCAAACAGCCACTTCGCAGGATTTTTCCAGCTTCCTCACTTAGAATCGGGCCGGACCTAGTTATTAGAAGGAGCTAAGTTGTCACACAATCCTGCTTTCAATCAGTCTATGAAGACCGGACTTATGGCAGAGCGCATCTCGCCAAGCGTGGTTGATGAGGAGTTTGGTCGCATCACCCAAACAAGGATGACCATGGAAGGCACCACTTCCAAGGTGATGGGTATGTTCTTGGCTGTCTTGGCTGGAGCTGGCGTCACTTGGTTCCTTGGCCTGTACAGCCTCGCATTCCCAGCAATGTTTGTTGGTCTTGGGCTTGGACTCTGGGCAGCTTTCTCAAAGAAGGTTCGTCCTGGAGTGATGATGGCTTACGCCCTCGCCCAAGGTGTCTTCATTGGCGGCATCAGCGGCATCTTTGAGGCCATGTATCCGGGAATCGTTCAGACAGCGGTTATTGGTACCTTTGCGACCGCGGGGGCAATGTTTGCCGCCTATCGATTTGGCTGGGTCAAAGTTGATGCCAGATTCACACGCATCATGACGTTTGCCATCATGGGCTACTTCGTGTTTGCGATGGTCAACCTCGGCTTTGCCCTATTTGCCGGAATGAGCGTTTACACCAGTCCATTTGGCTGGCTTATCGCCCTCGTTGGTGTTGGGCTTGCAGCTTTCACTCTCAATCTAGATTTCGAGACTATTCGCCAGGGGGTTGAGCAGGGCTGGCCTGAGCAGATGGAGTGGCGGGCAGCGTTTGGCCTGACTGCCTCCCTAATCTGGCTCTACGTCGAGATTCTGAGAATGCTGGCAATTTTCAATAACGACTAGGAAGCCTTCTTTTCCCACTCGAGCCAAAGCTGCCTGAGATCCCAGGCATTTTCGGCCAGGACCGAGACCCCTCGCAC
>JAYORB010000037.1:0-9004 GCA_038123155.1 Aquiluna sp. | reverse complement strand
GAAGAAGGTATTGCCGCAGCTGCTATGTCCTGAGTCGAGTTGTTGACCGAGAGGTCAACATCAAGCACCCCTGGTAGCTGCAAGAGCGTGGAGCGCAGCTGGGCAAGCATGAGGCCACGCTGACGGGAGTTCGCCTCAAGGGCGTTGGCGTCAAAGTCGACCCTAGCCACTCCATCGAGAATGCGGACTGCGTTCACTGTCAACGCGGTTCCGGTTGGAATGGCAGATACCACTGACTCCCTGAGCCATTCCGCCGGGCCCGCTAGAACCGCGTTCACGAGCCTTGTGGCGGTGGAAGCCCTCGAGGGGAACCAACGCAAATCTGGCACAAGCTGCGTGCTGTTGGTATCCAAGAAGTAGATCGGGAGTGCGCTAAACACAACTGAGAAAACAGGCAGGGTGACTACGGTGAGATTCGGGGCGCTTGTAATTCGCCACTCACCATCTTCCTGGGCCAACTGAAACCGCAAGCTCAGCTGATCCGGCTCTAGATCCTCATAGATGCCATTCTCATCAACCCTCGCGCCAAGCGTGATGTCAACCACCTGCAAGGTCTCACCAGCCGACTGGTAGATCGGGACGCCGACGCGAATCAGTGTTTGAGCATCTGGCTTCCACCTGGTTGCGAAGCTCTCCGAGAGATACTCCCTCGCAACTGCGTAATCATTTTGCGGACCCGTTCCAGCAGCTAGGAACCCGGACACAATCTCTTGCGGTGACGCGCCCTCCTCGGGAGAGGCAGGTGAGTAGTAGGAGAACTCCTGCTGCTCAACTGGAATCAGCTCCGGTCCCTGCTGGACATCGATCTCTGTCGGAAGGGTTGCGCAACCTGAGAGCACCAAGGTCGCAAGAAGTGCGATAAGTCTGCGCATCATGCCTCCATTGACCTCGGTGGAAGGGGCAGGGGCGAGTTAGCTATCACAGAGTCGCGCTGCTTCGGAAGGGTTAGCCGGAAACTCGTGCCACGTTTGGGCTTGGACCAGACCTGCAACCAGCCACGGTGCAGGGCGGAATCCTCCCTAGCAATGGCAAGCCCGAGTCCGGTACCGCCGACTGAGCGCTGGCGGGCCGGATCGGCCCTCCAAAACCTGTCAAAGACGCGCTCCAGCTGTGCTCTACTCATACCAACGCCATTATCCGAGACGCAGACTGCAACTGCCTGTGAGTTCTCACCCACCTGCACATTAATCGGCTTCGATTCCCCGTGCTCAATGGCATTGGAGAGCAGGTTTCTAAGCAGGCGCTCGATGCGCTTTGCATCGACTTCGGCCATTGCAGGCTTACCGGGAAGCTCGACGTTTATCTCGCAACCCTTGCTCCTTGCAAGCGGCTCTATGGATTCGATTGCCGCTCCCACCACCGCATTCAGGTCATGTGACTCAAAATCCGCAACCACAGCACCCGCGTCGTATCGGGAAATCTCGAGCAGGTCCCCAAGGAGCTTTTCAAATCGATCGATTTGATCCTGAAGCAGCTCGGCAGAGCGAGTTAGTGCAGGATCGAGCTTCGCTCGATTGCCAAAGATCACCTCGCCGGCGAGCTTGATTGTCGTCAGCGGAGTTCTTAGTTCGTGGGAAACGTCAGAAACAAACCTCCGCTGCATTCTTGAGAGCGAGTCGAGCTGCTCAATTTGCTGCTGCAAGGAACCGGCCATCTTGTTGAAGGACTTGGATAGGACAGCCATCACATCTTCGCCGCGCTCTGCGAGCCGCTCGTCCAGCTTTCCCTCCGAGATGCTTTGCGCTGCGGCTGCTGCCCTCTCCACTGGACCCACGAGCCTTCTAGTTACGAAGTAGCTCACACCAGAAATCAGAAGAATCAGCACAATTCCACCCGCGGCAAGTGCGTTTTGAACCAGTTCGAGAGCCTGCTGCTCGGCTGAAAGATCAAAAACAAGGTAAAGCTCGAAGTTCCCAGCGACCGGGATAGTCAGGTTTGCGCCCACGGTGATACCGGGCACCGCAAGCCCATCCCTCACCAGCTGAACAGGGGTGTATGTAAGGGACCCGGCGCTTACCTGAACTTCGCTTCTAAGGTCCTCTGGGATGGAGGCAAGATCCAAGTCCTGAGAGATAGGTGACTGGAATAGCTGAAGCTGAGGCTGGTCTGGGGACCGCAGCAGGGCCACCTGCCTTGTGCTGGACCCACCGGCAATCTCGAGGCTCGGAACAATCGAGTTCAAGAGGTTTTGCAAAGCTGTCTCATCATTGAGGGAGGCTGCCGCGACTGTGGTCTGTACCGAAGAGACAGCGCGCTCTGTCTCCCCCAGAACCTGAGAGAGCCTGTTTTGGTAGAAGCTGTTAGCTAGCGAGTAGCTCAGAAAGCCACCAATTGCGATAACCGAAAGCGTTGCTAGCAACACCGTCACCAGGACAGTTCTAGCGGTGAGAGATCTTCTAAGCAGCGAGGTCACTGAGAATCGGAGCCAGCGCGGTAACCGTGACCGCGCACTGTCATGACTATCTTCGGGTTCTCTGGATCGTCTTCAACCTTTGAACGAAGGCGCTGGACGTGAACGTTCACAAGCCTGGTGTCCGCCTTGTACTGATAGCCCCAGACCTGCTCAAGCAGCATCTCACGACTGAAAACCTGCTGCGGCTTAGCAGCAAGCGTATGGAGCAGCTTGAACTCAAGCGGGGTTAGGGATACTGGCGCATCACCACGTTTTACCTCAAAGGTCTTTGGATCAAGGGTGAGAGGCCCGATTGCCACGACAGCAGCGTCATCGGTGAGAGGCCTGAGTCTCGCCCTGACTCGTGCAACCAGCTCAGCGCCGTTGTGTGGCTTTACGACGTAGTCGTCGGCCCCGGCCTCTAGCCCTAGGACAACGTCCTCGGTGTCACCCTTGGCGGTGAGCATGATGATCGGAACCCCAGACACCGCCCTAATTTGGTTGCATACCTCAATGCCGCTCTGCCCAGGGAGCATGATGTCGAGCAAAACAAGATCGGGCAGGTTCTGCTTGAAGATCTCCACAGCCGAAAGGCCGTCGCTGGCAAACACTGGTTGGTAACCGCTCGAGGAGAGAACGAGACCGACCATCTCGCGCAGTGCATCATCATCGTCAACAACGAGGATCTTGTGAGTCACTGCGCCCTCCTTGTTAGTAGCGGTAGTGGTCCACCTTGTAAGGTCCAGCTACGTCAACACCAATGTAGCGGGCCTGACGGTCGCTTAGCGAGGTTAGTTCAACACCTAACGCATCAAGATGCAACCTCGCCACCTTCTCATCGAGCTCCTTTGGCATGATGTGGACGCCAAGAGGGTAGTTCTCTAGGTTTTGGAACAGCTCGATTTGGGCTAGGACCTGGTTTGAGAACGATGTCGACATTACAAAGCTTGGGTGGCCTGTGGCGTTTCCAAGGTTCATCAGACGACCCTCGGAAAGAACGAGGATAGAGCGACCATTTGGCAGCTTCCACTCGTGAACCTGAGGCTTGATCTCAACCTTCTCTATGCCAGGAATCTTGGCAATGCCTGCCATGTCAATCTCGTTGTCGAAGTGTCCAACGTTGGCAAGAATTGCGAGGTTCTTCATCTGAAGAACATGCTCGGCACGTATGATGTTTTCGTTTCCGGTCGAGGTGACAAAGATGTCCACCTGGTCAATCACGGACTCGAGGCGGGCAACCTGGTAGCCGTCCATTGCGGCCTGGAGCGCACAAATTGGATCGACCTCGCTGACGATTACCCTTGCGCCCTGACCGCGAAGAGCCTCCGCAGATCCCTTGCCGACATCGCCGTAGCCAGCGATGAAAGCAACCTTGCCGCCCATCAGGACATCGGTGGCCCGGTTGATGCCGTCTGGCAGCGAGTGGCGGATGCCGTACTTGTTGTCAAACTTGCTCTTGGTAACGGCATCGTTCACGTTGATCGCTGGGAACAGCAGCTTGCCGTTCTTGTGGAAGTCGTAGAGCCTGTGGACACCGGTGGTGGTCTCCTCAGAAACACCCTTGATTTCCTTGGCCATACGGGTGAAGAACTGGTTATCGCGCTCTAGATTCTTCTTCAGAACGCTGAGTACGACGTGGTACTCCTCGGAGTCATCAGCTGTTGGCTCTGGAACGCCGCCTGCCGACTCAAACTCGACGCCCTTGTGAACCAAGAGGGTGGCGTCGCCACCATCGTCCAAGATTAGGTTTGGCCCCTCAGCGCCCTCAGATGAGAAGTCAAGAATCTGCTCGGTGCACCACCAGTACTCCTCGAGGGTCTCGCCTTTCCAGGCAAAGACTGGGGTTCCGTTTGGGTTTTCAGGTGTTCCGTCTCCAACCACAACGGCTGCGGCGGCCTCGTCCTGGGTCGAGAAGATGTTGCAGCTTGCCCACCTAACCGAAGCACCTAGAGACACCAAGGTCTCGATGAGAACTGCGGTCTGGATGGTCATGTGCAAAGAGCCCGCGATTCGAGCGCCGCGAAGTGGCTGATGAGGTCCGAATTCCTCGCGAAGTGCCATGAGCCCTGGCATCTCTGCCTCGGCAAGTCGGATCTGGTGTCTGCCGTATTCGGCTAGGGAGAGGTCCGCTACTTTGAACTCTTGAGCGGTCAGAGTTCTACTCACGATTGAGGCCTTTCGTTTCGAAACTAGTTGTTTCGGATTTGTTTGATTGCTTTGTCTCGAATCTCAATCATCAAGGCCTCGTGATTTGATTCGACGTTTAGTCTAAGCAATGGTTCGGTGTTTGAGGGGCGAATGTTGCACCACCACCAGTTCTCAGCAGATTTTCCGTGGAAGGTATTCCCGTCAAATTCTTCCTCTGATTCAAAATCGAGTTCCCTACGCACTCGCTCCAGGGCTGCCTTCTTGTCATCTACCTTTGAATTAATTTCCCCGGAGGCGAAGTAAGGAGTGTTCGCACTTGCAATCTCGCTCATGGAATGCGTTGACCCCCCAAGTTCGCTGATGAGGTGCATGGCCGCCAACATGCCATTATCCGCACCCCAAAAATCTCTGAAGTAATAATGTGCCGAGTGCTCACCGCCAAAAACTGCCCCAGTCGCAGCCATCTGGTCCTTAATCAACGAGTGGCCGACCTTGGTTCGATGAGGTCTTGCCCCAGCCTGCTCTATCGTCTCAGCGACAAAATTTGACGTGAGGGCATTGTGAATGACGACAACGTCCTCTTCGCCAAGCGCTGAAACCCGCTCAACCTCCCTGCGAGAAACAATGGCCGCAACGGCGGAAGGACTCACCGCTACGCCCCTCTCGTCTACTGCAAAGCACCTGTCGGCATCCCCATCAAAGGCAAGGCCAAGATCGGCACCCTCCGCGAGTACACGTTTTTGGAGATCAACAAGATTCTTTGCATCGAGTGGGTTTGCCTCGTGATTTGGGAAGTTGCCATCAAGCTCAAAATACATAGGAATGATCTCAAGCTGATCGATTCTCGATAGCACGGCAGGAACGGTTAGTCCGCCCATGCCGTTTGCCACGTCAACAACAATTTTCAGCTTTCTGATGCCAGTGAGATCCACAAGCGAGTGAAGGTAGTCGGCGTAGTCGTCTAGAACACTTTGTTCATGTGAGGATCCCGCGGTCGAGGCCCCTTCTATCCCGTTCTCGAAATAGCTCTTTGCTCGATCTCGGATTCCGGCCAAACCGGTGTCGAGGCTGATTCCGCGAGCGCCGCCGCGAGAGAACTTGATTCCGTTATAGGTCGCAGGATTGTGAGATGCGGTGAACATTGCCGCCGGGAGATCCAGCTTTCCCGATGCAAAGTAGGTCATGTCCGTTGAGCAAAGCCCAATCATTACTACTGATGCGCCGCGCTTCATTGCACCTGAGGCGAAAGCAGACGCGAACTCAGGTGAAGAGTCCCTCATGTCGTGCCCCACAACCATGCTCTTTCCCTCGAGCTCAAGCTCGTCGGCAAAGCCTGCTCCGAAGCACTCGATGAGGTCTGGGGTTAGCTCTTCACCAACGAGCCCGCGCACGTCATAGGTCTTAACGAAATTGTCAAAGTTCACCGCTGATCATCTTCCTCGCTGGGAGCCTGAAAAGAATACAATGCCACTATGCGCAGGGGGTCAGCTCAGAGAGATCGTCACGGACGTGGCATGCGCAGGCCGCTCCCATCAAAGCTTTTCAAGCACGGAACCCGCACGAGCTTCTTCGATGCGGTGGTGTCTGAGACTTGCGAGTACCTAAGAGAGACCTTCAGTGAGCTAGCGGATCTCAACTATCGAATCGAAGACGTGCCACTGATTGAACAGGGTGAGAATCTAAAAAGGTTTAGCACCAGACCTGCAACGATGACCATCACCCTTTACAGGCTCCCGATTGAGCGACTGGGTAAGAGACGAATCCCCGACCCGAGAATTCACATTGAGCAAGCGGTTTTGGCGGCTGCGGCCTCCTTGATAGACAAGGACCCGTGGGAGCTCGTCCACCCCGAAAACTAGCGGACTCTTACGAGCAGGTCCTCACCAAGGTTTTTATTCTCACTGGGCCCGATCACTGCATAGCCAGCTCCGTCGACAACCTCGAGAGCAGCCAGAAACTCCGAAGCCGACTGCACCAAAACCGAATCCGCACTCACTTCAATGCCAGCCGACTCGAAGGCTCCAAGCTCCAGAGTTTGGTAGCTGGGGCGGTCATTTGTTGTAGTGACTAAGGTAAGCGAGATGGCAAGCGCCCCAGGGTTTGCAAGCTGCAAAGTACTGGCGTAATTCGGGACGGGCAGCGCGAGCGAGGTAAAGAGCTCCTGGGGGTATATCCAGGCATAGTCAAGCGGATCAAGTGCCGGATTCCTGACCCCTGCAAGGACTTCAGTGGTCGACTCAACTTTCAGAACATAGGTTCCGGCTGCAAGCTCAAGCTCTAATTCGGCAAATCCAGCCTCCGGCACAATGCTCCTAAATAGCTCAGGTCCGTCCTCACCAAATGCGGTAACAACTACCTCTGCCGAGTCCCCTGGAGCATAGAGCCTGAGCATCGGAGCCTGGTAGCCCTCGGCCAGCACTGTAACCGGTTGTATCCAGTGATCGGTGCCAGGCAGCTGGGTCGTGCTTGTGAGCTCAACACCCAGCGGAGTTAGTCCCCTCGACCAACGATTCTGAACTGCCAGTGTCACCGCAGGCCCCGTTGATTCAACTTTCACGGCGTAGACACTCGCCAATGCCGCCAATGGAGCGAGACTTATGAGTCGCTCCTGACCTGCGGCAAGTGCGAAGCGCTCTGCAGTTACTCCACCAGGGCTGTGAACCTCGACAATTAGCTGGGTATCAACCTCGTTCCAGTTGGCGGCAATCAGAACCGTCTCATTGCCAACTCCACTAGCGCCTGAGATAAACCAACCCGTGGTAGTCGGCTGCTCACAAAAAGTAGCGGCCAGGCCAGCAGCGCGCTGCCTTGAAATCGCCTGAGACTGGACTGCAGAGAGCAATTCGGTGGATTGCTCGGTGCCAGCAGCCTCCAGCGGAACAGAGTCTCTAGTTGTGGGCGGAGGCGTAATGCCGTCCTGCGAGTAAACCCTCAAACTCGCCTCACCCACACGCTCCACAAGGCCAAGCTGGGTGCCATCTTCACCGCCAACCTCAACGAGGGCACCTGGGCAAACAATCTGCAGCTGTTGAGGATCTACCGAAACCTCAAACTCCTTAGCGCTTGCTGGCTCTGCCAAAGTCTCGGCCCTTGGCAAGAGTAAAAAGCCAGATACCACAAGGCCTGGAAGAAGCAGTGCGAGGATCCCCCGCCAAACAAGGCTCATTGGCTCCTCACTTTCCTATAGCCCCGAACGGTCGCAGGGGTCGGGATCGAAAGCAGGAAGTATGCGGCCAATAAACCCAGCTGGATGGCGGCAAAGTCTGAGGTTGCTTGATCACCCTCTCCTGGTTGGAGATCATCCAAGCGATACAGGGTCCCAAATTCGCTCTCGCCTGAGCTTTGTAAAACTGCGAGGGTGGAAAGAGCAACCTCGGCCTCAGCCCTTGCCGGATGCTCCCCAGGAGCTAACAGCACAAAGTCGACCGAGGTGGCGCGCATTAGCTGACTGACATCTGCAGGATTACCCGCTACCAGGCTGCCTGCAAGTTGCGCGAGGGAACCCGATAGGGGGGAGTCAGGAAGCGTCTGCTCGTAGAGCAGATTCAGCTCATCTTGGGATATCCCATCCCCCCAAATTAGCTCCGCCTGAATCTCCTCACCCACCTCAAGCCTCAAAGTTCTGGTCATGTCATCGACATCGGCGAATGCCACTACCAGGGCAGGAAGCTGCCTATCACTAATCTGCATCACGGCAAGGCTATTTGAAAGCCCGAGATAGCCACCAAGCCCTGCAACCCCCAGTGCCACAGCCGCTGCCAGCGACCCGGCAACCTTGCCAGAGATCTTGCTGCCAACATCGGCAGTCGCCATCAACCCAAGGAGTAGCAAGGAAGCCAACAGCTCCTGCTGGCCGGCTATCGGAAGCAAAGCCTGCGTAATCACAACTACGCCAGCCCCCAACCAAACGACGATAGCTAGCCAGGTTCTTCCAATTAGCAATGCCGCGACACCGCCCAGAGCCACGAGAGCAAGAAGTGCAAGTGCTAGAAAATCCGGCTCAGCCGCCGGCAACCTTGCCGAGGAGGTAAGCAGCGAAAGTTGAGGATCTATCGCTAGTGCAGAAGAAAACCATGGCAACAACAGCGCAAGACCGGGGAGCCCAAACCAGACAAGAGTGAATGAGCGCTGAGGGCGAGCAGCGATAAGCGCCACCGAACCAGCAATCGCAATGCCAAACAGCGAGGGTGACGAGATGGCAAGCAGTGCTCCGGTGAGACCTGCAAGTGCAACCCAGCGCCAACTTCTTGCGGGCGAGAATGCCGTGGCTGCACCCACAAGGAGTCGTCCCGTGAGGGCAAGGGAAATGATTGCGGTGAGTTCAACGACTCCCCCGCTGTGCTGAAGACCGATAACAATCGGCGAGAGCGCCAGCACCAGTGACGGAAGAATCCGAGCTAGCGGCTTCTGGCTGACCGCACCGAACAAAAACCAGGCAGCCAAATAAACCAGAGTTGGAGCGAT
>JAYORB010000036.1:0-9135 GCA_038123155.1 Aquiluna sp. | reverse complement strand
CAATTCAGTCAGCCATCTACATCATCTTGGCGCTGCTCTTCACTTTCGTCGTTGGCGGTATTTGGGGCCCGCAGTTCGCCCAAGAGTACTTTGCCGGCTACATCACCGAGAAGTCGCTCTCGGTCGACAACGTATTCGTCTTTTTGGTGATCTTCACGCAGTTCGCAGTCCCGAGGGAGCTGAGGAGTCAGGCTCTTCTGATTGGTGTTGGCCTGGCGCTGGTGCTGCGCTTCGTGTTCATTCTGTTGGGTGCTGCCTTTATCGAAAACTTCAGCTGGGCCTTCTACATCTTTGGCGCTTTCCTGCTGTTCACGGCTCTCAAAATCCTCAAAGACACCTATGACGGGCTCAAAGATGACGGCCATAGTGAATACTCAGGCGGCAGGCTCATTGCCACGATTCAAAAGGTGATTCCATCTACCGATGAGTACCACGGCAACAAGTGGTTCGTGAGAATCTCAGGTAAGCGCCTCGCAACGCCGCTGTTGATGGTGATGATTGCGATTGGGTTTACTGACCTGCTTTTCGCCCTAGACAGTATCCCGGCAATCTATGGGCTCACCGATGTTCCCTACATCGTCTTTGTTGCCAACGTGTTCGCCCTGCTTGGGCTTAGGCAGCTCTACTTCCTCCTTGGAGGCTTGATGGAGAGGCTCAAGTACCTAGGAATTGGTTTGAGCATCATTCTGGGCTGGATCGGGATCAAGCTTGTCGTTCACGCTCTACACAAAAACGAATTGCCTTTCATCAACGGGGGAGACAAGGTGACTCTCATTCCAGAGATTGGCACCGAGCTCTCGCTGTTTGTGATCCTTATCACTTTGCTGATTACGACCATTTGGTCACTGGCTGCGACCTCAAGGAACCGCGAGAAGAAAAGCTAGATCCAAATCGGAAGCAGCATCTGAATCCGCCACACCCAGTCGGGTGTGGCAAGGCCCATCCAGATGCTCGTGAAGTAGATCGCCACTAAAACAGTTGCGCCTAGCAAGAAGCCAACGCGGCGTTCCCGCTTTGCTCCCCAGCCCCTGACTATCCCGATGCGAAGGTAGTGGTGGAGGGCGTATGCAAGAGCTATTGCAAAAAACGGCATCAGCACGACGGTATAGAACTGGAAAACAGTTCGATCCAGATAGATGACCCAGGGAAGCCAACCAGCAAGGAAACCGAGAACCAGTAGCAAAGCGGTTCTGCTCTTGAAGATTCTTGGCATGAGCCAAAGGATCGCCAGCAGGCCGCCAAAGAAGACAACCAGGTTCGGGATGGCTGTGATCGCAACCGTGCAGTCGCCAAGTGCGCCACAAACCTCAGCATCCTCGAAGCGTTCGAAGTAGAACGCAGTCGGTCTCAGCGCCAAGAGCCATTCAAAGGCGTTGGCCTGATAGGGGTGCTCGCTTTCCAGGGTGGTGTGGAAAGAGTAGGCGTTTTGGTGATAGGCCCAAAGTGATTCCCACCAGGTTGGCTGTGCCTGCCTACCCCAGCCGTCGGTTCCCTGGATCCAGCCCAGCCAGGTTGCTACGTAGGTGACTATGCCAAAACTCAATAGCGTCGCGGCATTGATAACGCCTTGAAACCAGGCGCCAATTGCTGGCAGGCCAAGGCGCCTTCTGAGCCTGAGGTCAGAGAGGAAGGTGTAGATGCCAAAAAAGGCGAGGAAGTAAAGACCAGACCATTTCACCGAGCTTGCTAAGCCCATTACAACGCCTAGCAGCACGAGCCAGGGTTGAACAGTGAGTCCGGCTACGCCCCTGTCAACAACCCGCCTCCGCCGCGAGGCGTCTGCGACCACCAGGACGGCCAGTCCGAGCACAACCATGAAGGTGAGAATGCCGTCGAGAATTGCGGTTCGCGACATCACTATTGACTGCCCCTCTAGGGCTATGAACAGCCCCGCTGCGAGTGCGAAGGGTCTTGAACCAATTAGCTTTTGGGCAATAAAGATAACCAGCGGGATGACCAGGGTGCCCAGTAGAGCTGTCGAGAATCTCCACCCGACTGGGCTGTCTGGACCAAAGAGCTGTATGCCAAAAAATATGAGCCACTTACCAAAGGGCGGGTGCACGACATAGGAGCCTGCGGATTCGAAAACGTCAGTGTTTCCCCCCTCAAAATCTATGTTTGCATTGTCTGGCCAGACTCGCTCCGAGCCAAAAAGACCGAGGGTGTAGGCGTCTTTTACGTAGTAGGTCTCGTCAAAAACCAGAGCGGCCGGGTTTGCGATGTTCCCAAACCTAAGAAGAGCTCCGAGGGCCGTTATGGCAAGGCTTGCGAGCAGCATGTAGCTGCTAGAAGAGTGCACCCGCACCGCAAGACGACCTAGAGCTGAATTCACGCTTAGATGCTAGTTTGCTAAGCGTGCTAGTTCTTGCCGCAACCCCAATCGGAAACCTTTCGGATGCCTCGCCGAGGCTACTGGAAGCGCTCGCCGAAAGTGAGGTCATCGCCTGCGAGGACACCAGAACCTTGAGCCATCTCGCCAAGGCCCTAGGGGTGACCCTAAGGGGAAAGCTAATTAGCCTCCACGACCACAATGAGCGTGAGAGCGCCGCTCGTATCGTTGAGCTGGCAAAAGAGCAGCGGGTGCTGCTGGTGAGCGATGCTGGCATGCCAACCATCTCTGACCCTGGCTACAACATTGTCCGTGAGTGCGCGGAGGCAGGGCTCGAGGTCAGTGTCATTCCTGGACCTTCTGCCGTCATATCGGCGCTCGCTGTCTCGGGGCTGGCAACAGACCGATTTAGCTTTGAGGGCTTCCTCCCCAGGAAAAGCGGTGAGCGCAGAAAGCTCTTTCAAAACCTCGAGCGCGAGATGCGAACCATGGTCTTCTTTGAGGCCCCGCATCGCATTCTGGATGCTCTCGAGGATGCCCAGGCAGTTCTAGGTCCGAATAGGCAGGCTTCCGTTGCACGTGAACTCACGAAGAAGTTTGAGCACGTCGAACGCGGAACCCTCGCAGAGCTGATCGAGTGGGCAAAGAGTGAACCTAAGGGAGAAATGGTCTTGGTTATTGCGGGAGCCGAACCTAACCAGTTTGACTACGACGATCTTGCAAGGAAAGCGCTTGAGTTAGCAGGTGATGGCCTTGGGATGAAGGCTGCCGCTGCAGAGGTGGCGGGGGCAACGGGGGCGTCAAAGAGCGTAATCTACGAGCATGCCCTGCGGCTGAAAGCCTAAGATATCACGGTGCCCAAGTCGTTTTATGTGACAACCCCCATCTTCTATGTGAATGATGCGCCTCACATTGGCCACGCCTACACAGAGGTTGCAGCGGATGTCATCACTCGCTGGCACCGGCAGCGCGGGGAGTCATCCTTTTTGCTCACTGGAACTGATGAGCACGGCGAGAAGGTCCTGAGGACAGCCCTGGGAAACAACACCGACCCCAAGTCCTGGACCGATCGCTTGGTCAAAGACTCCTGGCTTCCGCTGCTTGAGACAATCGATGTTTCAAATCAGGACTTCATCCGCACCACCGAGGACCGCCACAAGGTTGCCGTTCAAAAGTTTTTGCAGCAGCTATTTGACGCCGGTCACATCTACCAAGGCTCTTTTGAGGGCAACTACTGCGTGGGCTGCGAGGAATACAAGAACGAGTCAGACCTGATTCCTGGAGACGGGGAGTTCGAGGGTCAAAAAGTCTGTGCGATTCATTCAAAGCCTGTTGAGCAGCTGAACGAGAACAACTACTTCTTCAAGCTCTCTGATTTCCAACAGCGACTGCTGGATCACTACGAGGCGAACCCAAAGTTTGTGCAGCCTGAGTCTGCAAGAAACGAAGTTGTCTCGTTTGTCCGTTCGGGCCTGAGCGACCTTTCGATTTCCAGGTCCAAGGAAAGGTTCGACTGGGGGATTGATATTCCCTGGGACACCTCACACATCACCTACGTCTGGTTTGATGCCCTCCTCAACTACATAACCGCGATCGGTTATGGATCTGACGAGGAGAAACTTAGATCGCTATGGCCCGCGGATGTCCAGGTGGTGGGTAAGGACATTCTCCGCTTCCACGCAGTGATTTGGCCAGCGATGCTCATGGCCGCTGGCATGGAGCCGCCAAAGCAGGTGTTTGGCCACGGCTGGCTGTTGGTTGGTGGCGAAAAGATGTCGAAGTCAAAGCTCACCGGTATTGCCCCAAATGAAATCACGGATGTCTTCGGATCTGATGCATTCAGGTATTACTTCATGAAGGCAATCGGTTTTGGCTCTGATGGTTCATTCAGCTGGGAGGATCTCTCGGCCCGCTATACCGCCGAACTCGCGAACGGGTTCGGAAACCTAGCCTCGAGAACAGTGGCCATGATCTCTAGGTATTTTGACGGTGAGATTCCAGCTGCCTCAGGCGAGGAAACCGCAGACAAGCAGGTGCAGAGGGTGGCATCAGAGGCAGTGTCGGGTGCCGAGTCTGCGATGGACCGTGTGGCTATTCATGAGGCAATTGCCAGCACCTGGAAGCTGGTGGACGAGCTAAATAACTACATCACCACCCAAGAACCTTGGGTTTTGGCCAAGGACGAATCCACCAGGGAGCGGCTAGGAACTGTCCTCTACACCGCTATCGAGGGCTTGAGGGTGCTGGCGGTTCTGCTAGCCCCGGTTATGCCCAAGGCCTGCGAAAAGCTCTGGGATGCAATTGGTGCATCTCTCGGGGACCTCTCAAGTCAGTCAGTTAGCTCTGCGGGCAATTGGGGTCAGCTTGCAGCGGGAACCAAAATATCTGAGCTTGAGGCACTCTTCCCTCGCGTAGAAGAGAAATGACCGAGCCAATAAGAACTCGCGTCAGCTATGACGGCAACGAGAACAGGCCGCAGCGCTATCCGGATTTGCCAGAACCTCTCAAGGTAGGCACCTATGACAATCACACCCACCTCGAGATTGCGGACAGCGATTCACCGCTGAGCGTGAGTGAGCAGCTTGAGCGCATGCGGCAGGTGGGCATGTTGGGAGCAGTCCAGGTTGGTGTGACGCTCGAGAGTTCAAAGTGGTCGGCAGAGCAGGCCTCCAATGAGCCAATGCTCCTGGCGGCGGTCGCACTTCATCCAAATGAGGCACCGCTCTATGAAACGAAGGAAAAGCTCGATGAGGCGATTGCTGAGATCGCAGAGTTGGCGACTAGGCCAAGGGTTCGGGCCATCGGGGAGACCGGACTGGATTTCTTCAGAACCGAGGGCGAAGAAGCCTTGGAACTGCAGCTCTACTCCTTCGAGAAGCACATTGAGATTGCCAAAGAGAATTCGATTGCGATGCAGATTCATGATCGTGAGGCTCACGCGGAAGTCGTCAGCACTCTGGCAAGAGTGGGCGCTCCAGAACGCACGGTGTTCCACTGTTTCTCGGGCGATACCGAGCTAGTCGAGATTGCAAAGACTAATGGCTGGTACATCTCGTTTGCAGGGAATATTTCCTTCAAGAAAAATCAATACCTTCGAGATGCCCTGCTCTCTTGCGAACCCTGGCAGGTCCTTATCGAGACCGACGCTCCATTCCTAACTCCAGAGCCGATGCGAGGTCGGCCAAATGCTCCATATCTTGTGCCTCACACCCTCCGGTTCATGGCGGAGGTGCTTGGTCAAAATCCTGAGAAGCTCGCAGAGCAGATCAACAAAAATACCGAGGCGGTCTACGGTTCTTGGTCAGAGGACCTCTAGTGCTCGGCGCTGCCGACATTAGGAGGCTGGCTGCAGAGTTGGACCTTCGGCCAACCAAGAAGCTTGGCCAGAACTTCGTGATTGACCCAAACACCATTCGCAAAATCGTCTCTCAGGCGCACCTGAAAGACGAGGACGTTGTGGTTGAGATTGGGCCGGGACTCGGATCGCTGACACTCGGAATCCTCGAGGTCGCAGACTCGGTGATTGCGGTTGAAGTGGATCCAAAACTTGCGTCGATTCTTCCGAGGACGGTTGAGCCCCACTTGGGTTCCAAGAGTTTTGAGCTTGTTGAGGCTGATGCCCTGAGGGTAACTGAGCTCCCCGAAGAACCAACGGCGCTCGTCGCCAACCTTCCCTACAACATCTCCGTTCCAGTCTTGCTCCACTTCTTGGAGACCTTTCCAAGTATCCAAAAGGCTCTCGTCATGGTCCAGGCAGAGGTAGCTCATCGGCTTGCAGCAAAGCCCGGAGGCAAGGAATATGGGGCGCCGAGTGTGAAGCTGGAATGGTTTGGCAATGCTCGCCTTGCAGGAAATGTTGGGCGCAGCATATTTTGGCCAGTGCCAGGAGTTGATTCCGCACTTGTCTTTTTTGAGCGCGGTGAGGCGCGAGATGGGCAGTCAGAGGTCTTTGAGGTTATTGATGCAGCTTTTGCTCAGCGCCGAAAGACTTTGCGGCAGGCGCTTGCCGGCTGGGCGGGGAGTGCGCAGCGAGCCGAAGAGTTACTCCTGGCTGCAGGCATCTCACCAAGTGCTCGTGGCGAGGAGCTGGGCATCGATGAATTCATCAGGGTAGCCTCTAGCAAGTGATCTACGCCTCGGCCCCTGGAAAGATAAACCTCTTCTTTGAGGTGGGTCCGCTGCGCTCAGACGGCTACCACAGTGTGACGAGTATCTACCAGTCACTAGCAATCAGGCAGCGGGTTGGCGTCGCGGAGAATGACAGCTGGTTGGTCACCACCACGGGAGACCTTCCCGCCGAGCAGCTTGATTTAGTGCCAACGGGAGAAGACAACCTGGTGGTAATAGCTGCGAAGAAACTCGCAGAGTATGCCGGTATTCCAGCTGTGCCAATGCGATTTGAAACTTTCAAGCAGGTCCCCGTTGCTGCCGGGCTCGCAGGGGGAAGCGCTGATGCCGCAGCTGCACTCTTGGCGCTGAATGAGTTTTGGGGTCTGGGGCTGGGCCTGTCGGAACTGACAGATGTTGCAGCCAAAGTTGGCTCTGACGTGCCGTTCTCTCTTCTAGGTGGCACAGCTCTCGGCGTTGACACCGGGATTGAACTTGAACCTCTGGCTCCGCTCGATACCAAGTACTTGGTCCTTTTGGTTAGTCCTCACGGACTTGGGACTAAGGAAGTGTTTGGCGTTTTCGACAAGCTCTTTCCTGAGGGCGACATGTCAATGGAACCGGATGCAGCGGCCGCTGCGCTCGCTGCATCGGAGCTCGAGATTGGTAAGAACGCTCTTTGGAGGTCTGCAGTCAAGCTAAGGCCCGAGCTTGAAGACTTTGCCAACCCAATTTCTGGTCAGCGGGGTTTCCTCACCGGATCTGGCCCAACGCTTTACTTTTTGGCTGACTCGAAAGACCATGCAATTGCTATTTCGGAGGAGCTTGGGGCAAGTGGCCACTTTACGATTGTGACCCAGACTGATCAGGTCGGGGCGAGGCTGGACTAGTGGCACACCTACTGGGTGCTCAGAGCATCTCCCACAGCTTTCCCAATCGCGAGGTCTTCAACTCGATAACCGTTGGAATCGCCGAGGGTGATCGCATCGGTGTTGTCGGTCGAAATGGCGATGGCAAATCAACCCTTATCAAGATTCTTTCTCGCCAACTGGTTCCGGACTCGGGAAACGTTACCTATCGTGGAGGCCTTCGAGTTGGATTCCTTACCCAGACCGACACCTTCGATCCAGAGCTCTCGGTTGCGAATGTAGTCGTCGGTGACGGTCCTGAGTATGAGTGGGCGGCGGACCCGAAGATTCGAGATGTCCTAGGTGGTTTGGTTGCCGATCTTGATTGGAACCAGAGTGTCGGAACCCTTTCTGGTGGGCAGCTAAGGAGGGTCGCCCTAGCTCGGCTGCTCGCTGGCGACCACGAGGTCATCATGCTTGACGAGCCGACCAATCACCTCGATGTGGATGGTGTGAATTGGCTTGCCAACCACCTCAAAACTCGCTGGAGCCAATCATCTGGAGGACTACTGGTTATCACCCACGACCGCTGGTTCCTAGATGCTGTCTGCAATACGACCTGGGAGGTCGTCGGTGGACGCATAGAGCCTTTCTCCGGTGGTTATGCGGCCTATGTGCAGCAGCGTGCTGAGAGAGCCCGCCAGCAGGCGGCAATCGAGGCGCGACGCCAAAACATTCTCCGCAAGGAGCTCGCCTGGCTCGGCCGCGGAGCTCCGGCCCGAACATCGAAACCAAAGTTTCGAATCGATGCTGCGCTTGAAATGATTGGCAATGAGCCCCCGCCGAGAGACTCGATTGAGCTGGCGAAGCTCTCCACGGCAAGGCTCGGTAAGGACGTGGTCGATCTCGAAAATGTGAGCTACCAAACCCCTGACGGCAAGAGAATCTTTGAAAACCTAACTTTTCGACTGGGTCCCGCTGACAGGATCGGACTGGTTGGTGCAAACGGTGCCGGTAAGACGACACTGATAGGGCTCTTAACTGGGGCGCTCTCTCCAACGACCGGCAAGGTAAAGATTGGGAAGACAGTTAGGTTTGCGCAGCTGTCTCAGGATGTTGCCGAGCTAAATAAGCATGCGGATGACCGCATTTTCAACATGATCAAGCGTGAGAAGACAACGTTTGTGGTTGGAAAGAAAGAGATTCCCACGGGCCAACTTGTGGAGCAACTTGGCTTCAGATCCGAAGAGCTCCAAACACCAATCAAGGACCTCTCAGGCGGTCAGCGCAGGCGTTTTCAACTCTTGCGGCTTATGTTTACCGAGCCGAATGTCCTAATTCTTGACGAGCCAACAAACGATCTTGACACTGACATGCTGGCTGCCATCGAGGATCTTTTAGATATTTGGCCTGGAACGCTGATCGTTGTTTCCCACGACCGCTACCTTCTCGAGCGAGTAACTGACAATCAGTACGGCTTGCTGGGAGATACCAATCTCAGGCATCTTCCGGGAGGAGTAGATCAGTACCTTCAGCTCAAAGTGCCTAAAAAGCAGGCTCAATCAAAGCAAGTTCGAAGCGAGGAACTAACCGGAGCCGAGAGGCGCAACCTCGAGAAGGAATCAGCGCGGCTAGAGAGGCTGATTGCGAAGACGGAAACCGAATTGACGCAGCTTCAACTTGAGATGGCGGAGGCCGACCAGAGCGACTATGAGGTACTGAGTGAGCTCTCTGTCAAGGAGCGGGATCTCAGGTCTGAAATCGAAAAGGCCGAGCAAACGTGGCTTGAGGTTGCTCAGAAACTACAGCAGTAGCAATTCTCTGGCAGACTTGCTCTCGAGGGTTACCTCG
>JAYORB010000035.1:0-9286 GCA_038123155.1 Aquiluna sp. | reverse complement strand
CCAAAGAATTCAAGGTTTCGCTTCACAGCACTCGCGGTCCTCATCCGGAATGCCGGGTGTTCCTTACGCAGCTCTATCAACCCCTTGAAGTATTCGACCGTGGTGATATTTTTGGGACGCTCAGCCCAACGTAGGGCATTGACAGAATCTGGCGACTTGTAGCTGTTTTCGTCTCCGTCCTTGCTTCGCTCAAACTCCTGACCAGCATGTATAAATGCGACACCCTGCGCCAAGAGCGCTATTGAGCTCGCGAACCTATGAATTCTGCTCAGGTCTTCTTTGGAAGCACCTGGGACGCTTGCAACGAGTTTGTCGTGGAGTGTGAGGTTGTCATGAGCCTCCACGTAGCTAACGGACTGCGAGGGAGCTATTTCACCCCACTGGCCGCCAATGCCACCACCGAAGTCGATCTGTCCCACAATGCCCTCCATGACCTGGTTGCGAGCGGAGGTCTTGCCCGTGGCCCAGCCATTGTCGCTGGAGTTGAAGACAGATCCCTTGATGCCGTCTCTAATGCCGTCATTGAAATGCGCAATGCCAGGCATCTGATAAGCATTGAGTTGGTTTGCCTTGAGCTCGGAATCAAGAATGTTACCCATGTTCCAACCCTCGCCAATGATGATGAAGGTCGGATCAATCTTGCTGACCTCTGCACGAATCTGGTTCATGGTCTCCACATCGTGAATACCCATAAGGTCAAAGCGGAACCCGCCTAGGCCATACTCCTTGGCCCAGAAGGTTGCACTTTCAACAATGAACTTGCGCACCATCGAACGCTCTGATGCGACCTCGTTGCCGACTCCGGTTCCGTTTGCCCAGCTGCCGTCAGAGTTCGTTCGGAAGTAATAACCGGGAACAATTTTCTGGAAACTATGTGTGGTGACGTCATAGACGTGGTTGTAGACCATATCCATGATGACCCTTATGCCACGTTCGTTCAGGTACTTGATTGCCGTTTTTAGCTCAAGTATCCGGTTGACCGGATCGTAGGGGTCTGTCGCGTAACTTCCCTCCGGCACGTTGTAGTTCAGCGGGTCGTAACCCCAATTGAACTGATCGTTTCGCGTCTCGTCGATCGATGCGTAGTCGTAGATTGGGATTAGCTGAAGGTGTGTGATGCCTAGCTCAGCTATTGCGTCAACACCGGTTGGATTTGCAGCTGAACCCGTCCCCTCCTCAGTTAGCGAGATGAACTTCCCAGGGTTGGTAATTCCACTGGCTTCATTCATGCCCAGATCTCTAACGTGTAGCTCGTAAATCACAGCATCGGTTGGATTGCCGCTAAATGGAGCTCTCTGCGCCCTCCAGCCGGTTGGATTGGTTCTTGTTAGGTCAACGATGACGCCCCGCTGCCCGTTAACTGCAGCGGCATAGACGTAAGGATCAACTGCCACAGTCTTCTTTGTCCCGAATAAGACCTCATAGTTGTATACCGTTAGGTGCTGGTCACCGGTTAGTCGATGCTCCCAAGTTCCATTTGGCCCCTTGGACATAGGTATCCTCATGTCCAAGCCGCCCTCAGTTGACTTATAAATCAATAGGTTCACATCTGAGGCCGTTGGCGCCCAAACTCTAAGTGTGGTTGCGGTTCGCGAGTAGATTGGCCCTAGCTCGCCATCAAAGTGGTAGAGCTCCGCAAATGCCTCTGAACCAAACACCCGACCTGGCACCAAAGACCTCGCACCAAAATACTCACTTACTACCTGGTAGCTCTGGCCTAGATCTATGTCTTGCGCAAGCTCAATCACGAGCTCAGACGAACCTGGGTTTACAAACTTCGATTTGAGCTCTCCTGGGATCTGGGCTCCATCTTGTGAAACCACGTAGATAAAGTCCTCTGAGACCGCTGCAATGTCGACCTTCTCATTTGTGGTGATGCTTATCTCCCGCAGGGAATCAATGCTGGCACCTAGGAACTTGGGCCCGGTCTCAGGTTCTTCGTAGTAGATTTCCGACTCTCCTTGGATCAACCAAATCTCGGCGACACCAGATTCGTCAAATTGACTCACAAACCGATCTTCGGCCACATCTTTTGCCCAATCATTTGTTCGCACGATGATGCCTACGCTCGCGACATCTGCGGTGGCTGGAACTGTGGCCCTAGCAACAACACCGAACTCGTCTTCATCGGTGAACTTATAGACAGCACCCTCAGCGCCCTCCGGCCAAAGCCACAGGTTCCATGGGTCGTACTCTCCGTCATAACGGAGGTAGTGAACGATAAGGGTCTTGTCCTGGGTTTCAAGAACCGCTTCCTCGGATGCCGAGGGCGTGGGTTGCGGAGTGGACGGAGCAGGTGCAGGAGCGACACAGCCTGCAAGCAGAGCTAGAACCAAACCAAATAGCCCAAGATGTTTGACCGTCTTCGTCATGCCTCTCCCCTTCGAGAACAATCTGGATCGTGGGGCGTGCGGGACTTGAACCCGCGACCGACGGATTATGAGTCCGCTGCTCTAACCGGCTGAGCTAACGCCCCCAGCCAGTGAAGAGTTTACCCGCCACTAGGCCAACCAGCTCCTCGCACTAGAGGAGGTTTGGTATCTTCTGCTCAGCTGCGAGGTTTGCCCTTCTGAACACCAGTGTCACGGCTGTAGAAATCAGCACGATAAACAGCGAATAGAGGGCTGGGACCAAGAGGATCTGGTCGATGCCAGGGTTATCGATGTAAACGGCGATAATCACGGCAATAGCCAGCGGACCGTTGTTAATACCCGTCTCGAGCGCTACTGTGCGAGCGTTCATTGGGTGCATACGGAACAGCTTCGTTAGGTAGTAGGCAACCGTGATACCGACAAGCCCCATGCCTATCGCAACAGCGTAGGTTGGCCACTCTGTGGTCATCAGAAGCTGCCAGTTCCTTGGCACCCAGATGATGATGAGGAATGGAATAAACAACAGACCCAAAGCCCCACCAATGAGCTCCAAGACAGCGCCGATGTTTGCGCTGAGGCGCCTGATTAGCATTCCCAGACCGACTGGCACGATGAGTCCAAATATCACCAGAGCAAGCTCACTGAATTCAATGCTGAGCGATTCGTCCAGCCCGAGGAAGTTGGAGTAGAGGAACAGCGCTGCCGGGGTCATTATGAAGGCCCAGAGCGTTGAATTCACCGTCATCGTCACGCTCAAAGCCAAGTTTCCCTTTGAGAAGTAGGTGAAAAGGTTTGATGTTGTTCCGGCCGGGACGCTTCCCATAATCAGTGCTCCCAGGGCCACAAGAATCATTCCCTCGGTCGAAGAGAAAGGAAGTAGCACCGAGATGATTAGCAGGTAAGTCACTAGCGGCATGATGCCAAACTGAGTCAGCCAACCGATGACAAGTCCCCATGGTCGCCTTAGGGCAAGCCCAAAGTCCTTGGGAGTAAGTCCGGCACCTAGACCGAACATAATTGTCACCACGAAGATGCGAAGCAGCAGCTCCTCAAACTCGTTGACAACAGTTGCTGCGTTGGCAGTCTCGTCTGCCAGGATCATTAGTTCCATCATGGCTATGCTCCCTTGCTTGCTTCGCCGGCCTTGGATCCGGCAAGTGCCGAGTCCCTGAGTTCTCTGCGAAGAATCTTTCCGATTGGGCTCTTTGGCAGTTCATCTACGAATGTCACCATAGCTGGGACCTTATAGGCGGCCATGTGTTCCCTGCAGTAGGCGATGATCTCGTCCCGAGACGGCTCCTGGAGAGAGGAGACCACAAACGCAGCCACCTTCTCGCCACTCTTTTCATCAGGAATCCCGATGACTCCTACCTCGGTAACGCCATCCATCGCTGCGATGGTCTCCTCAATCTGGTTTGGATAGACGTTGAAACCGCTGACAAGAATCATGTCCTTCTTGCGGTCGACGATTTTGAAGTAACCGTCCTCGTCCATTTCTCCGATGTCACCGGTGTGAAGCCAACCATCAACGAGGGTTGACTTCGTCTCATCCTCACGTTGCCAGTAGCCCTTCATAATCTGCGGACCCTTGGCGACCAACTCTCCCGCCTCGCCCTGCTTGACAGGCTTACCGTTTTCATCAACGCATCGCATGAGGGTCGACGGAACTGGGATCCCAATGGACCCGACCTTTACCTTGCCACCCAGGGGGTTGAACGAGAGTACAGGCGAAGACTCAGTGAGGCCGTAACCCTCGACAATTGGTGTCCCCGTAACGCTCTGCCATTTCTCTGCAACCGACTCGTGCAGCGCCATTCCACCGGCGGCAGAGGCCACAAGGTGCTTTGGAGGGCTATCTGTGAACCATCGCTCATTGAGCAGAGCATTGAAAAGGGTATTCACGCCGCTGAGCCATGTGACCTTGTAGTTCTCGAATGCTCGTCGGAGGTTAGAAGGTGGCCTCGGGGTTGGAATAAGTATGTTCCTGGCGCCCACGTAGTAGAAGCCCAGCAGGTTAACCGTGAAGGCGAAAATGTGATACAGCGGCAAAGCAGTCAGAACAATCTCTTTGCCATCGCGGATGTACTTGCCGTTCATCTGAAGCATCTGAATTGTGTTTGCCACCAGGTTTCCGTGGGAAAGCATTGCCCCCTTCGAGACTCCCGTGGTGCCTCCCGTGTACTGGAGTGCCGCGAGGGACTCACTGTCCATGCCAGCCAAGTAATCCTTGCCAGATGCCTTTGCTTTGCCCTTTGCTATTGCATCCCTAAAAAGTGTGTGTGATACCTCGACAGGCGGCAATGTTCTGCTCCAGAAGCGCTGGACGCCACGGATAACTTTGTCGACGACCTTCGGGAAGTACTCAGAAATTTTCACGGTAACGACAGTCTCGATGTTGGTCTTACCGATTACCTCTGGCAATCGATCCGCAAACATGTCGATTACTACAAGCGCCTTTGCACCCGAATCCCGGAACTGGTGGACCATTTCGGGGGCGGTGTACAGAGGGTTGGTGTTGACAATGACGCAACCGGCCTTGAGGATGCCAAAAGCTACGACTGGATAGCTCAAACAATTTGGCATTTGAACGGCAACCCTGTCCCCTTGGGAGAGACCCAGTTCCTCGCGCAAATAGGCCGCAAAATAGTCTGAAAGCTCGTCGACCTTCTCGTATGTGAGGGTGCCGTTCATTCCATTCGGCATTACCTGCGTGAAAGCCTTCTGCCCGGAGTACTTCTTGGAGGCCTCGGAAAGCATTGAAGGTAGGTGCTGATGGGGAATCTCGGGAAGTTCTTTTGCTACCTCTGGCGGGTAGTTGTCAAGCCAAATTGCGTCGGTCATGGACTCTCCTTCGTCGAATACTCAGTCCGACGAAGCGCCGGCACTGGAGTCTTCTAACAAAGATTGTAGGCAGAAACCTGCTGCCTCGTAGAGAAACTTGCCATTTGCATTGGCAGAACTGTAGTGACTACTGCCCGCGACGCTTACGAATCTTCTTGGCCTGTCGCTTGACCTCAGCGCGTAGCTCACCAATTTGCCCAAGAACACCCTCTCGGACACCCGATAAACGCTCTCTCGCCTCTTGGCCTATGTCCTCTGCTCGCCTACGCAGGGCCACCGCGTCCTCGCGCCACTCATTTAGACGGGCACGCACGGACTCATTGAGTCTTCCGATAGGCAGCATGTAGGCGGGTCTGTTGTCGTCCGTCGTTGGCACCGCCTCACCAATGCCCTGGTAGAGGTCTTCGAAGATTTTCAATGTCCGCTCTATGTCATGCGAGCGAATCAAGTGGAGTGAGTTCTCACTAAGTCTGGCTAGTTCGGCCTTGTCGGCTCCTAGGACTCTTCGGAGCCTATCTGCTAGACGGTCGACATCTCCTGGAGGGAAGAGGTAGCCGTTGTCCCCGTCGTGAACCAGATGCGGCAGAGCCATCGCGTCAGCACCGATTACAGGCCTACCGCTTGCCATCGCCTCCATGGTTGCTATCGACTGAAGCTCAGCGATTGAGGGCATCACGAATACCGTGCAGCGCTCGTAGATACCAGGAAGCTCTTGATCGCTGACATGTCCTAGAAAGCTGACCCGGTCTGAGATTCCAAGGTGTTCGGCAAGCGCTTTGAGCCTCTCGCGCTCTCCCCCGTCGCCGACAAGCTCTACCCGAAGGTTTGGATACTCCGTAAGCTTTGCCGCAGCTCTGAGGAGTTCGTCAATCTTCTTTTCATCGTCTAGGCGGCCGAGGAACAAAGCGACTGGATTTGAATTGCTGGTGGGGGTGTTGTTTGCGAACCTCGAGGCATCAATGCCACAGCTGATCGCGAGCACTCCCCTAACCCCAGCAGCATTTTCAAGAAGTTCTGCTGCACGCTTCGTAGGTGTTGTGAGGGCGTCCATTTTCCTTAGGATGCGACCTGCGTCAGCCCAGATGATCTTCATCGCAAGAGGATGCAAGAACTTTGGTAGGAGCGAATAGCGCATCAAATTCTCTGGCATTACGTGGTTGGTTGCTATCACCCTTAGTTTTTGCCTACGGGCTGCGCGCAGGGCGAAGCGCCCGACCATGAGGTGGGACTGGATGTGGACCGCGTGCGGTCTGACCTCTGCGAGCACACCTGCAATCTTTTTCGTCATACCCCAGGGCTCAGGCCAACGAAGAGTCTTGTGCTGCGGAACCTTGTGAGAGCGAAGGCGGTGAACAATCATGTCCACGCCGTCGTGGTTTTCGATCCTTGGTCCCTCCGAGGTATCAAACGCAGGGGCGATGATGTGGACCTCGTGGCCCTTTCGAACGAGCCCTCCCGCTAACCGCTCCGCGAACCGAGCAGCTCCGTTGATGTCTGGGGCAAACGTGTCACATGGGATGACAATACGAAGTGAACCTGCCATAACTAGCTGTCTCCTGCCAGCTGCGGATGAACCTTCGAAAGCATTAGGACTCCTGCCATTGCAACAAACCCCGCAATGATAAACCCAATGACGTCTGCAAATTGCGCTTGCGACGCTTCTCCAAGAATGACGATTGCGATCCCAACAGCAATGGCCGGGTCAATGACCGTTAGGCCCGCAATGACAAGGTCCGGAGGTCCAGAGGCATAGGCGTTCTGCACAAACCAACCTCCTAGAAACGTTGCTCCAACTAGCGAGGCTGCTGCAAGCAGGGTTAGGAGATCAAAATCGCCCTGGTAAAGCCTCTGGATGACAACTTTGGCCAAAGATGCCACAAACCCGTAGAGAACACCCGCCCCCGAGATGTAGGTGAGAGGCCCTACTTGGCCCCGAGTGAATGCGAAGCCAAAGGCGAACAGGGCTAAAAGCAAAAACAAAATGCCCACGACCTGGAGTAGCTTCTCGTCACTCATTTCGGCATTCACGGCGGAGGATGCCGCAAAGGTGACGAACGCCCCAACCCCCAGCATTGTCAACGCTATGGCCGTAATTGTCTTCAGATCTAGCTTTATCCCATAGATCCTGGCGTTGAGCACTGAGGTGGCGATTAGAGCAATGGCGCCAATAGGTTGAACGACAATTAGCGGAGCTAGGGCTAGAGCTCCGAGCTGAAACAAGACAGCTAGAACCAGAAACGTTGTCCCCGTAAGCCACCTGGGCCGCTTTAGCAGATCGACAATTTGACGTATGTGGAGCGATCCGATTTTTGGCTGATCGGGGGCGTGATGTTTTGTCACAGCGTCGTTTTGAAACTGAGCACCTAGCGACAGAAAAGCAGCTCCACAAATAGCGAGGAGAATTGCGAGTGCTCTTAGCAACTCAGGTGAAGACAAACTGGAACTCCCGTCTGCAGAGCAGCCATACCAGCCTAAACCACCCCTGATTTTGAATGTAGATTTGGGTCATGAGCATCTTGCCAATCCGAATCACTGGGGACCCGGTGCTTCACCATGCTGCTAAGCCGGTTCAAGAAATTACAGCTGAGATTCGGACACTGGTGCAGGACATGTTTGAAACCATGGATAAGGCTCCAGGGGTTGGACTCGCGGCGCCACAGGTTGGTGTTGGACTGCGTATTTTTGTCTTTGATTACGAGGTCGAGGATGTGAGATTTCGAGATGTCGCCATAAATCCCACCCTTGAGATTGAGCCCTATGACGAGTCCGAACCAGATGAAGAACTTGAGGTAGAGGGTTGCCTTTCAATTCCAGGTGAGAGGTTCCCTATCAAGCGCTCCCCCAGCGCAGTTCTCAAGGCGACTGACATCAATGGTGAACATTATGAGATCAGAGCCGAGGGATGGCTCGCACGAATCTTTCAACATGAATTTGACCATCTCAATGGCACTCTCTACGCAGACAGACTCATTACCCCTTACAAATCAGAGCTGGAAGAGGTTATTAGAGATCTCGGCTGGGGCGTCGAAGGTCACAGCTGGATTCCTGGAGTCGACTATCTAGAGCCCTAGCGCTCGAAGCCCTGCGGCTGCCAGCGCACCTGCAAGGACAACCAGAATATAAGGCGCCCTGAAGGCCAAGAGAACCGCAGCGACTGCAAGTCCACCGACTCTCGCATCGAGTACAAGATCACCATCTGAGCTGAAGCCTTGTATTGCCACCAGTGCGGCAAGCAGAGAGACCGTAACCCTGTCGGCAAAACGCTTGAAATTCTCAGTGATAAAGCGTTCGGGAACCAGATAACCAAGCAGTTTCCAGCTGTAGACGGCAATTGAGGCTAAGGCAACAGTGAGGATCATTTCTTACCCCCAAGCGGTAGAAGCGCAACCGCGGCCGCGAGCAAAATCGGGACGCCAGAAGGAAGGAGAGGGGTAGTCACGAGTGCCACGGCTGCGCCGAGCAAAGCGAGCTGCCACTGGTTTCTTAGTCTTGGCCACAGCAGTCCAAGAAAAGCTGCAGCTGCAGCTGCATCCAGTCCAAATTCCTCTACTGACCCAATGAGGTTTCCAGCCAGAGCACCAATCAAGGTAGCCGTGTTCCAAAAGACAAAAACTGCAATACCGGTGGCCCAGTAGCCGAGCCTCTGATCCTCAGGCTTGGACTGAGCTGCTGACACAGCATTCGACTCGTCGATGGTCAGTTGGGCGGTGAGAACCTTGAACAGCCCTCTTGGGCCCAAAACGCTAGTGAGCCGAAGCGCATAGAAGGAATTCCTAATGCCCATTAGCCAGGCACTTGTAATTGCCGTGATTGGAGCTCCCCCAGCGGCTACCACCCCCACAAAGGCGAACTGTGAAGCACCCGAAAACATGAGCAGGCTCAAGAGCATCACGGACAGCACATCAAGACCTGCCGCGACGCCAATAGCGCCAAAAGAGATTCCGTAGAGACCGGTTGCGAGTCCAACTGAGATTGAGGTAGAGAGAACCGCTCGATTCATGAACACCTCTGAGATTTCGCTCCCCGGCCTGGACTCGAACCAGGAACCCTTCGGTTAACAGCCGAATGCTCTG
>JAYORB010000034.1:0-9301 GCA_038123155.1 Aquiluna sp. | reverse complement strand
GCCAATAAGAGACTCGCCCGCAACACTCACCCATGGCAATAGCAACAGCGACCACCATCCGCCGATGAGCAGAATGAGCGTTATTACGGCTCTAGTCATTTTGCATCGCGTTAGCGGCAGCCACGGACCTGAGCACAACTGCGGCCTTTGCCTCAGTCTCGGCATGTTCACTTGTTGGAACAGAGTCGAGTACGATTCCAGCTCCTGCCTGGATGTGGGCAACTCCATCGCGGATCAACGCCGTGCGAATTGCGATTGCAAGATCAGAATTGCCCTCGAAATCGAAATAGCCCACCACTCCACCAAATAATCCTCGGTAGTCGGGCTCTAGGTCGTGAATGATCTCTAGGGCTCTAGGCTTTGGGGCTCCGGACAGGGTTCCGGCTGGGAAAGCAGCGAGCATTGCGTCAACAGCTGTAACCCCCTCCCGCAGTGTTCCCTCAACTGTTGAGACCAGGTGCATGATGTGGCTGAAGCGGTGAATCTCCATAAACTCCGTGACTTCGAGGCTCGCGGGTTCGCACACCTTAAGTAGGTCATTTCTGGCCAGGTCAACGAGCATTAGGTGCTCACTCTTTTCCTTGGCGTCCTCACTGAGTTCCTTCGCGAGCGAAAGATCCTTAGCCGAGGATGCCCCACGCGGCCTTGATCCGGCTATTGGATGTGTAATTGCCCTTCCGCCGCTCACTTTCACTAGCGCCTCGGGCGATGAGCCAACGATGGCGAAATCCCCGTGGTCGTCACTCCAACGAGTTAGGTACATGTAGGGCGAGGGGTTTGTAGCGCGAAGCGCTCGATACACGTCCAGCGCATCGGCCTGCAACTCTGCGTCAAACCGCTGTGAGATCACGACCTGGAAGACATCCCCCAGTCGAACATGTTCTTTAGCCCTCTCGACCTTCGCCAGGAAGTCACTCTGCTCTGTGTTGGATGAGTACTCCGGATCTGGCCATCTTGGACTCACTAGCCTTGGCGCCAATGGTTCTTCGATGGTCTCTTGCATGTGGTCAATCGACTCAAGAGAAGACCGGTACTGCTCCTCTAGTGTCGATTGCCCATCGACGAAAATAACGCTTACGAGCAAGATCTCGGCCCTGGAATGATCCAGCACCACTAGGTCAGAAAACTGATTGAAACCAAATAGTGGAAGTTCATAAGCCGCCGGCTTCGCTGCCGGTAGCTCTTCTATTAGATTCACAAGTCCCCAGCTTGCAAAGCCCACCAGTCCAGAGCTGAGTGGAAAATCAACCGGAGCTGAGTGCCAACTGCTTTGTAGCTGCTTCAGCGCCTCAATTGGATTCTCCGAGAGCTCTGCCTCTGGCGTAGCAGGTGCATCGGAATTCCAGTTGGCGCTGTCCAGCTGAGCTGTGAGGGTGCCTCGGCTTTTTACTCCGATAAAGGAGTAGCGGCCCCACACTCCCTGCTCCGCGGACTCTAGAAGAAAAGTGTCCTTCCGCTCCCTGCATAGCTTTTGGTACAAGCCGATGGGGGTCTCGATGCCGTTGAAGAGCCTCTTAACCACAGGTATTACGTTGTATTGAGAGGCGAGCTGCTCTACCTCAGCGAGTTGAATCAATTCGCCTCCTCGAAGCAGGAGCGGGTGCCCGTGTGACAGGTAGGTCCCTCGGGATGAACAGACACAAGAAGAGCATCGCTGTCGCAGTCTGCCTTGATGTCGACAATGCGCAAGTAATTGCCGCTTGTCTCCCCTTTCAGCCAACGTTGATTGCGCGATCTCGAGAAGAACACCATCCGGCCGTTTGCGAGAGTCTCGTTCAGAGTTTCTTCATTTGCGTAACCAAGCATCAGAACATCCTTGGTGCGCTCATCCTGGATGATTACCGGGATTAGACCTTGGGGGTCGTAGATCAGTGAGGCAGGGTCTATCACAACCTCACCTCCACGTCCTCATCTGAAAGGGCTGTCTTTACCTCTGCAATACTAAGTTCGCTCTGGTGGAAGACGCTGGCGGCCAGCACGGCGTCGGCCCCAGCCTTCGCCGCTTCAACGAAGTGGAGTGCAGCCCCTGCGCCGCCCGAGGCGATGATGGGTAGTTTTGAGATGGCTCGGATCTGACTGAGCAGCTCAATGTCAAAGCCGGTTTTGGTGCCGTCGGCATCAATCGAATTTACTAACAGCTCTCCTGCGCCAAGATCTTCAACGATTTTGATCCACTCCATAGCGTCAAGTTCGGTCAGCCTTTTACCCCCATGGCTCGTAACACCAAACCCACTTGGTGTCTGAGCTCGCTTTAGATCAAGAGAAATAACAAGCACCTGAGAGCCATGCTCTGCGACAATCTGGCTAAGTAGAGCGGGATTTGAAATGCCCGCGCTACCCACAGAGACTTTGTCCGCCCCAGCAGCGAGCAGGGTCGTCACATCTTCAAGAGATGAGATGCCTCCTCCGACGGTTAGTGGGATGAACACCTGTTCCGCGCACTTTGTGACAACATCCAACATCGTTTTTCGGTTCTCGCTTGAGGCGTGTACGTCGAGAAAGGTAACTTCGTCTGCCCCCTGCGCAAAGTAGCGTGAGGCAAGCTCCACAGGATCGCCAATATCCCTAAGGCCCTCGAAATTTACCCCCTTGACTACCCTTCCATCAGCGACGTCTAAGCAGGGTATTACTCGAATCGAGGGCACTAGATTCTCGCAGCGTGGATTGC
Organism: Aquiluna sp.; assembly: GCA_038123155.1. Classification (GTDB taxonomy): domain Bacteria; phylum Actinomycetota; class Actinomycetes; order Actinomycetales; family Microbacteriaceae; genus Aquiluna. Next base: position 6,633 of record JAYORB010000034.1, on the reverse strand, counting down.
ACTAACGAGAATTGCCCGCGCACCCAGATCGTGAAGCTCGTCCATAATCTGGTTGGTTTCCGAAACCCTAACCAGCGCTCGAATAGCGACCCAATTCTCATCTGCCAGAGGCGAGATGGTTGGGGATTCAAATCCAGGAGTAATACTCGAAGCCTTTCCAACGAGTTCTTTCGGGCAGTCGTAATCAATGATTACGTACTCGCGCGCAACGATTACTCCCTGCAAGCGTCTTAGCAACTTCGCGGCAGAATCAGCCTTACCTGGCGCAGCAATAAGGCGTGCTGTCGAGGCAAGAATTTCAGGGCCAAAAACGCTTAGCCCTGCCTTTCGAAGCGTATTGCCAGTTGACACGACGTCAGCTACCGCATCCGCGACACCCAGTCTTACCGCCGACTCCACAGCGCCATCTAGGCCAACAACCTCGCAGGCGATGCCGTTTGCTTTGAGGTAATGACTAATTAGCGTGGGATAGGCGGTAGCAAGGCGCTTACCAGCCAAATCTGTTGGGGAACTAAATCCTGCACCGGGTTCAGCGGCGAATCTAAAGGTAGATCCGCCAAATCCAAGATCGGCTACCTCTTCGGCGGAAGACCCTGAGTCAAGGAGAAGATCTAGCCCGGTAATACCTACATCCAGTGATCCCCTGCCGACGTAAGTGGCAATGTCCCTAGGTCTGAGGTAAAAAAACTCGACGTTATTGGCCTCGTCTACCAGGTGCAGCTCTGCGGCATCTCTTCTGGTTGCGTAGCCCGCCTCCTTGAGCATGGAGATGGCACTGTCAGACAGTATTCCCTTATTGGGGATTGCAACTCGAAGCATCAGAGCACCTTTTCCACTTCTGATAAAGAAACTCCCTTGGCAACCAATAGCAACTGCAGGTGATAGATAAGCTGTGATGCCTCAAGCGCAAGATTCTCATTCGACTCATGTTCCGCGGCCATCCAAACCTCTGCAGCCTCCTCAACGATCTTCTTTCCAATTGCGTGAACGCCAGCATCCAATAGGGCTGCTGAATTGCTGCCAGCAGGGCGGTCAATGGCGATCTGACTCAGCTCCGAATAGAGCTCGTTGAAGGATTTCATGCCCTCTAGATTACTGACTGCTCCCTGCCAGGGCAGATTTTCTGAGTTCGAGAACACGTGAAGCACGGTCTGCCGACCCAAAAACGGCACTTCCTGCGACGAATGTGTCGGCACCAAGCTTTGCCAACTCGCCAATGTTGTCTTTAGTAACCCCGCCATCTACCTGGAGAGCGATTTCAAACTTTGAGCCCGAGATAAGTCGTCTTGCCTCAGCAATTTTTGGAAGGGTCTCGTCGATTAGCTGCTGCCCGCCAAAACCCGGCTCGACTGTCATCACCAGGAGCATGTCGATCTCCTCGAGTAGGCCGCTAATCCGCTCCACAGGAGTTTTTGGCTTAATGGCTATTGCTGCCCTAACACCCATGCCACGAAGCCTTCTGCAGGTGGCAACCGGATCTTTTGAGGCTTCAAGGTGGATGGTTACTGACTCTGGCCCTAATTCTGCGTACTTTGCCGCCTCTAGATCCACGTTTTCAATCATCAGGTGGATGTCGGTCGGAATTGTGGACAGCTGGATCATGCGCTCAACTACGGGCAGCCCAAAGGTCAGGTTCGGAACGAAGTGGTTATCCATGACATCGAGGTGAGCGGCGTCTGCTGAACTAATGGCGGCCAGCTCCGTCTCAATGTTGCCAAAGTCTGCTGACAGAAGTGATGGGTGGATGTGCACGTCTAAAGCCTATTTCTTTCTCAGTGCCGCCATGAACATAGCGTCTGTCCCGTGGACGTGTGTCCACAACTGAACAGTTTTCCTCTTCTCATTTAGGGGCAATTTCGGCGAGAGTTTCGTCAGGACTGGCCTTACGTCAAGCAGCTCGAAATCGCGGTGCTTTGCGAGCGCGTCTTGAACTGGCGTAACCGTTTCCTCAACCAAGGGCGAACAGGTTGCATAAACGACAACGCCTCCCGGCTTTAGAGCCTTGTAGGCGGCCTCCAAAAGCTCCCGTTGAATCGCGGTGAGGCTTGCCAGCTGCTCTTGCTTTTTACGGTGTCTGGACTCTGGCTTCCTCCGCACCGACCCAAGTCCAGAGCACGGTGCATCGAGCAACACCGTGTCGTAGTGACCGACCTTGGCGTCTTGGCCCGGTGCAACAATGACATTTGCAATTGAGTTCTCCCCCAGCGCGTCTCTCACGAGCTGCGCCCTGTGTTCCTGAGGTTCCATGCAGTCCAAGCTTCCTAGGCGTGGCCTGATGCGGCCCTGAAGGATTGCGGATTTCCCGCCAGGCCCACTGCACATGTCTAGCGTGCTCCCACCCATGTCGCCGAGCTCAGCAGCTACCAACGCCACCAATTGCGAGCCAAGGTCTTGGACCCGAATGTTTCCAAGCTCAAGGAAAGGCTCAGGGTTTCCATCCACCGCGTAGCCAATAGGAGACTGATCGCTCACTATGAGTCCTTGATACTTCAGTGCAGCGGCGGCAGCCTCATCGGCAGCTGCAAGATAAGTCTTTGGAGTCTCATTGTTCGACTCCAGCAGCTGAGTTAGTTCGTGCTCGCGACCGTCTAGCCTCATCGACTCGCGCAGTGCTTCGATCACCCAGGCTGGATGCGAATAGGTGATCGCAAGCCGAATAGTCTCCAAGGAGTCCCTGCAGATCTCCTCTACGAGCGATTCCAGTCCAGCTCGCTCCGAATTTCTCAGGACAGCGTTCACCAGCCCGGCGGTTTTTGGCTCCAACGTCTTTGCAAGGTTTACAGTCTCATTGATTGCCGCGTGAACGGGTATGCGCATGCGAAAGAGTTGATGAAGCCCCAGTTGTAGAGCGCCCCGAACCTGGTCAGACAGCGTTTTCCCCTTGGTGAAATGATCGATGATCGCGTCGTACTGAAGCTGCCATCTAAGTGATCCATAGCTCAGTTCTTGAATCAGACCACGCTCAGAATCAGGCACGCTGTGTCGCGACAGCGTCTTTGGAAGTAGCAGGTTGATGTAGGAGTCACTCGAGTGAACTCGCATGAGTAGCTCATGAGCAATGAACCTTGAGTTAGCCAAAGGTTACTCTTTCTTGCAACCCACGGAACCAATCCAGAGCGTTCATTGCCCGCCTTCCCGCCGGCTGCAAAAGATGAAGCTGAAGCCTTGTACCTTTTCCGCAGGTCACTAGAACTTTCTCGCCAGAGAGTTCAACACTCCCAACCACGCTCTCCTTTTCCTCGAGTGAGGACCAATCGATACTGCCGACTGATTTGGCTCGTAGGATTCTGATCGGTTCACCCGCTGACTCTGTCCACGCAACAGGTTCGGGATTCATGGCCATCACCTTGCGCGCAACGGCATCAGCGGACTCAGTAAAGTCAAGCCGCGCATCGGCCCGGCTCAGTTTGGGGGCATAGCTCGGCGCACCTTGCTGGGGAAGAGCCGCTGGCTGCGCCTGCAAAAGCTCAAGGGCATGCTCAGCACCCTCCTTAGCAAGTATTGGAAGTAGCTCTGCGGCAGTTTGCTCACTGTCGTATGTATTGGGAATAGTCCCGACTATGTCACCGGTGTCCATGCCCTCATCGAGCTTGAAAATCGTCAGCCCCTGTCCATCGGAGTGCATGATCGAATGCTGAAGGGGCGTAGCGCCACGCCATTTTGGCAGCAGGCTGAAGTGCAAATTCCACCAGTCGAACAACTCCAGAGCGGCCTTAGGAAGCAGCGCACCGTAGGCAACAACAAAACCCAGTTCGGCTTCCTTTGACCGGATTCTTTCGATCTCAACTTGGCCAATCCGGCTGGTTTTGAGTGTTTCGATGCCCATTTCTGCCGCCAAGTCGGCAACTGGTGATGGCGTCATAACCTTTTTTCGCCCAACTGGAGCATCTGGGCGAGTGATAACCAGGGCTATCTCGTGGTGTGCGGCGAGCTCCCTAAGTGCCACGGCCGCCACCTCCGGAGTTCCCGCAAAGATCAGCTTCATGAGTTCAAGGCTCTCATGTCGTCCATCACTACCTTCAACCCTCTGCGATTTCCTGAAGAGGTGTGTCTTGCCACGGCTTTGACCGCGACGGCCCTCAGGGCTTTCGACACCTCAGCTCCTTGGGAGTATTTGAACTTGATCAACGCCTTTTCCCCGGCGTTGCGAAGTACTTCTGCTCCCCCGGCAGTTGCTTTCGAGACGGCCTCTTCGATCACCTTTGCAGTCCCCTCTAGGGATGCAATTCGAACACTGGGAGGCAAGCCGAGGGACGTAGTCTCGGCTAAACCGGCTTTGGCAAGCTGCACGTGCTGCCAGAGCGCGAGCGGTTGGCCGAGATGCTTGCCCAGTCCTTCAAATACCGCCCTCCCCGCTGGCGCAAGTAGTTCCAAGGCTTCGGTCCAATCCCTCATGGCTAATTGCTCTGCCGTCAGGTGTTGCATTGAGAGCCAGACGTCGCAGTCGAGTACAAGCAGCCCTGAGTAGCCCCCCAACAGCCGAGGAGCGGATCCTGGAGTTGCTACGACGATTACGTTTGGTTTCTCTGAGACAGTGGGCACCTTTTCTGCGGTGGCTTCATAAACCGTCGCATTGGGAAACGCCTTTCCGATCTCAGCGACCGTTCTGAGACTTCCGGTCCTCCCGCGTTTCAGGTTTGAACTATTGCAGTCTTGACAGCTCGTGTGCAGGGTTGAGCAGATTCGGCATTGAAACTTACCTGCCTCAGGCTCCCAGATGAATCCTCCGCAACTGCAGCGCTGTTTCTCCCCGCAAGCCTGACAGTAGGCAGCGGCAGAAGAGCCCTTCCTGGGCAGGAGAACCAAAAGCGGACCACTCTTTATCGAACCCTTGACCATGTCGAAGCTTGCCGCCTCTAAACGAAGGCCGGGTTCAGTGAAGGATATCCGGGGAGGCGCAGAAGCCTGCTCCCTCTCTATCAGATAGCCAATTTCAACAAGGCGCTGCAACTCTAGCGACCTGTATGGCGCAGCGAACAGCAGGCTAGCTCTATCTCCCGCCCTCATTAGAGCAAGCTCTCTGGTGTGGGTATTGGGAGAGCCTTGTTCGCGCCAGCTGTCATCTAAGTCATCTGCAAGGCATATGAGCCCAAGGTTTGCCACTGGTGCGTAAATGGCACTTCTGGTTCCAATCACTACCTGAGTGGCTCCCAGCAGCGAGTGAAACACTTTGAAGCGTTCCGAGCGCTTTTGGTTGGGACTTATTTCAACTGGCACCAAACCAATCTCATCGCAGGTGATTCTCAGCAGCTCAAGATCACTCACCTCTGGGACTAGGAGTAAAGCCGAGTGCCCTTGAGAGATGGTCTCCTTGGCCCGCTCAGCAAAGACTTTCATCCAGGTTGGGCACAAGATTTTGCCCACATTCTCCTGACGACCACTTGAAAGGATGACCTCCCTGAAGACCTCAGATGGGAATGCTTCCAGCGAAGTTTCCGGGGCTTCAATAGCCGTCCTTGCCATGTGATCAGGCACTGCGGCATCAAGTATCTCCCCGATGGCAACGCATTGCCGGTTTGCCACTTCGCGAGCAAAGTCATAAATCTCTCGAGTGAGCGGCGGCCTATCACCGACCATTTCAACAAGAGATGAAGTGGCGAACTCACTAGAGTCCAACAGCTCGACTACAAACCCGGTCTGCTTAGTCTTGGACCGACCGATGAAGAAACTTACTCGGCTACCAAAAGCAATGCTGCTCTCAAGTTCGCTGGGAACGATGAAGTCGAACTGCCTGTCTAGTTGCAGCAGTTTTGACTCGACGACTACCCGCGCGAAGCGAGGCATCTAGCGTCCTGCAGCCTCGCGGAGCGCATCCGCCCGATCGGTCTTTTCCCAGTTGAACTCTTCTAGCTCGCGGCCAAAGTGTCCGTAGGCTGCTGTTTTTGAAAATATCGGTCTCTTGAGGTCCAAATCACGGATTATGGCCGCTGGCCTGAGGTCAAAGACCTCCATGACGGCCTTTTGAATTACATCGACCTCGACCTTCTCGGTCCCAAAACATTCGACAAACACGGCGACCGGTTTTGCGACACCGATTGCGTAAGCAACCTGAAGTTCCACTCGGTCTGCCAGCCCAGCTGCTACAACATTCTTCGCTACCCAGCGCATGGCGTATGCAGCTGAGCGGTCTACCTTGGATGGGTCCTTGCCGCTGAAGGCTCCGCCACCATGCCTTGCCATCCCGCCATAGGTGTCAACGATTATCTTTCGACCGGTAAGGCCGGCATCTCCTTGCGGACCACCAATCACAAAGCGTCCTGACGGGTTGATGATGTAGCGAACGTTTGAGGTATCAAGCTTGCTTTCCGCCAGGACTGGGGCAATCACCTTGTCCAAAACGAGGCTTGCAAGCTCATCTTGGGTAACGTCAGGGTGGTGCTGCGTAGACAACACAACGGTATTGATGGCAACAGGAGTGTTCCCGTCGTAATCGACTGAGACCTGAGTCTTTCCATCGGGTCTTAGAACACCATTATTGAGCTCTCGCCGGACACGACTGAGGTTCTCGGAAATTCTGTGGGACAGCAGGATCGGTGCGGGCATGAGGGCGTCAGTCTCGTTGGTTGCGTAGCCGAACATCATGCCCTGATCTCCAGCTCCCAGTTTGCTGATCTCGTCCTGTTCGCCAGCTCT
>JAYORB010000033.1:3110-10023 GCA_038123155.1 Aquiluna sp. | reverse complement strand
CGAAGCTGTTTTCTGGCAACAAATCGCTGCGGGGCAGTAAACCAAGCCCACAGCCAACCTGTGAACTGCCCATAGATACGACCAGGCTCCTTAGCCAGCAGATGCTTGGGAATTGAAAGTAGCAACGCCAGAGGTAGTAGCAGGTAAAGCGGTATAACTAGCGCAAGTGGCAAAGTTGCGGTCGCTAGGTGAATGTGAGCCTTAGAAAGTCCCTGCCTGCGATTTCCGCCAACCCAGGACTTGCGCCGCTTCGAGGCCATCGAGAGACCGGCGTGATGAACTCTTGCGTTTGCCTCAACTACGACGCGAAAACCGCTCGCCCGCGCCTTCAGGCAAAACTCGAGATCCTGAGCAAAAACTGGAGAGGCATCATTTAGGCCCCCAAGTTTTTGCCAAAGCCCCAAGGAGACCAGCATGCCTGCCGTGGAGACGGCAAGGGTGTCTCCAGTTGAGTCATGCTGACCCTGGTCGTATTCCTGGCTCACGAGCAAGAACGGCTTGCCCGATGAGGTGACGGTGAGGCCCATCTGCTGAATCTCGATTGGCTTATCCCACCGAAGCAGCTTTGGTCCAATTACGGCAACCGAGGGTGAAATCTCGGCGGCCCTTGCAAGCTGCTCCAGGGCTTTCGGTTCTGGTGCGGAGTCATCGTGGAGAATCCATACCCAACTGGGTTGGGCTCCTAAGGCCATGATGCCTGCGTCTATCGCAGCACCAAGCTTGATATCCCCCGGTTGAATGATTGAGAACCCGTGCTTAGCTGCAAGGGTTACCGTGGCATCCTCGCCGGCAGTGTCAACAACAACAACCTGCTGGAGTTTGTAGGTCTGACTTGAAAGATCGCTGAGGGTTCGTTCTAGAAATTCGCCCGCGGCATGCGAAACAACAATGGCCGCTACCGAGAGCGAGCTCACGATTGGCTAGGCGCGCCTGCGAAGTCTGCGACGCTCGCGCTCTGAAAGACCGCCCCAAATCCCAAACCGCTCGTCATTCTTCAAAGCGTATTCGAGGCACTCAGAGCGAACGCTGCACTGGGAACAAATCTTCTTAGCGTCTCTGGTCGATCCGCCTTTTTCGGGAAAGAAAGCCTCTGGGTCAGTTTGTGCGCACAACGCGTCTTCTTGCCAAGCAAGTGGGTCTGCCTCTGTGTCATCTCCGTAGGCTCTAGCTACCCCCAGCTTGAGCACATCAATGAACCAATTCGCAGGCACTTGACCACGTTGTTCCATGCTGCTTTTCCCCTCCAGTAATTCTGCTGGTGTAATTACACTGGTGTAAGTATGCACCTGTCAAGTTGAGAGTTTGACGAATCTTGCAAATTGTTAGCAAACCTTCAAGGTAGCCTTTAGGCGTGAAACTCCTAGTTACCGGCGGTACCGGCTACATCGGATCCCATGTCGTGCACGCTGCTCAAGCCGCCGGTCACGAGTGTGTGGTCGTAGATAACCTTGCCACCGGAATCAGAGAGCGCATTTCCGCTGAGATTGTGGAGATTGACATTGCTTCCCCGGAAGCCGCCAAAAACCTGTCCGATCTGATGAAAAGACAGAAGTTTGACTCAGTTATTCACCTTGCCGCTAGGAAGCAGGTCGGAGAGTCCGTCGAGATTCCGGAGCGCTACTACCTCGACAACATTGGCGGCATGGCTAATCTCCTTCTTGCTATGAGGGAAACGGAACACGACTCCCTAGTCTTTTCGTCTTCAGCCGCCACCTACGGCATGCCCGATGCAAAACAGGTTCGTGAGGATGACCCCGCGACACCGATCAATCCTTACGGCCAAACCAAACTGATTGGCGAGTGGATGGTGAAAAATGCTGCCAATTGGGGGCTTAGGGGGGTTAATCTTAGGTATTTCAACGTCGCCGGAACGGGTAAGGAGGGCCTAGGCGACACCGCAGCGCTGAACCTCATTCCAATTGCGATAGGCCAGCTAAGGCGCGGCGAAACGCCAAAGGTCTTCGGTGATGACTACCCGACTCCAGATGGCAGCTGCATCCGCGACTATGTTCATGTGGCCGACCTGGCCGAGGCTCACGTCGCGGCTGTGGACTATCTAGAGCGCAGCGACCGACCCTACGACACCTTCAATGTCGGCACGGGCCAAGGGGCCTCGGTCTTTGAGGTCTTGGATGCTCTGCGAACAGCTAGCGGCCAAGACTTCGCAGCCTCGGTTGCTCCAAGACGTGCCGGGGACCCGCCCAGGTTGGTGGCGAACGTGGATCGGATTGCAGAAATTCTTGGTTTCAAAACCAGCCATTCACTGGCGGACATCGTCGACTCAGCTTGGAATCTGTAGCACCTGTCCAACTCTGATGTAGTTGGCATTGTTGATGTCATTGAGTTCAGCAAGAGCTGAGCTACGAACCCCAAACTTTCTCGCGATACCCCAAAGAGTGTCACCAGACTGAACCCTGTAGGTAACCACCTTTGGTTCTGGTTCGGGTTCTGGTTCAGGCTCAGTAGCTCCCTCAACACTTAGAGGAATTCGCAGGAGTTGCCCAATGCGGATGTAATTCGGATTGGAAATTGAGTTGTACTCCTGAATCACAGACGGAGCAACGCCGAACTTGTACCCGATTCGGAGCATCGTGTCACCCGACTGCACGCGGTATTCGACCACTGAAGGCTGAGGTGCTGGTTCTGGTTCTGGTTCGGGGGCGGGTTCAGGAGCTGGTTCTGGCTCACTTTGCTGGCCACCAGGAATCTTCAAGAGCTGACCGACTCTAATTAGGTTTGGGTTTGATATTCCGTTGAGCTCCTGAAGGCTAGAGACGCTGACTGAGAACTTGGCGGCAATCTTGTTCATGGTGTCTCCAGAGACAACCCGATATTCACTTGGGACCTCAGGAGTCGGCTCAGGTTCGGGGGCTGGAGCAGGCTCTGGAGTTGGGGCGGGCGCTGGCTCAGGAGAAGGTGCAGGTGCCGGCTCGGACGCTGGTTCTGGGGCCGGCTCTGGGATACTGCCCCCGAATGTCAGCTGTCCGAAGTCACCTGTTGGAACGGGTGTGCTGGAGGCCAGTTGGACCTCATCTGGAGCCTTTGCGCCAAGAGGAATCTTTGAGCTGAAGTAGCTGGTCGCCTGAATGTAACCAGGTCCATCACCTCGAAGCGATGCGAAGTGGGTCCAGTTAGAGATTCGCAGTTTCTTGCCATCCTCAATGAAGTACAAAATGCCTCTAGAGTCGCGGATGAACTGACCCACTGCTCTTGATGAGAGCTCCAGCGCGCTGCACGTGGAATTGTCGAGTGGGTAAGCATCCCCAGGGAAGTGGCTAACTGCCTCGGCCGAGATTGGGTAGAGAACTCCTCCGTCTAGAAGGTAGGTCTCAGCATTGCACTGGACCTTTATTGAGCTAAATCCAGTTCTGGTTTCTAACTTGTCCAGCTCACTCTTTGTAAAAGTGAATGTCTTTGAGTCAGAAACGCTTCTTGCCTGTGAGGTTGAGGCAAGACGAATCTTGCTGGTGAGCCCATCAACTAAGTAGAGGGTTGAGCTGCCAGCGGCCTTCACAATCGAACCGGGTGCCATGGCCAATCCAACGCTATCAACGGTGTTGATCGCAGACTGGGGCAGGATCACAGCACTTGGCTGGTCAATCAGACCTAGGAACCTTGCGGTCATATCTGTTGTGGTGGAGATTCTTCGCTCTGCAGCGTCCACAAAGTAAGCGAGTCTGTTGCCTTCGGAGGTGACAACCGCGGGGGTAGCCAGCTCTGCCTCAACAGTTGGGAAGGCATCGATCAGACTTTGCGGCAGCGGAACTACATAGTCCGTCCACTCCTGCGGATCGGTGACCTTTAGCTTTCCATCCGCTGTGATGACATAGGTGTCACCTGCCGGACTTGACACAAAACCGCGAACGATGTCGGGGTGCATTGTCGAGGCAACCGCCTGCAACTCCATGGTGACCCCGGTCTGGGTGAACCAGCGTGAGAGGTTGGTGGCTCCGAGCAGGCTGGCCACAAAACGGTAAGTCTTTCCGCCGGAGGCAATCAGCATGTCATTTGTTCCAGTGAGACCAAACATCACCAGCTCTGAAGCAAGGGCGCTGCCCGGCTGAACAGTCGTGATTTGCTCGATAGTCATCGATACCGTGGGCGAATTCTCAGCACCTACAGTGTTCAGAGCAAGTGGGTCAACAACAACGCGAGAGCTGGCGTTCTCGATCCAGTAGCGGGTGCCATCAGGTTGCTCAATGAGCCTGGACAGCACTCCACCATCTTGGAACTGGGTCAGCTGCAGCGAGGTCAGTCCAATTGCGAGGTTGCAGTCCTGCCCATACTGGGCAGCAATCTGGCAGTCGTTCACCGCATACTTGAACGAGTCAACGAGCAGATAACGCTGCTGGGTGCTCAAATCAATGGCCAGCTGACCCATGTCACCTGAGTTTTCAAAGCTGTCCAGGTATGGCTGAGAGATTTCACCCAGCGGCCCCAGGGGTGCGAGCGAGGCCAAAAGCCTCGAGTCAGTAACTCGGTACTTCTTGTTGTCCACCATCAAGAAGGTCTCGCTGGTTGCGGATTTCAGCAGGTAGCCACCTGCGACAGGCGAGCCAAACCAGTCATGGAAGAAGCGCCAGAAGTTTCTATTTCCATACGCGGAGCAGCTGTCTCCCGAACCGTAGAGGTTATTTAGAGCAGCAGCATTTGGGGTGTAGGGGGTGTAGTAATAGAGGTTTGCAGTTGCCTGATTCTGGAGCAGGAAGCTCTTGGTGCCGCAAGATGACTTGGGGTTGAAGCGCATCGCAACTGTGCGACCAGGCTTCCAATAGGTGAACGAACCCTCTGGGTTTCCGTACCAAATCAGCTGCTTGGCAGCGCGATAAATCTGATTGAAGAGCCCAACGTAAACCTTGCCGCAAATACCCGGGTCGGAGTCTGGGCAGCCAAAGCCCATTGCAGCCCGATACATGTAATCGGTGGGCTTTGTGGAGGTCACCAGACCCTGCTCTTTCTGGAGCGTGGTGATGATTACCTTCGGGTTAATTCCGCACGCATTGGCAACTGCGTGAATCACCTGCGCCGCAGTGGCCTGAGGCTGAGCTGGAATCGCGGCGCAGGGCCCCACCTCCTCCGGCGTCGTGGCAGGGGTCTCTGGAATGTCGATGCGAATGTTCTTGAGGCAGTCGATCGCAGGGTCTTCAGCCCGGCAGTTTTCAACCCTGGAATCCAAGAATGCCTGGATCTCCTCGACAGTCATCGAGCCAAAGTCAAAAAACACACTGTCGCTGATGATCAGACCGGGGTCAAAGGCGCTGCCGGGAGGTGCAGCGTCGGCCGGCTGAGGAGCTGACATTCCCACAAACCCAACCGCAACCATGAAGGCGGCGGTGAACATCGCAAAGAGTTTCCGCACTATGGAATCACCACCGAGGTTGCTGGTGAGACGCCGAAGTGAAATTCAGAGTCGTAACTCACAGTCACAACTCCATTGCCGCTCGGGAGCTCACTGAGGGGGAACTCAATTGGGAAACATTGGGTGTAGTCAGAGGAAGGCTCGGCCTTTACCTCGAGCTCTCGCTCAACGTCGGAACCAATAAATCGCATCTTGCACATGCCACCGGACTCGCTCAGCCCTGGAACTTGCGCAACAACGGTTAGCACCCCGAAATCAGGCTCCGGGACGGCCATGATTATCGTCACCTCGGTCTGCACCTTCTCAATCTCAGGCTCTTCAGTCTCGTTTGGCTCCGGCTCTGCGGCTGGCTCCTCATCAATATCCGTCTGCTTCGGCTCGGCTGTTACGGCCTCGGTCGCAGACTCGGTTGCGGTGGGGGCGAGAGAGGGCTCCTCGGGCAGCTCGGTAGCACCCCAATTCGGGTAAAAGACGCTGCAACCAGAGAGAAGTAGGAGGGTAGCGCTGGCTACAACGAGTGCGCGAAACTTGGGCATAGCTCACCTCCAGCCACCTTCAACCTTAGGTTTAGATTCTGAAAAATCGCTGATGCGATTTGGTGTTTTGAACTAATGAAAATTGGCTGAGAATGGCCTGATTACAGGCTGGACTTGAGGTTTTCGTTCTTCTTGCCAACCTGAACCTCAAGGTCAGCACGGTAGTCGTCCAGCTTGGCCAAAACTTCCGGATCGGCGGTGCCGAGAATCTTGAGTGCCAAAAGGCCGGCATTCTTCGCGCCATCAATCGACACGGTTGCGACCGGGACGCCCGCAGGCATTTGCACTATCGAAAGCAGTGAGTCCATGCCCTCTAGGTGGTTGAGAGCCACCGGAACCCCAATGACGGGAAGGGAGGTGATTGATGCCAGCATTCCTGGGAGGTGAGCTGCACCGCCGGCACCGGCAATGATTACCTTGGTTCCCCTCTGAGCAGCCTCTTTACCCCAACTGAGCATTCTCTCTGGGGTTCTGTGGGCGCTCAGCACCTCAACATCTGATGCAACACCAAACTCGTCCAATACGGCCTTGGCCTGCTCCATGACTCGCCAGTCACTGTCGGAGCCCATAACGATTGCAACCTGTGCCATGGGTAAAGTCTAGGCCTCTCCGTAAATCAGGCTCCTGGCTGACCGGCCTGTCTCAAGAAGCTCTTCGTGGTTTGCTCCCAGCAGGGTGAGGTGCCCCATCTTTCTGTGGGCCCTCGCAGCTTTTTGATAGAGGTGGAACTTCACCTCGGGGAACTTAGCCATGACAAGTGGATAGTGCTCATAGAAGTTGTTCTTATCGTCAACTCCCAACAGGTTCACCATCACCGCAAACTCTGCGCGCATGCTCGTATCTCCGAGGGGCAGGTCAAGTACTGCCCTTAGGTGCTGCTCAAACTGGGAGGTGTTCGACCCTTCAATTGAAAAGTGGCCCGAGTTGTGAGGACGCATCGCTAGCTCATTAACCAGCAGAGTCCCGTCGGAAAGCACAAACATCTCCACGGCAAGAACACCGGTAACTCCAAGACCAG
>JAYORB010000033.1:0-3010 GCA_038123155.1 Aquiluna sp. | reverse complement strand
GGCAGGCCAAGAGCTGCCAGCTTTTTGCGCATTGTGAGCTTGTTCTGAGCGTGAATCAGGGCTTGAGGTCCAGGCCTAACCTTCACACCCTCCTGTTGCAACTGATTCAAAATCTCAGGCGGGACATGTTCGTGATCAAAGGTGATGACATCGACACCAGAGGCAAATTCTCGTAGTTGGTTGATGTCGGTATAGTCACCGACTCTCCTTGTTGCATTCTGAGCAGAGGATCCCTCTTCCTCTGCGAAGACAGAAAGGTTAATGCCAAGCGCAATTGCAGCTGGTTGCATCATGCGCGCAAGCTGTCCCCCACCGATTACCCCAACAGTCTGCATGAACCCTCCAACGGCTAGTTTCGCAGATGCCACACGTCAGCAGCACTCACCAGGTGAGATTGGTCTCCGGAAATCCTCAATCGGCCATCGTCCTCGATTGCCAGGGCCTTCCCCTCCAGAACTTCACCAGAGGGCAGTATCGCCCTCACCCGACTGCCCACGGTTACCGACCATTTTCGGATTTCTGAAAGGGCCCAGAGGTTACCGGCTTCGAGCCAGATCTGCCAACCCGAGCGCAGGGAACTCAGTACTGCGGCAAGAACCTCGTCAAAGCTTTTGTCCGCAAAGTCGCTAATCGCGCAAGAGGTCTCAGGGGCAGCCTGCTGCCTCTGGAGATTGATGCCGACTCCGGCGATTACACCATGCTCGCTCAGCTCAGCGAGCACCCCGGAGATCTTCCTCTCAGCAATCAAAACATCGTTGGGCCACTTAACTCCCGCATGGGCTCCAGTCAATTCAGACAGGGCTTTGGCAACTTGACTCCCAACGAAAAGCGGGATGAGTCCGCGCTCGATGAGGGGCTCTGGCCTGAGAAGAACTGACAGCGAGATTGAGGTTTTAGGTTCAGAAACCCAAGACCTGTCTAGTCTCCCTCGGCCTGCGGTCTGCTCAGCGGCAACTATTGCAAAAAAGTCGGGCTTCGCTTCAGCGTCAAGGCGCCTTGCGAGCTCGAGGTTTGTGGAATCAATAGTTGCCAGGTACTCGAGCCTGGGGTCTACCGAAAGCGACTTCTCTAAGTTCACCTCAAAAGGATATCCCAAGGCAAAAACTTGTAGGTTTTCGAGACGAAAAGCCAATCTCTTTGTTGAATCCATGCAAGAAATGGCCAAAATTCACCAATAAAGTAGGAGAGCCAAAAAGGAGCAAGTTGAGCGAGCCAGATCTAAGCACCACTGCCGGCAAGATTGCCGACCTGAAGAAGCGCTACCACGAGGCTGTGCACGCAGCCGGCGAAGCCGCCACTGCAAAGCAGCACGCCAAGGGTAAGAGGACCGCACGCGAGCGAATCGAAATGCTCCTGGACGATGGCTCCTTTGTTGAGGTTGACGAGTTTGTTCGTCACCGCGCCAACTCCTTTGGCATGGACGCAAAGCGCCCCTATGGGGACTCTGTGGTGACGGGATTTGGAACGATTCACGGACGTCAGGTTGCCGTCTACTCTCAGGATTTCACGATCTTTGGTGGCTCGCTGGGTGAGGCGGCCGGAAACAAGATCATCAAGATCATGGAGCTTGCCATCAAGTCCGGTGTGCCAATCATTGGCATGCTCGACTCGGGCGGCGCCAGGATCCAGGAGGGTGTGATTGCCCTTGGTAAATACGGCGAGATCTTCCGGCTGAATACCCACGCATCTGGGGTGATACCGCAGATCTCAATAATCATGGGGCCTGCAGCGGGAGGTGCGGTTTATTCACCTGCCCTGACCGACTTCGTGATCATGGTGGACAAGACCTCAAATATGTTTGTGACTGGTCCGGACGTAATCAAGACAGTCACCGGGGAAGATGTGGGTATGGAGGAGCTCGGTGGAGCTCGCGCCCACAACGAAACCAGCGGTGTCGCCCACTACCTCGCGAGTGACGAAGAGGACGCCATTGACTATGTGCAGTCTCTGGTGGGCTTCCTCCCGGAAAACAATCTCTCGGAGTCAATCACCTACCAATCAGAGGCTGAGGTTGAGATAACCGATGAGGACCAGGCTCTGAACACTCTGATTCCGGACTCCCCAAACCAGCCTTACGACATGCTGACCGTGATCAAGGCAGTTGTAGACGAGGGTGAGTTCCTGGAGGTTCAGCCCCTTTATGCCCCCAACATCATCGTTGGCTTTGCACGCGTTGATGGACAATCTGTTGGCATAGTCGCCAACCAGCCGCTCCAAATGGCAGGAACCCTAAACATCGATGCCGGCGAAAAGGCAGCCCGGTTTGTTAGGTTCTGTGATTCCTTTTCGATTCCAATCCTGACCTTTGTAGATGTCCCCGGATACCTGCCAGGCACCGACCAAGAGTGGGCCGGCGTAATCCGCAGGGGTGCGAAACTTCTATACGCCTATGCCGAAGCTACTGTCCCGCTGATCACCGTAATTACGCGCAAGGCCTACGGAGGCGCCTACATCGTCATGGGCTCCAAACAGCTTGGAGCAGACATTAACCTTGCCTGGCCAACCGCCGAGATAGCTGTTATGGGAGGCCAAGGAGCCGTGAATATTCTCTTCCGCGACAAGATCAAGGAAGCCGAGGCGGCAGGCAAAGACATCGCAAAGGTCAGAGAGGAGCTTGCGCAGGAGTACACCTACAATGTCGCAAGCCCATTCCTCGCAGCTGAGCGTGGTGAGCTCGATGGCATCATCGAGCCTGCGGGAACCCGAGGTGCCATCATTCGCTCCTTGCGAGCGCTCAAGACCAAACGCGCATCACTTCCGCCAAAGAAGCACGGAAACATACCGCTCTAATGAAGCAATACACCCCTCAGGAAATTCAGCAGCTGCTCAGGGTTTCTGGCGGAGACCCGGAGGAGCAGGCCGCAGCACTGGCCGTGGTCGAGGCCGCCATAATCGAATCCAGAAAGCTTGGAAGGGTGGCTCTTGGCTCCCCCAATAGCGCTTGGCATAAGGACTCTGGACTGCTTCGTAAGACCCTCGACACCACTTGGGGCCGAAAACTTCGATAGCC
>JAYORB010000032.1:0-10287 GCA_038123155.1 Aquiluna sp. | reverse complement strand
CGACCTTGATGGTGTTGCTTGTCGCCTCGTTCATTGTTTATCAGCTGACTGCCATATCCGGAGATCCACTGCTTGAGCTAAGGGGCTCGCGGGATCCCGACATTCAATTCAAGATTCAGTACCTCACCGAGATGCTTCAGCTCGACGTTCCACCGTTTATTCGCTACTTCTACTGGCTTGGTGGCGCGGCGGGTTGCCTAATAGGCCAGTGCGACTTAGGTATTTCCATTTCTCGTGGCGAGATCCCAGTCACTGAGGCGCTCTCAGGAGCGATTGCCTCGACGGTTCAGCTAATCACGCTGGCCACGATTCTTTCGATCATCATCGGTGTTGCAATTGGTATGACCACTGCTCTAAGGCAGTACTCCGGCTACGACTACACCGTCACATTCTTTGCGTTCATTTTTTACTCGCTTCCTATCTTCTGGGTTGCCGTTCTGCTCAAGGAGTTTGGGGCAATTCAGTTCAATAGGTTCTTGGAAGAGCCCTTCATCCCGCCAGGGACGATGACTGTGATAGCACTGCTACTGGGCATTGCGGTCAGCGGGATTGTTGGCGGCGGACTCAGATCACGCGTCCAGAGCTTCATCGGTGGAGTCGTGCTCTCCGTCGCTCTAATGATTTTCTTGAACGTAACCCAGTGGCTCAAGTACCCAGCGCTAGGCGTTCCAGGCATCATCATGATGACCTTGCTTGTTGCGAGTGTGGTGCTAGTGCTCTCAATCGGCTTCAACCAGCGCCGCGGACTGATTATTGTCCTCGGAATGGCTCTGGTCGCCGGAGCAATGTGGCTTCCCGGGCAGTACCTCTTCTACTACTTTCAGGGACCTCTAGGCATCCTGCTCATTGTGCTGATCATGGCCGCGATTGGAATTCTGTTGGCAGTGCTATTTGGAGGAGATGGCCGCAAGGAGATTGCTCGAGCCGCTGGTGTGACCGGCGCCCTTGCCGGTGTGATCATGGCCATCGATGAGGCACTCCAGTACTGGTCTGAGTACCTGAGTCTCATCCCGCTCAATAACGGTTACATCTCCACTATTGGAGCCGTCACACCTGCAATCAAGCGTCAGGAGAATATGTGGCTAAGTCTGATCGATTCCTATGCCCACCTGATTCTCCCAACTGCGGCGCTGCTGATTATTTCTGTTGCCGGCTACACGCGCTATTCGAGAGCTTCGCTTCTTGATGTCATGAATCAGGACTACGTTCGCACTGCGCGAGCAAAGGGCCTCAACGAGCGCACCGTCGTAGTCCGTCACGCGATGCGCAATGCCCTGCTTCCAATTGCGACCATCGTGCCCGTGGACATCACAGCATTGATCGGTGGCGCCGTCATTACCGAACAGGTCTTTGCCTGGGCGGGTATGGGTGCGCTGTTTATTCGAGGTCTCAATGCAGTTGATGTGAACCTGGTCATGGGCTACGTCATGATCGTTGGGCTTATGGCCGTGATTGGTAACGTCATCGCCGACCTTTTGTATTCGGCTCTCGACCCGAGAATCAGGATCAGCTAATGGCTAAAAAGAGACCAGTTGACGAGACTCAGCTGAATCGCGAGATCACCATTGAGCAGCGCGAAACCGAGGGGCTTTCCCTTGGGACGATTGTCAGGCGGAGATTCTTCCGACACAAAGCAGCGGTCATCTCGATGATCGTGCTTGGCGCGATCACGCTTCTAGCCTTCACATCTGTAGGGACGGTCGTTGGTGGCTCAGGAAACTTGGTTACCGACCCAAACACCGGCAAGCTGGCAATTGACGGGTTCAGGATTCCGGGCTGGTGGCCATTGAACTGGTACGAGAACTACGACATCTACAACCCTGGTGGTACCCCTACATTGACTATGTGGCCCTTCGACCCGGGTCAGCACCCATTCGGCCAAGACACTCTTGGCAAGGACATTTTTGCCAGGGTCATGCGCGGTATTCAGCAGTCTCTGATTGTGGTCTTCATTGTGGGACTGCTCTCGACTGTCATTGGAACGGTTGTTGGCGCACTTGCCGGCTACTTCCGTGGTTGGCTCGACACTCTGCTGATGAGAGCGACTGATGTGGTCATCATCCTTCCGATTCTTGTGGTTGGTGCCGTGCTCAGCCGCAGCTTTGGTGGTGACGCAGTGAGCCTCGCTCTGTTGCTCGGTGCTCTGGCGTGGACGGGACTAGCAAGGCTTGTCAGGGCCGAGTTTTTGGCCCTCAGAGAGCGAGAATTCGTTGATGCTGCACGAGTTGCTGGCGCAAGGAATTCCCGCATAATCTTCAAGCACATTTTGCCGAACACCATCGGCGTAATTGTGGTGAATGCCACGCTGTTGATGGCTGCCGCGATTCTAATTGAGACGTCGCTGAGCTTCCTCGGTTTCGGAATTGTGGCTCCTGATATTTCTCTTGGCCAGATAATTAGCGAATACAACGAGGCATTTAGGACCAGGCCATGGCTGTTCTGGTATCCAGGCTTGTTCATTGTTGTGATTGCACTTTGCATCAACTTCATCGGTGACGGATTACGAGATGCTTTTGATCCGCGTCAAAGAAGGCTTCCAAAGTCCGGTGGGGCCATCGCTGAGCTTAGGCAGTTGATTGCTAGGCGTCGGGAGGGCTAATGCTAGAAACTAAGCCCCGAAACTATGAGGACAACGGCAAGCACCACAACCTTGCCTACGTTCCACCTACTCGCCACCTGAGCCTCGCCATCTCTGTTTTGCTCCCAGATTCTTCTGATGTGTGCGGCAGCGGCTCCCGAATCGCTGGTAACCAAATCACCCGGTCTAACGGTTCCGGCAATGTAGGTGCTCTCGGGGAGATGTTGGCCCTGGTCGCGGGAGGCGAAGAGGCTACTGTGTCGCCCCGGGGCAGGCGCTCCCCAAGCAGTAATTTTGCCTTTGTCAGTGGTGATTGCAAGAGCCCAACGGGTGTCGATGAGTCGAATCGCTCCCCAGCCAATCATGTGCTCTCGGAAAACGTTGACGATCTTGACTCCGCCGTCACTCACTTCAACCCTTGGAAACCAGAACAAAAGCAGAGCTATGGCGATGATCAAGACGGCTGCCGGAAGCGAGAGAAGCGCTGCAGCGATTCCCTCGCTTACGAATATCACGCCCAAAGCGGTGATCATGATTACCGCAGTCGCCACCGCTATGGCCCTGCCGGAACGGGATCTGAACACCTGCATCCTAGAAGTCTTTCACGGCCAAGGGAGGTTTAGAGCTAATGGAAAACTCAAGGCCAATTATTCAGGCCAGCGAACTATCAGTTGATTTCTGGGTTGATGGCGAATGGGTGGTTGCCGCCAGCGGCGTCAACTTCAGCGTGAAGCCGGGTGATGTGCTTGCAATTGTTGGCGAGTCAGGTTCAGGTAAGTCAACATCTGCGATGAGCTTGCTCGGACTGCTGCCCGTGAATGGTCGCGCTTCGGGTTCTGTGAAGCTACAGGGCGAAGAGCTGATAGGCGCCGACAAGAAGCGGCTTCGCGAGATTCGGGGTAAGGAGATAGCCGTCATCTTCCAGGAGCCGATGACTGCGTTGAATCCTGTCTACACCGTCGGCTTCCAGATAGTAGAAGCGTTGCAGGTTCACTTCAAGTCGATGACTAAGGCGCAGGGCAAGGTAAGAGCTCTCGAGCTACTCAAAATGGTTGAGCTTCCCGACCCCGAAAAAGCCTTTAACTCATACCCGCATGAGCTCTCCGGCGGTCAGCGCCAACGGGCCATGATTGCTCAGAGCATCTCCTGTGACCCGCAGCTGCTCATCGCAGATGAACCGACTACGGCTCTAGATGTCACAGTGCAAGCCGAAATTTTGAACCTCATGAGGGACCTCAACAAGCGCCTAAATTCTGCGGTGATTCTCATTACCCATGACATGGGTGTTGTTGCTGAACTGAGTGACTTCATGATCGTCATGAAAGATGGCGCGGTAGTAGAAACCGGGACGACGTTTGATGTTTTCAAGACGCCCAAGCATCATTACACCAAAGACCTGCTGGCAGCAGTTCCCAAACTGGGTGCTGCAGAGACCAAGCCCGTTTCAAAGCGTGAGGATTCTGCGCAGCCGGTGCTGAGCATGCGTGGCTTGAACATCGAATATCCAAAGCGTGGCAAGGTACCCGCATTTTTGGCCGTGAAGGATGCGAACCTGGAGATTTATCCGGGTGAAGTTCTTGGTCTTGTTGGCGAGTCAGGTTCAGGCAAGACGACTATTGGAAGAGCTGTTGTTGGGTTGCTCCCGATCAAGAGCGGAGAACTTTCGGTGTCAGGCCAAGAGATGGTCGGAGTTTCAAAACAACAACTCATAGAGGTTAGAAGAAACATCGGCATTGTTTTCCAGGACCCGGGTAGCTCCTTGAATCCAAGATGGCCCATTGGCCAATCAATCGCCGAACCCCTGCTCTTGGCTGGCTGGGACTCTCCGGCTAGGACAAATCGTGTGAGTGAGCTCTTGGATTTGGTGGAACTACCAAGAAGTTACCGAAACCGTTATCCTCATGAACTTTCGGGAGGCCAGCGCCAACGCGTTGGAATTGCCAGAGCACTTGCGCTAAGCCCGAAGCTCTTAGTTGCAGATGAGCCCACCAGTGCACTTGATGTTTCAGTTCAAGCTCGAGTGCTTGAGCTGCTTCAGGAGATTCAACGAGAACAACAGTTCGCAACTCTGTTCATTTCTCATGACCTAGCGGTAGTGGACCTCCTCAGTGACCGTATCGCTGTGATGCGTCTCGGAGAGATCGTTGAGCAAGGGGATAAAGACCAAATACTTAGGAATCCAAATGTCGATTACACCAAGCGCCTGATTCAGGCTGTGCCAATCCCTGACCCGCTGAGGAGAAAAGAGTAATCTCACACGCCGAAAATCCTTCGGATCGACGGCAGGCCCGCCCTGAATAGCAACCAACATTCAGTAGGCTCGAAGGGGATTAGGTAGGTAGCGTGCATCTCAAACAAATCACTCTTCAAGGGTTTAAGTCCTTTGCTGGAGCGACCAACCTTTCCTTCGAGAAAGGCATAACCTGCGTGGTTGGGCCAAATGGCTCAGGCAAGTCAAATGTTGTAGATGCGCTGGCTTGGGTCATGGGCGAGCAGGGAACCAAGAGTCTCCGTGGCGGCAAGATGGAAGACGTAATTTTTGCCGGTACAGCCAATCGATCGCCGCTTGGCAGGGCCGAGGTAAAACTTTCAATTGACAACTCATCTGGCATCCTGCCAATTGAGTATTCAGAGGTCACCATTTCAAGGACCCTCTACAGGAATGGGACCAGCGAATATGCAATCAACGGTGAGGCTTGTAGGTTGCTTGATGTCCAGGAGCTACTTAGTGATTCGGGCCTGGGCCGCGAGATGCACTCAATCGTTGGCCAGGGCCAATTGGACGGCGTGCTAAGGGCCAATCCATTGGAGCGCAGGGCTCTAATTGAGGAAGCCTCGGGTGTCTTGAAATACCGCCGCCGCAAGGAAAAGACCGAGCGGAAGCTTGAGTCCATGCAGACAAATCTGACTCGGCTCAGCGACCTCATCTCGGAGGTAAAGCGCAGTCTGCGACCGCTGGGCCGTCAGGCTGAGGTCGCTCAACAAGCGAAAGAGATTGCAGCTGAGGCGAGGGAACTCAAGAGTCAAATTTTTGCGATTCAAGTTCGCAAGCTTCGACAAGACTTGGAGCTCGTGTCTCAAGACGAATCGAAGCGCAAAGCGGAAGCCTCACTAGTCTCGGAGCAATTTACTGCTGCGAAGAGGGCAATAGCAGAGATTGAAAGTTCCCTGAATTCTTCCCAATTTGACACGGCCCGGGATAGGCAATTTGCTCTTGAAAACCTAGAAACGCGCGTTCGTTCGGTCAGCAACTTGGCAAGACAGCAGACCCAGATGCAACCGGACAGCACAGAGGCTGATATCAGCTCAAGCCAGGCGCTTGAGAGTGAGCTTGCCTCTACCCATCAGCTGCTTGATGAGATTGCAAGTGAGGTTAGTGAACGAGAGTCAAATCTCCAGCTGCTGGTCGAAAGCAGGGTTCAGGCAGCAAACGCGCTGGAGGAGTTCGAGTCTGAAACCTCGCGGCAAAAGACTGAGCACGATCGAGTAACCAATGAGCACCTCGGGCGCGTTGCCTCTTTGGAGCAATTGAAGAATCAACTGTCCCTTGAGCAAGAGAAGCGTGCGTCACTTCGGGATGCAGCGTCAGAGCTCGATTTGAGAATCTCCCGCATGGAGAGTGAGGTGGCGCAGAAGTCTCCAGAAGGTTCAGTTTCAGATGAGGGTCTTCGTGCGGCTTATCAGCTTGCCGCCGAAACAGAGATTCAGCTTCGAAAGCAACTGGAAGACAGCCAGGCAAAACTCCACGAGCTGGAGCGCCAGAAAGATTCCCTTGAGGCAAAACACGCGGCACTGGGCTTGACGCTGGACCAGGGTGATGGAGTTTCTGACGCCCTAAAGGCAAAGATTCCGGGAGTGTTGGGGCTACTTGCGGAGAGTATGTCTATAGACAAGGGATATGAGACAGCAGTAGCAGTTGCGCTTGGACCTCTTGCAAACTCGCTTCTAGCTGAAGACCGAGAATCCGCGTTGGCAAACCTTGACTACCTGAAGTCTCAAGAGTTGGGTCGTGCTGATTTCTTGGTGGCGGGTGGTCAGGCAACTCGAGGGGGGCAGTCAGCTCCTGAGGGAGCCGTTTCGGCATCCTCGGTGGTCGAAGGGCCTGCACCTGTAATTACGCTGCTGTCAGATATTTGGATAGTCGAAGACATAAATGAGGCTCGGAAGCTCCTGGAGGCGGCCGAGGCTGGATCGAAAATCATGATCACCAAAGACGGAGATTATGTCTCTCAAACCTTGATTGCAGGTGGTGGTAAGAGGGCTCCGTCCAAGCTTGAACTCGCGGCTCAACGAGCAGAAACGCGGGCCAAAATTGGTGGACTTGAGGGTGAAATTCAGGCAGCCGCAAGCTCCTATTCCGACCAGCGTCAGAACCTAAATGACGCCACCGAAGACGTCCAGAAGAAGTTGGCTGCGTTGCAGTCGCACGACGCAGAACTGGCTGCTAAAGCAGAGTCGCTAGGTCGACTCATGGGTCAACTCGAGGGTGCAAAACAAGAGAAGATCAGGCTCGAAGCCGAGCTCGAAGAGAAAGACGCGGAACTTGCAAATCGAGAAAGTGCCATTGAAGCGCTGGAGCAGTCCTTGGCAGAGGTGCCAGTTGGGGAGTTCACAATCGACAGCGAGAAGCGATCCGGGCTAGTTGCAGGCTTGGAGCGCAGTCGCCAGGCGGAGACAGATTTTAGAGTTGAGCTTGGAGCCCTTGTTGAGCGCAGGGCGGGCCTGACGCGCGAGGCAGATGCGATTAGAACTCGCCTCGAGAGGGCGGAGAAATTGCGCAACGAACGTTTGGCAGCTGAGGCCGCTAGCAGAGACAAGGTGGCTAGGGCGCAGGTTGTCATGGCAGCAATTGAGAGACTACTTCCAACAATCGACTCTCTTTTGTCTGCTACGCGAATTGATTTGCGTGAGCTTCAGGATGCCCGCACACAGAAGACAAACCGCCTAGCCGAGCTACGTGCTTCGGTCACTGAGCTGGACGAGCGTCATTTGACACTGGGTCAGGGGGTCCAGGACTCTGAGATGCGCTCGTATGAGCTAAGGCTTCAATTGAGCACCCTTGGCGAGCGTATTTCCGCCGACTTGGGCTTGAGTTCGGATGAGCTAATTCAAGACGTGGGGCAGCCTGATCAGGAGAACTTGATTGAAAATCTTGAAAGGGCTTTGCGCAAAGCGGAGTCGCGACTCTCTCAGCTGGGCTCGATAAATCCTCTTGCTCTCGAAGAGTTTGCAGCTTTGGAAGAGAGGCACAAGTATCTTTCGGAACAGTTTGCAGACCTGAGCGACGCGAAGAAAGACCTACTTTCGATTATTTCTGACCTCAACGAGAAGATGCAAAGCACTTTTGCAGCCGCATTTGAGGACACCAAGAAGAGCTTTGAGCGAGTGTTCCCAATTCTCTTCCCGGGGGGTCAAGGGTCACTGACACTTGTTGGGGATGAAGGTCAGGAACTCGGCGTTGAAGTTTCAGTGAAGCCTGCGGGCAAGCGAATCGAGAGAATGAGTCTGCTATCGGGTGGAGAGCGATCGCTTGCTGCCCTCGCATTGCTGGTAGCCATTTTCAAGGCTCGACCAAGCCCCTTTTATGTCCTAGATGAGGTTGAGGCCGCGTTAGATGACACGAACTTAGGGAGGCTCCTAGCGGTTCTGGAAGAGCTCAGGGACTCTTCGCAGTTGGTAATCGTGACTCACCAAAAGAGAACCATGGAGATAGCCGATGCGCTGTATGGAATAAGCATGGGCAAAGACGGCGTCACCCAAGTTGTTGGTGAGAGGCTCGAGCGGGTCGGCTAGTGTTCAAGTTTCTCAAGCGTCTTCGTTCAAAAAAAGAGGACTCAACAAAGGCCCAGGACGAAGTCACCACGGAGGTTGCTGCACCCGCAACCCCCGAAGCAGTCGTCGCTGCCCCGGACCTTACAAACGATCCTGAACCCCAGCATGTGGGAATCGATGCTGAGCCAGAAATCCCCGCACAGCCGCATACAACCCCAAAGGACAAGCCGAAGCCTGTCAAAGAAGAGCAGCCTGAAGCTCCGAATGTTCCCGTAGAAAAAGAAGAGCCAATTGAAGAGGTTGAACTCCCCAAACGGTCTCTAGGTGATGGAATTAGGTCGCTTTTTTCATCGAATCTTGATATTGACGAGCTCGAGGACATCCTTTTGTTGGCGGATTTTGGGGTAGAGGCGTCTGTCGATATAACTGAGGATTTGAGAAAGAAGGCAAATAAGACCGGAGCAACCTCTGATGCTGAGCTAAGGCTCCTGCTGAAGGATCTCTTGGTCGCAAGGCTGGAGAGGGACGATGCCCAGTTGAATCTTGCCGATGGCAAGCTTCCCTACGTTTTTTTGGTCGTTGGAGTCAATGGGGCTGGCAAAACAACCACGATTGGGAAGCTGGCCAAATGGCTTAGCGATGGTGAGTGGGAAGTTGTTTTGGGGGCGGCTGATACGTTCCGAGCTGCGGCGGTTGACCAGTTAGCAACTTGGGCAAATCGTTCGGGAGTTGAAATAGTTAAGCCTGAGCGAGAGGGCCAAGATCCGGCGTCTGTCGCATATCAGACCGTTGAACTGGCAATTAAAAAAGACGCTGACATCGCAATTATTGATACTGCCGGACGGCTTCAGAACAAGAAAGACCTTATGGATGAGCTGGGAAAGATTCGCCGCGCGGTCGAGAAGCTTGCCCAAATCAACGAGGTCATGCTCGTAATCGATGCCACTACTGGCCAAAACGCACTCTCGCAGGTGAAGGCTTTCACAGAAGTAGCCGATGTGACGGGTATAACAATGACAAAGCTCGATGGCACTGCAAAAGGCGGAATTTTGTACACCATTCAGCAGCAGCTAAACCTGCCTGTAAAGCTCGTTGGCGTGGGTGAGGGAATCAATGATTTCGCTTTTTTCTCCGCAGAGGAATTTGCGAAGGGATTGGTTGCGAGAAAATCGCCCAAGAATGCGTGACGGGACTAAATTTCAAAGCGCTCTGATTTAGACTATGAGAGTTTTCGAGGAGTAGACAGTTGACCTACGTTATAGCCCTTCCCTGTGTGGATTTGAAGGATAAGGCTTGCATCGACGAGTGTCCTGTTGACTGCATCTACGAGGGCGATCGAATGCTCTACATCCACCCAGATGAGTGCGTAGATTGCGGAGCGTGTGAGCCAGTTTGCCCGGTTGAGGCGATCTACTACGAAGATGACCTGCCAGGGGAGTGGAGCGACTACTACTCCGTGAACGTAGATTTCTTCAATGAAATCGGATCTCCAGGAGGAGCCGCAAAGACTGGTCCTATACCCGGAGACCACCCACTCGTGGCTGCGCTGCCTCCAAGCCAGCAGGACCAGTAAAACCAAGGTTTTTCTTGGAAAGCGAAGATTTTTCAAGTAAGCTTTCGTGGGTTTGCAAGAAGGCCCCACCTTCTCACCAACAACTTTTCTCGCCTCGTTGAGAGCGAGCCAATTTAGGAGCTACAGATGCCAGTACCAAAGAGGCGCAAGTCCCGTGCTAACACTCACGCACGCCGTTCGCAGTGGAAGGCGCAGCCAGTAACTCTGGTCAAGTCCGTCGAGAATGGTCAGACCGTCTACAGCCTCCCTCACAGGGCAAAGGTAGTTACCGACTCTGTCGGCACCGAGCTCTACATGGAGTACAAGGGCCGCAAAGTAGCCGACAGCTAACAAATGTCTGACGAGCTGCTCGAGCGGCTCGGGG
>JAYORB010000031.1:0-11239 GCA_038123155.1 Aquiluna sp. | reverse complement strand
AATTGCAACAACTCCCTAGAGCCCTATGAGCACATAATTGCCTGTGGTATCGATGATGCTCGAAGCAGCACACTCAGCGAATTAGCATCGAAGGAGATAACTGCGATTGAAGCAGCTACCCTTGTAGAGCAGATTATGAAAGAGATCCCAAATGCCAGAGGCTAACCCATCGAGAAAACTTCTTCGGTTGGAGGTTCGCAACTCTCAGGTGCCTATTGAGCGAAAGCCCGAGTGGATTCGCACCACTGCAAAGATGGGACCCGAATACAAGCAGCTTCATTCGCTGGTGAAAGACCAAAACCTAAACACTGTTTGCCAGGAGGCGGGCTGCCCAAACATTTTTGAATGCTGGGAGGACCGAGAAGCAACATTCCTCATTGGCGGTTCACAGTGCACCAGAAGGTGTGATTTCTGCCAGATTGACACCGGTAAACCGGCTGCATTCGATGCGGATGAGCCGAGGCGTGTTGGTGACTCGGTCACCAAAATGCAGCTGAGGTATGCAACCGTGACCGGCGTTGCCCGCGATGATCTTCCAGACGAGGGCGCTTGGCTCTACGCAGAAACCATTAGGCAGATCCACAAGCAGTCCCCCGGGACCGGTGTGGAGATTCTTGTGCCTGATTTTTCTGGTAACCCAGAGCTTCTAAAGCTGGTCTTCGACGCCAAGCCCGAGGTCTTTGCGCACAACGTGGAAACGGTGCCCAGGATCTTTAAGCGCATCAGGCCAGCTTTTGACTACCAGCGCTCGATGGACGTAATCACGCAGGCCAGAGACTACGGCCTGGTTACAAAGTCCAATCTCATCCTTGGAATGGGCGAGGAGAGAGACGAGATCATCCAAGCCCTGCACGATCTCCACGATGCTGGAACCGACATCATCACGGTTACCCAGTACCTGCGACCCTCCCCTCGCCACCACCCCGTGGAGCGCTGGGTAAAGCCTGAAGAATTTGTGGAACTGGCTCAGATAGCCGAAGACATTGGCTTCCTCGGAGTCCTTTCAGGACCACTGGTGAGGTCCAGCTATCGTGCTGGTCGCCTCTGGGCAAAGAGCATGATTGCAAAGGGCCGCGAGATTCCTGAAGAGCTAAAGCACCTAGCCGACAAATTAGAGTTCGCGCAAGCCAGCGCCATTGCCTAAGTAGACTAGGCGCGTGGCAAAGAAAGATAAGGCACCTGGGAGACTAAAACAGCTCCTGCAGGTTTATAAGTCAACTGCTAAGAATGACCCCACTAGCGTTTGGATCGCAGCGCTTGGCTTCCTACTAGCGTCCGGCGGCGGACTTCTCGTTGGCTTTCTGCTCGGCGGCGGAGAGCCCTGGAGCCTAACCATTTGGACGATTTCTGGAGTGGTCTCCGGAATCTTGATTGCCATGATCCTGATGTCAAAGCGTGCCGAGCGCAATGCCTATCAGCAGATTGAAGGTCAGGCAGGTGCCGTTGGGGCTGTTCTAGACACCCAAATAAAACGCAGCTGGCGAGCCTCGTCAGTTCCGGTGGCTGTCAACCCCAAAAGCCGTGAGGCTATCTACCGCATGATCGGCCCTGCTGGCGTCGTCCTGATAGCCGAGGGAACCTCAGCGAGGGTAAGCCAAATGCTGCAGGATGAGGCCAGGAAGGTCAACAGAGCAGCCCCCGGAGTCAAGGTCCACCAACTAAGAGTGACTATCGATGATTCAGGTGTACGCCTCTACGAACTTCTAAAGACCGTCTACAAACTTGGAAAGACCCTAAGGCGTGCCGAGGTAGCTGTAGTTGCAAATCGCTTGGACGCTCTGGGAGGGCTCTCAATCCCAATCCCTAAGGGCATTGACCCAACCAAGGTTCGGGCGCCAAAGCGCAAGTTTTAACATTTCTGAAACATAAGTTCAGTAGTTTTTACCCATTCCCCGCGGGAACTCAATTCACCTAAGAAAGAGATACCTATGTTCAAAACAGCCTCTGAGGTGTTGGCCTACATCAAGGAAAATGACGTCAAGTTCGTGGACGTGCGTTTCACAGACCTTCCTGGTGTTCAGCAGCACTTCAACCTTCCTGTTTCACAGATTGACGAAGACTTCTTCGCGAACGGGCAGCTATTTGACGCCTCCTCGATTCGAGGCTTCGCTGCAATTCACGAGAGCGACATGCAGCTGATCCCAGACGTTACAACTGCGTGGATTGATCCGTTCCGTGTTGAGAAGACTCTCATCATGAACTTCGACATCTACAACCCAAGAAATGGCGAGCTTTACCACCGCGACCCAAGACAGGTTGCGCACAAGGCAGAGCGCTACCTGCAGTCCACCGGAATTGCGGACACTGCATTCTTTGCGCCAGAAGCTGAGTTCTTCATCTTTGACGAGGTTCGCTACGAGGTAAAGGCCCACACCGCCTATCACATGGTGGACTCCGTTGAAGGACCTTGGAACAGCGCAAAGGCTGAGGAGGGTGGAAACCTAGGCAACAAGACCCCTCACAAGGGTGGCTATTTCCCTGTGTCCCCAACCGACCATCTGGCCGACATCCGCGATGCAATCGTGCTTGAGCTTGAGGCTGCAGGTCTCTCAGTGGAGCGTTCACACCACGAGGTGGGAACCGCTGGACAGTGCGAGATCAACTACCGCTTCGACCAGCTCATCAAGAGCGCTGACGACATCCTGAAGTTCAAGTACATCGTCAAGAACGTGGCCACTCAGTTTGGTAAGACCGCTACATTCATGCCAAAGCCTCTCTTCGGAGACAACGGTTCGGGTATGCACGTTCACCAGTCACTCTGGAAGGACGGCAAGCCGCTCTTCTACGACGAGTCTGGTTACGGTGGTCTAAGCGACACCGCCCGTTGGTACATCGGAGGCATTCTGAAGCACGCGCCAAGCATCCTCGCGTTTACCAACCCGACCATCAACTCTTACCACCGACTGGTTCCAGGCTTCGAGGCACCTGTTAACCTCGTTTACTCCGCTGGTAACCGCTCGGCTGCCATCCGTATCCCCATGACCGGTTCAAACCCGAAGGCCAAGCGTATTGAGTTCCGCGCCCCAGACAGCTCAGGTAACCCATACCTCGCGTTCTCTGCAATGTTGATGGCTGGTCTGGATGGAATCAAGAACCGTATTGAGCCACACGAGCCAGTCGACAAGGACCTCTACGAGTTGCCTGCAGAGGAAGCTGCAGCGATCCCACAGGTTCCAGGAAGCCTTGACCAGGTGCTGATTGCCCTAGAGAACGACCACGAGTTCCTGCTCGAGGGAGATGTTTTCACTAAGGACCTAATCGAGAACTGGATCGACTACAAGCGTGAGAAGGAGCTCAAGCCAATGGCGCAGCGTCCTCACCCGTTTGAGTTCGAGCTTTACTACGGAGTCTAAGTACTTCAACAAAGTAGAGGGGAGGCAGGGAGACTTGCCTCCCTTTTACTATTTTGCGAATAGCTGCTCGTAGACAGCCCTCGCCTTACGTGTGGTGCTCAGGTAGGTCTCCTCAAGATCCGAGGCTGACCCAGGTGCAAGCTCAAGGATTCGCGCCATTGCCTCCAGTTGCCGCCTGTCAGTCGGAAGGATGTCCAAAAGCTTGTCCACGGCTAGAACAAGAGCACTCCTGCACCTGGAGGAAAGCAGCCAGGCCGCTCTCAGGGCAGCGCCATCTTCCCGTGATACTTCTCCAGACTTCTCAAGCGCACTAAGCGCCTCGAGAGTCCCCAAAACTCGAAGCTCAGCTTGCTTGTGAGCCAAACGTAGCTGGTAGAGCTGAACCAGCCACTCGACATCGCTAATAGAGCCTTTGCCTAACTTGAGGTGTCTTGCGGGGTCCGCGCCCTGTGGAAGCCTCTCAGCCTCAACCCTCGCCTTTATGCGCCTAATCTCAACGAGCTGCTTATTGGTCAGCTCGACTGGGTATCTGAAGCGGTCGATCAGCTCTGTGAATGAAGCAACAAGCTCCGGACTACCTGAGATAACGCGGGCCCGGAGTAGGGCCTGAAACTCCCAGGTGTCTGCCCACTTTTCAAAATACGCTCTATAGCTTTCAAGGGACCGAACCCGAGGTCCATTTTTTCCCTCCGGCCTGAGCCCTAGGTCCAGCTCGAAGGCCATGATTGAATCCTTGACAAGACTTAGGAGCCTCGACGTAACCTTTTCCGCTAGCCCCTGGGCATCCTCTGGGCCTGAGCCATAGACAAGCATCGCGTCTGCATCGGACCCAAACCCCAGCTCCCGGCCACCGAGGCGCCCCATTGCCACAATCCCTAAATCAAGCTCTTGGCCCTCTTTGGCAATCTCAAGCATCGCCCGAAGATAGGCGTCCATGATCGCGGTCAAACCCTCGCTTATCTCCGGCATGGAGCTAACTCCCAGCACTGCACCAATTGCCACGCGGAGGGTCTCACGTCGGCGAATGTTTCGAATCAAATCGGCAGCCGCCTCAGGGTCATCCTGCCTTGAAATTATGGCTGCCATCTCCGCCTCAATGGCCTCCAAACTGCGCGGCGAGAGCTCAGTGTCATCTCCGAACCAAGATGTCGAATCTGGAATTCGCTCTAACACCCTCGCGATCATCCCCGAGGAGGAGAGCACCCGCATAAGACGTTCTGCGGCACCCGATGAGTCTCGAAGCATCCTTAGAAACCAGGGGGTCTCCCCCAGCTCCTCACTAAGTCTGCGGAAGCTGACCAAGGCTCTGTCCGGGTCCGTCCCCTCTGCCATCCAGCGAATCAGAACTGGAAGGAGGGTTCTCTGGATCACTGCACGCCTGGAAACCCCAGTCGTGAGGGCATTGATGTGGTTTAGCGCGCCCTTAGGGTCAACAAAGCCGAGGGCTACCAGTCGCTTTTCCACATCCTCCGCGCTTAGCCTGATTTCTCCTGGAGTCAGCGCAGCAGTTGCGGCAAGAAGAGGTCGATAGAAGACGGAGTCGTGAAGCTCTGCGACCTCAGCCCTCACAGACTCCAGCCGATTAGTTAGTTCATCGGAGCTGAGCCCCAAACCTCTTGCAACCCGGCGGAGCTCTTCAGGCTTGTTTGGAACCAGGTGTGAACGCCTTAGGCGCTGGAGCTGAATCCGATGTTCGACGGAGCGGAGGAATCGGTAGTGGGCGCTGAGCTTGGCCCTGTCGGTCCTGGAAAGCAGTCCGGCATCACTGAGTGCCTCGAGAGCAGACAGCGTATCCATTACCTGGAGACTAGGGTCGCCAACGCCGTGAACGAGCTGCAGAAGCTGAGCCGTGAATTCCACGTCCCTCAATCCACCTCGCCCAAGTTTCAGGTTGCTCGAGCGCTCTGCTGGAGGAATGTTTTCAAGCACCCGCTTTCTTAGGTGCCTGGCGCTATCGACAATGGCGGAACGATCCTGATACGCCCAAATCATGGGCTTTATGGTGTCTATGTAGGCATTGCCTATCTCCGCATTTCCTGCAGCAAA
Source organism: Aquiluna sp. (assembly GCA_038123155.1). Taxonomy (GTDB): domain Bacteria; phylum Actinomycetota; class Actinomycetes; order Actinomycetales; family Microbacteriaceae; genus Aquiluna. Next base: position 5,840 of record JAYORB010000031.1, on the reverse strand, counting down.
ACGTGCTTTCAAGAGAGCCTGGAACTCCCAAGGCTCGGCCCACTTGTCGTAGTAGGCGACATGAGCCTCGAGCGTTCTCACCAAAACACCAGACTTACCTTCTGGTCTTAGGTTTGGATCAACCTGCCAAAGACCAGGCTCAACCTCAACGTCGTAGATGACGGCCTGCATCCTTGTCGCAATCTTGATTGCCGTGTCGATCTTTTCAGCCTCTGTCGCAACGTAAATGACATCGACGTCGGAAACGTAGTTCAGCTCCTGTGCCCCGGTCTTTCCCATGGCAATCACGGCCAAAGGGCAAGGACTGGCGTCGGTTTCGGAGATCCGACCCTCACCGATGAGCTCCTGGGTTGCAACGGAGATTGCACTCTCTAAAGTGGCGTCCGTAAGCCGAGTCAACGAAATCGAAACCTCGGCAAAGGCAGCGCTGGCATCTAACTGAGCCAAGTCCCAATCGATTATCTGAAAAAGCGCGTTGCGGCAACCAACGCGCAATTCGGACCGCGAAGCGGTAGGAATCGTGAATTTGCTTTGGAGAATGGGCTTCTTCGAAATCGAGAGCGAATCAGGATGCCGAAGCAGATGCTCCGCCATGCCATCTGAGGCTCCCACGACACGGCACAGCCTCTCGGCCTGCTTTGCATCCGAGAGAATCTTTGCGATCGCTTTTGGCTTTTTCTCGGACATCCGCAGGAGGAAGTCCAACGCCTTATCGGGTGAAGCTGAGGAGGCCAGTGGGGTTAGAGCAGAATGCCCCCAATCCCCTACCAACTCGACTAGCCGCTCAAGCTTGGCGACAGTCTCACTTAGATTTTCAAAGCCGAGCCTTGCGAGCTCACTGAGCGGATTGCTGCGTCCTCTAGTCATTTAGAGGTTGCGGAGATTTTGCTCGATCTCAAAAGGAGTCACCTGGGAGCGATACTCAGCCCACTCGTTTCGCTTATTTGCCAAAACGTATGAGAAGACGCGCTCGCCAAGTACCTCGGCTGCCAACTCACTCGACTCAAGCTTTCTGATTGCGTGGTCTAGAGATTGCGGCAGTGCTTCGATTCCCATTGCCCTTCGTTCCATGTCACTTAGCGTCCAGACGTCATCCTCTGTCTCGGCAGGAAGCTCGTAGTTCTCCTCAATGCCCTTGAGGCCGGCAGACAGCAGGAGTGAATAGGCCAGATATGGGTTTGCCGCACTGTCCATTGCGCGGTATTCCATGCGAGTGCTCTGAGCTTTCTCTGGCTTGTGCAGAGGAACTCGAACTAAAGCGCTGCGGTTATTGTGACCCCAGCTGACATAGCTTGGAGCCTCTCCCCCACCCCACAGTCGCTTATAGCTGTTTACAAACTGGTTTGTGACAAGGGTGATCTCAGGCGCGTGACGGAGAACTCCAGCTATGAACTTGCGCGCCGTGTTTGATAGGTGGTACTCGGCACTTGCGTCAAAGAACGCGTTCTTGTCCCCTTCAAAGAGTGAGAAGTGGGTGTGCATGCCGCTGCCAGGGTGATTTGTGAACGGCTTTGGCATAAAGGTCGCGTAAACACCTTGCTCAATAGCCACCTCCTTGACCACCGTCTTGAACGTCATAACGTTGTCAGCCATAGAAAGCGCATCTGCGTATCTGAGGTCGATCTCGTTTTGACCAGGTCCACCCTCGTGATGGGAGAACTCAACGGAGATTCCAAGTTGCTCCAGCATCGTGACCGCACGACGCCTAAAGTCGTGCGCAGTGCCGCCGGGCACATTGTCGAAATACCCTGCCTGGTCAACCGGAACTGGAAGGCCGTCTGCGCCCAATTCAGCGGACTTCAACAGGTAAAACTCGATCTCCGGGTGAACATAGAAGCTGAACCCCAAGGAAGCAGCCTTGTCGAGGGCTCGCTTTAGAACATTTCTTGGATCAGCCGCAGCTGGCTGCCCGTCCGGGGTTGCAATGTCACAAAACATCCTCGCGGCTGGGTCAACACTGCCCCTCCACGGAAGAATTTGAAAGGTGCTTGGGTCTGGAATTGCAAGCATGTCGGCCTCGGAGGTGCGAGCCAGCCCCTCAATGGCACTACCGTCAAAACCAATACCCTCAGCAAATGCGCCTTCAATCTCAGCGGGAGCAACCGCCACTGACTTCAGAGTCCCGGCAACATCCGTGAACCAAAGCCTTATGAACTTAACGCCGCGCTCTTCAATGGTGCGAAGTACGAACTCCTGTTGCTTGTCCATTCCAGCCTCCTGACACTCCTAATAGGCTAGTGGCTGTGCAAGAAATCCGTATTGGCTTTGGCCAGATAAACCCCGTCGTGGGTGACTTCGCGCACAATTCGAATCAAATTCTGCATGTCATGGATGAGGCCTCGGGCAAGGTTGACCTTCTGGTTTTCGGTGAACTGGCACTTTGCGGATATCCCCTGGGGGATCTCAGCTATCGAACAGACATCATTGCCGCAACTGAGGACGCGCTTTCGAAGCTAATAAGCGTCAGCGCTGAATCCAAATACAAGGACCTGACGGTAGTGCTGGGCCACGTGAGCCTCGCAACAAAAGCCCAAGCCAATCAGTCTTCCTTTGCGGCAGCTCACAACTCAGCAACCGTCTTCAAAGCTGGAAAAGTTATTGGCCGATACGACAAGAGATATCTACCAAATTACGACGTCTTTGACGACTGGAGGAACTTCGTTCCAGGTGATAATGACCTTGTCTTCGAGCTAAACGGACAGCGGGTGGGAGTATCTATTTGCGAAGACATCTGGCACCCAGAGAGCCCGCAGCGCGAGTCTCTAGCTAAGGCCGGAGTGTCGCTTCTAGTAGTTCCCAATGGGTCTCCGTACACACGTGACATCCAAACCCGCAGGCGTATCGCCGTCCAAGAGTTTCAAAACGGCTTCGCTGTGGCCTATGCAAATCTCGCGGGCGGCCAGGACGAGCTCGTCTTCGACGGCGATAGCTTTTTGATGGATCAAAACGGCAAGGAAGTTAGCCGTGCCGACATGGGTCCTGGCTTCTATCCAGCTATCGAGACTGAACTTGAGCCTGTGCTTGACGATGAACCTGAGAGGCTCTATCAGGCACTCGTCACAGGTTTGCGCGACTACTGCGCTAAGACGGGACAGAAGAAGGCTGTACTGGGTTTCTCCGGAGGCATTGATAGTGCACTCTGTGGCGCAATCGCAGTGGATGCGCTAGGTGCTGACGCGGTGCTCGGAATAGGTCTCCCCTCCAGGTATTCATCAGACCACTCCCTAGATGATGCAAAACAGCTATCGAAGAATCTTGGTTGTGAGTTCCGAGAGGTGGGCATAGACCCCGCACACAAAGCCTTCGAGTCAATGGTGGAGCTGCAGGGACTTGCCGGTGAAAACGTGCAGGCAAGAATCAGAGCGGTGACCCTCATGGCAGTTTCAAATGCTGAGGGAAGGCTTCTTCTAACAACTGGCAACAAGAGCGAGATAGCCGTGGGCTACTCAACCATGTATGGGGATTCGGCAGGTGGATTCGCGCCTATCAAAGACGTCCTCAAGACCGATGTTTGGCGACTCGCAAAATGGCTCAATGCCTCCAGGGGTAAAGAAATAATTCCGGTCTCGTCAATCGAAAAACCACCCTCGGCCGAACTTAGACCCGGACAGCTTGATACTGACTCGCTGCCGGATTACGAGCTTCTAGACGACGTTCTACGTCTATTGATCGAAAAAACCGCGACTGTTGATGAGGTGGTCGCTCTTGGCTTCGAGAGAGAGCTGGTGAGTGACATCGATAACAAGGTTCGAGCTGCAGAGTGGAAGAGATCTCAGGGGGCAATCGGAACGAAAACAACCCAGGTCGCCTTTGGATCAGGGCGTAGAGTACCTATCACTACCCGTTTCGGAAAACTATGAAGATCAGAACCTCAACTCTTGCCAAGTTCAAGCAGGAAGGCAAGAAGTTCAGTTGCCTGACCAGCTATGACCAGCAGACTGCAGAGATTTTTGATGCTGCAGGCATAGAGGTTCTTTTGGTGGGCGATAGTGCCAGCAATACAGTTCTCGCAAACGATGACACCATTTCGGTCACGCTTGAAGAGATGATCCCCTTTGGCAAGGCGGTAGCGCGGTCTGCGCGGAGCGCACTTGTGGTTTTTGACCTGCCATTTGGCTCCTATGAGGAGTCCCCGGAACAGGCTCTGCACAATTCCATACGCGTAATGAAAGAAACTGGCGCCCACGCAGTAAAGCTTGAGGGGGCCAAATCAGAACAGATCAGACACCTGGTTGAAAATGGCATCCCAGTTATGGGGCACGCAGGCTTCACACCGCAATCTGTGCACGCACTTGGTGGCTACAAGATTCAAGGCAAGGACGATGCGGCCGCAAGCCACCTCCGGGATGACTGCCTAATAATTCAGGAGGCTGGAGCATTTGCCGTAGTTCTAGAGATGGTCCCGGCGGATCTGGCTGCGGAAATCACGCAGGAACTCACTATCCCGACAATTGGAATTGGTGCAGGCTCAGGAACCGACGGTCAGGTACTGGTCTGGACAGATTTTGCGGGTCTGTCAGGTAGGTCGCCATCATTCTCCAAGAGCTACGTGAACCTTCGCGAGCTGCTACTTGAGGCTGCAAGTAATTTTCGTTCGGAGGTGGCAGAGGGCCACTTCCCTACCGAGAAGGAAAGCTTTTAGTCCTCCTCATCCCATTTGCTCTGGTCTTCTTCGCGTAATCTCCGAGCTCTCTCCAGAATGATCTGTTCGGCCCTTGATGCCTCTTCAAAAGAATCAAATGGGCCCAACCTGCTCAGGGCAAGAGACTTTGGTCCCTCTTCAACCTTTTTTGTTTCTTGATTGAACCAATACTTCAACTCGTCGGCCATGTAACCAAAGATAGTGGCTCGGAAAAATAAGATAACCCCAATGCCCGTAAATGTTGATGGTCACCTAATCCCAGGTCGGGTGTCTCCGCGTAGAGAGGTTCCGGTATCAATACAAAGACCGGAATACGTGGGCAAGAAATCTCCGGCACCCCACACAACTGGCGACCGGTACGACGAAAAAACGATCGGCAAGATCAAAAGGGCATCAAAGCTTGCAGCGACTGCTCGAGAAATCATCCTTGGCAGCGCAAAGCCCGGCATGACAACAGATGACCTTGATGAAATCGGGCACAAATTTCTCATCGAGAACGGGGCCTACCCCTCCACTCTCGGATACCGAGGATTTCCCAAATCTATTTGCACATCACTCAACGAAGTTGTCTGCCACGGCATCCCGGACGACACCGTTTTGAAAGATGGCGATCTGCTCAATGTCGACATCACCGCTTACCTCGATGGGGTGCACGGTGATACCAATGCGACAGTCTTGATTGGCGAGGCAACCGAGGAAGCGGCAAACCTGGTCGAGCGAACTAAGGAGGCAATGCTTAGAGGCATCAAAGCAGCACTTCCCGGCAGGGAGGTGAACGTCATTGGAAGGGCTATCGAGTCATACGCCAAGCGGTTTGGGTACGGAGTTGTTCAGGATTTCACCGGTCATGGAGTTGGTACCAGTTTCCACACGGGCCTGATAATTCCACACTATGACGCACCTGAGTACTCCACGGTCATAGAGCCCGGCATGGTCTTCACCGTGGAGCCGATGATCACCCTTGGAGGAATTGAGTGGGACCTCTGGGATGACGGCTGGACAGTAACTACCAAGGACAAGTCGCTGACGGCGCAGTTCGAGCACACAATTTTGATTACCGAAGACGGACCGCAGATACTGACGGAGGCCACATGAGCAAGAAGGCATTGGGAATTGACATCGGTGGCACTGGTATCAAAGGTGCTCTGGTGAACACTAAGTCGGGGGAACTGCGCTCTGAGAGGGTCAAGCTTGGAAC
>JAYORB010000030.1:2810-11422 GCA_038123155.1 Aquiluna sp. | reverse complement strand
GCAAGATCCGCGCTCGTCGCATCACCGGAGCTACGGTGCAGGACCAGCGCAAGATCGCCACGGCCATCAAGAATGCACGCGAGATGGCACTACTGCCATACTCCGGTGCTGGACGCTAGGGAGAACTCAAATGTCAAAGCTAATTCTGACCAATGAGGTCTCCGGCCTAGGAAGCGCCGGCGATGTCGTTGAGGTAAAGGACGGTTACGCGCGTAACTACCTAATTCCTCAGGGACTGGCGGTTGCCTGGACTAAGGGCGGCGAGAAGCAGGTCACTTCAATCCGTGCAGCCCGCGAGGCCAGGGCAATTGCTTCCGAGGAGGAAGCAAGAAGCCTGAAGGACAAGCTCGAGGCTGCTCCAATCAAGGTGAGCATGAAGGCAGGCCCTAATGGTCGTCTGTTTGGTGCTGTTAAGACCGCTGACATTGCCGACGCCGTCAAGGCTCAAGGCATCGGCGAGATCGACAAGCGCAAGGTGGAACTCTCGGGCTCCATCCGCACCACCGGTAAGTACGAGGCGACCGTTCGCCTTAGCGCAGAGCTAGTTGCAAAGTTGGCCCTGCAGGTGGTGTCCGCCAAGTAAACAAAAGCTAAATAGAGACGACCCGCCACGCCGCGGGTCGTTTCTGTTTTTGTAGGGTTTTCCACAACTCTCAGGTGAAAGTTTAGAGTTTTAAAGTTTTTGTTATACACAGCCACAACCCAGTGTTTCACTGGGCAGTAGCCGAAAATTGGGAACTTATCCACAGACTTTCCACAGGTTATTACGGCGTGTTTCCACAGGTTTATCCACAGTTATCCACAGGCTGATTTGAAAGTTAATTGTCTTAGCCTGAAGCTATACAAGTTCTAGACCAAACCTAAGGGGTTTTCATGTCGATGCTTGCTCCGGTTTCCACCGGTGATCCAAGGGTCGCCCCCAACAACATGGAGGCTGAGCAGTCCGCTTTGGGCGGCATGCTACTTAGCCAAGAGGCTGTTGCGGACGTTCTAGAAGTTGTTGCCGGAGTTGATTTTTACGCACCCAAGCACGAGCTAATCTTCAATGCGGTAGTCACCCTGTTTGGTCGTGGCGAGCCGACTGATGTGATCGCCGTTACCGATTACCTAAATAAAGAGGGCAACCTGCTCAAGGCAGGAGGGGCGGATTACCTACACTCGCTCACCAGCTTTGTTCCGACAGCGGCGAACGCCAGCTACTACGGCAAGATCGTCGCCGACAAGGCAATCCTTAGGCGATTGATTGATGCCGGCACCAAGATTGCGCAGTCCGGCTATGAAAGCCAGGGCGAGGTTGAGGATCTCGTTAATCAGGCTCAGTCTGAGATCTTCCAGGTCGCCTCTCAGTCGACCAAGGACGACTACGTAGGCCTTAGCGAGTCAATCGATGTCGCGATCCGCGACATTGAAATGGCTCAGAACCGCGGCGGCGAACTAACTGGAATCTCAACTGGCTTTAGCAACCTTGATGCCTACACCCACGGACTCCACCCGGGCCAGCTCGTGATAGTCGCCGCCCGTCCTTCGGTTGGTAAGTCCACCTTTGCTTTAGATGTCGCTAGAAATGCGGCGATCAAGCAAAACAAACCCACAATCTTCTTCTCACTGGAAATGGGCCGCTCTGAGATTGCGATGAGGATGCTCAGCGCACAAAGCGGCATCTATCTGCAGAGCATGCGCAAGGGAACTCTCACCGAGGGCGACTGGGCAAAGCTCGCTGGTGTCAGGGGGCAGATTAACGATGCCCCACTGTTTATCGACGACAGCCCAAACATGTCCCTGGTTGAGATCCGTGCAAAGTGCCGCCGCTTGGCGCAGCAGGTGGATCTGAAGATGGTGGTCATTGACTACATCCAGCTAATGACCAGTGGAAAGAAGGTTGAGTCCAGGCAGCAAGAGGTGTCCGAGTTCTCCCGGGCCCTGAAGCTGCTTGCAAAAGAGCTCAATATTCCCGTGGTTGCCCTTTCGCAGCTCAACCGTCAGGCAGAGCAGTCAAAGGACAAGCGTCCCGAACTTTCTCACCTTCGTGAGTCCGGATCGCTGGAGCAGGATGCCGATGTGGTCGTCCTGCTTCACCGCGAGGGAATTTTCGAGCGCGACCACCCCAAGGCTGGCGAGGCAGATCTGATTCTTGCCAAGCAGCGAAATGGGCCTACGGGAACCGTCACGGTTGCCTTCCAGGGCCAGTACTCGCGCTTTGCGAATATGCCAAGCTAAGAGAGTGCGACTCCACCTAGCCCTCAGGGCCATAGTTTCCTTGCCCCTAGGGCTATTCATAACTTTTTTTCAGGCACACGGTCCAGATATCGGGCTCATCATGCTTGCGGCCTTCGCAGGCGCAATGGCCCTTGGAAACCTGGCCTTCTTGCTCTCAAAGCAGCAAACAATTGCTGATTCGGTAGCAACCCTTGGCTATTTGCCGGTGCTGGCGCTCTCGCTATTCGGCTTAGTTCAGGCCGAGGAGCTATTTCTTGCGCTCTTTGTCACCGGGGTTGCCCTCCTCGGGCTGCTCACCGCTGCCTTCGAGGGCTACAGAGCAAAGTCTCTCGGGCTCTCGACGAGAGACGGCCGTGACTTTTTGATTAGCGCGCTAATTGCTCTGGCACTGGGGCTGATGTTCCTGATTGCCACCCTAGATTCGGTCAGCGCCGTTGGCTTTTTTGGTGCCTACCTCATCCTCTACGGCGTCCACTGGGGCATTGCAAGCGCGACAGTTCAGAGCAAGTAGGCTTTTGGCATGAGGCGATTTGCAAATCTAAAGACCTATTTGGGCCTATCGATCATTGCCTCGATCTTTGTCGGTGTCATTGTGGCCTTTGGGACCAGGCAAACAGACCCGACAATCATTGCGGTTCTGTCGACATTCATTGTTTCGATAGTGATTATTGCGACGCTCGATCTGAGCTTCAAAGAGGACGAGCAGGATCCGAACACCCCGCGGCTTCGCTAGTTGGCCACCAATTTGGCCAGTTCGGCGGCCAGGCCTAAGTAGGTTTGCGGCTTCAAGACAAGAAGTCTGTCCTTCGTTGCCTGGGAGATATCTAGCGAATCAATAAAGACCCTGAGGTCCTCGTCATTGATTCTCTTCCCTCGAGTTAGCTCCTTGAGAAGCGCGTAGGGGTCGCTAATGTCGCTTTCACCCCTTGCCACATCCGCCCTTATTGCGCTCTGAATCGCCTCGCCAAGAACCTCCCAGTTCTCAAGCAGATCTGTTAGCAACACGGCGTCATTCACTGCCAGCTCATCGAGACCTTTAGTGAGATTGTCAACGGCGAGGAGCGAGTGCCCGAAGCCAACACCAATGTTCCTCTGAGCGCTGGAGTCAGTTAGGTCACGCTGCAGCCGTGAGGTAACCAGGGTTGCGGCCAAAGAGTCCAAGATTGCAAGTGAAATCTCCAGGTTTGCCTCGGCGTTTTCAAACCTGATTGGGTTGACTTTGTGAGGCATCGTCGAAGAGCCGGTGGCCCCTTTGACCGGGATCTGTTTGAAGTAGTTGATGGAGATATATGTCCAGATATCGGTCGCGAAGTTGTGGAGTATGCGACCTAGGTGGTTCATTTTTTGGTAGAGCTCTGCCTGCCAGTCGTGAGACTCAATCTGAGTTGTCAGAGGGTTGTGCGTGAGGCCAAGAGACTCGACAAAGGCTTTAGATTGCGCTGGCCAGTCGACACCTGGTGCGGCAGCGAGATGGGCGGCATATGTGCCGGTAGCTCCCGAGAACTTGCCTAGGAACGCCTGACCGTCGATGCGGGAGAGCTGTCGCTCTAGGCGGAAAACGAAAACCGCTAGCTCCTTGCCGAGCGTTGTTGGGGTTGCAGGCTGGCCGTGGGTTCGCGAGAGCATGGGTGTCTCTGCGGTCACTTGAGAGAGGTCGCGAATCTTTTCAACGAGTGCTCGGACTGCCGGCAACCAGACGTTTTCAAGCGCATCCCTGATGGTGAGCGCGTAGGCGAGGTTGTTGATGTCCTCTGAGGTGCAGGCGAAGTGGACAAGCTCATTTAGATCGCTGCGGCCCATGGCCTCCAGTTTGTTTCGGATGAAGTATTCAACTGCCTTGACGTCGTGACGCGTGGTGGCCTCAATGTCTCCGAGCGCCCTAACGTCTGCATCTGAAAAGTCTTGATAAATAGCCTTCAGGGCAGAAACTTCCTTTTCGCTCAGCGCTGAGCCGCTTCCGAGCAGATCGTTTTCGACAAGCCAAATCAGCCATTCGATTTCGACTTGAATGCGGGCTTTGTTGAGGCCGGCCTCGCTGAGGTAGAGACCGAGGTCGCCAACTTGAGAGCTGTAGCGTCCATCTAGAGGGCTAAGCGGCTGGCTTGAGAGTTTGCTCACGTGCCCATTTTGCCCCATCTGGGCCTAGTTGCCCCGCTGTGTGGTACAAAGTTGGCTTTTTACCAGCGCTATTTGATCTTGAGAATTCTCAGCACCGAGCGCGTCAGGAAGCTAGCAATGCTCATAACGATGGCCGCAAGGATTGCCCAGCCCAGGCTGTCAATTGTTAGACCCTCTGAGGTAAAGCCCTCGATTGTCAGAATCTCGGAACCAATCAGGCCGCTTAGCCATGCCACCAAAAGCAGCATGGCTCCATTGATGACAAAAGAAATAAGCCCAAAGGTGATGATGTAAAGGGGGAAGGCGAGGACCTTAATGACCGGCGCAACTACTGCATTCACGATTCCAAACATCGCACCAATGAGCAGGAAGGATGCAATTGTCTCCCAAACACCCTCACCTCCATAGGGAGTGATGCTCACCTGCGGAATGAGGGAGGTGGCAACAAATAGCCCGACGGCGTTGACAATGGTTGAGACGAGAAAGCGCAACATGGGGCAATTCTCTCAGCTGGGTCGCTAAATTAGGTCACGTGACCCCCGCAAACGAGCCAATGCTGCAGCTATTGGCGCCCGATGGCAGTTACGGGGTGGAAAAGCCGTTTTCTCGGTATGGCGAGATCATCGATTCTCTCGGCGAAGATCAGCTGAGAACTTTTTATCGAGACATGGCGAGAATTCGCAGGTTTGACCAGGAGGCCATAGCGCTCCAGCGTCAGGGGCAACTCGGGCTTTGGGTTCCTGCAATTGGCCAAGAAGCGGCGCAAATCGGCTCAGGCTACGCCGTTGGTCAGAACGACCACATCTTCCCAAGCTACCGCGAGCACGGGGTAGCGATCACTCACGGGGTTGAGCTGATGTCAATTCTCAAGATGATGCGGGGGGTGAACCACGGCGGCTGGAATCCGGAGGAGACTCGCTTCCACCTCTACGCGATTGTTCTTGGTTCGCAGGTTCTGCACGCCGTCGGCTATGCAATGGGCGTGAAGTTGGATGGCAAGGTCGGCACTGGAGATTTGGAGAACGACCTCGCTGTAATTTCTTACTTTGGCGACGGTGCAACCGCTGAGGGAGATGTCTCGGAGTCGCTGCTGTTTGCAGCGGTGAACGATGCTCCGATTGTCTTTTTCGTCCAAAACAATCAGTGGGCGATCTCTTCAAACATCGCATCACAGACCAAAGTTCCGCTCTACCGGCGAGGCGAGGGATTCGGAGTCCCCGGTCTGCGGGTTGATGGAAATGATGTTCTTGCCTGCTATGCCGCGACCAAGATTCACATGGACGAGGCGAGAGAGGGCAAGGGTCCGTATCTCTTGGAGGCCCTCACTTATCGCATCGGTGCCCACACCACAAGCGATGACCCTTCCAAGTATCGGGACGAGAGCGAGGTCGAGTACTGGCGTCAGCGCGACCCCATTGCCAGGTTCGAGGTATTCCTTCGTCGCCAGGGAGTCGAAGAGTCCTTCTTCGAAGAGGTAGCCGAGGCCGGAGATGAGCTTGCGCGCGATATTCGCGAGCAGACCTTCGCCCTTCCCAAGCCGCCGCTCGAGAGCATCTTTGACAATGTTTACTCAGATGATCACCCCGAGATAACCGCTCAGCGAGCTTGGCTCAGGGCCTACGAAGACCAGATGGGTGAGCATGAGTAACTATCAAGAGATGGCAATCGCAAAGGCCATAAATGCTGGCCTGCGCAGGGCGATGCAGAAGGACGAGAAGGTCCTGGTTTTTGGCGAAGACGTTGCGAGGTTAGGCGGGGTTTTCCGAGTAACCGAGGGTCTGCTGGATGAATTCGGCGAGAGCCGTATCTTCAACTCCCCGATTGCAGAATCGGGCATTGTTGGCACCGCCATTGGACTTGCAATGCGCGGATATCGCTCAGTTGCCGAAATTCAATTTGATGGTTTTGTTTTTCCTGCGTTCAATCAGATAACTTCGCAGCTTGCCAGGCTCACCTACCGTTCCGAGGGTTTCCAGCAGATGCCGGTCGTAATTCGTATTCCGGTTGGCGGTGGAATTGGAGCGGTTGAGCATCACTCCGAAAGCCCAGAGGCCTATTTTGCTCACACCCCTGGCCTCAGAATCGTCTCTCCCTCAAGCCCAAACGATGCCTACTGGATGATTCAGCAATCAATAGAGTCGCCAGATCCAGTGATCTTCCTGGAGCCAAAGCGCCGTTACTGGCAGAAGGGTCCGGTGAATCTCGATACCGCCCCTCTTCCTCTCCACTCCGCAAGATTGCTGAGGGAGGGAAGTGATTTGACCCTAATCGCTCACGGACCCATGGTCGCAACAGCACTCCAGGCTGCAGAGCTGGGGGCCGAGGAGGGAGTCAACATCGAGGTGATAGACCTCAGGTCGCTATCACCGGTTGATTACCCTACGCTCCTAGCTTCTGTCCAGAAGACCTCAAGAGTGGTGATTGCTCAGGAGGCTCCGAATAACGTGAGTCTGGGCTCGGAGATTGCCGCACGCATTGCCGAGCAGGCCTACTACTACCTCGAGGCACCGGTGCTGCGGGTTGGTGGATTCGACACTCCATACCCCCCGGCGAAGCTCGAGGAAGAGTACCTGCCAGATGCAGACCGCATTCTGGAGGCCGTTGATAGGGTTTTGGCTTACTAGGGAGAGACCATGAGCATTGCTAAGTTCCCACTCCCCGATGTCGGGGAGGGCCTGACTGAGGCCGAGATCGTATCTTGGCGCGTAGCTCCTGGAGACAAGGTCTCGGTCAATCAGACGATCTGCGAGATTGAAACTGCGAAGTCTGTCGTGGAGCTCCCCTGCCCCTTCGAGGGAGAGGTCTCGGAGCTCTTGGCAGCAGAAGGCGACACTGTCGAGGTGGGAACGCCAATTATTGCGGTTGTGGTTGAGGGCAAGGCACCTGTTTTGACCGAGCCAGACGCGCCAGCAAATGAGCCCGAGAGCGACACCGGCGCTGAATACAAGCTCCCAAACCTCGTGGGCTATGGAGACCAGGGGGATGTTAAGTCTCGAAGGAAACGGGCTGTGAATACCGCCCCAATCTCCACCGCAATCCCGGTATCAATGGTCAAGGCGGCTGCTGCAACGGACGCAGTAATGGCCAAGCCGCCCATTCGGAAGCTTGCCAAGGAGCTCGGCGTTGAGCTCGCGAACGTGACCGGCACCGGCATGCACGGGGAGATTACCCGCGAGGATGTTGTCGGCTCTGCCTCCCAGGCGTCCGTTTTTAAGAACCTCACCACCCCCGCTCAACCGAGCGAGCGCGAAGAGCGACTTCCTGTCAAGGGCGTCCGCAAGGCAATCGCAACTGCGATGGTCAAGAGTGCCTTCACTGCTCCCCACGTGAGCATTTTTGTTGACGTCGATGCCACCAGAACCATGGAGTATGTGAAGCGGTTGAAGTCCTCTGTCGACTTCGCCGGCATCAAGGTCACGCCTCTTCTCATCATGGCTAAGGCAATCATTTGGGCCGTTAGGCGCAACCCAATGGTGAACTCAACCTGGACAGACAAAGAGATCATCGTCCACAACTTCGTAAACCTGGGCATTGCCGCTGCAACACCTAGGGGCCTCATCGTCCCAAACATCAAGGATGCCGACTCAATGAACATGCTCGAGCTGGCGCAGGCCATCGAGCAGCTTGCCGCAACGGCACGAGACGGCAAAACCACTCCCGAGGACATGGCCGAGGGAACCATAACCATTACCAATATCGGTGTTTTTGGGGTCGACACAGGAACACCGATTTTGAACCCCGGCGAGGTCTCTATCGTTGCTCTGGGCTCCATCCGCAAGAAGCCATGGGTTGTTGATGACGAGATTGTCGTGAGGCAGATCACAACAATTGGCGCGACTTTTGATCACCGGGTTGTGGACGGTGATGTTGCATCCAGGTTTGTTCAGGACGTCGCAAGCGTCATCGAGGAGCCAGCCCTACTGCTTGACTAATTGCAATTGACAATCATTTTCAATAGCAATTAGACTTGGCCCATGCGCTCATGGATAAAAATTATTGGTTCTGCCCTGACGGTTGCTTTCGTGGCAGCCGGCCTCTACACAATTTTCGTTAACTTCACCACGACCGGGGACCCGGAGGGTGACCCCTCTGCCCAGCCCTCACCAACGCTGACCCGTGAGGGTGAGACTGGTCCAATTCAGGTCGCCACATCTACCAATGTCTGGGCGTCTGTCGTTGAGATTCTCGGAGCTGAGTGGGTTGAGGTCACCGCGATAATCGACGACCCTCTTCAAGACCCACATTCTTACGAAGCATCAGCCAGGGATCAGCTGACC
>JAYORB010000030.1:0-2710 GCA_038123155.1 Aquiluna sp. | reverse complement strand
GATGAGCACGATCATGGCAATGAGCACATTTGGTATGACATCCACGCCGTGGAAGAGGCCTCAGAGATGATCGTTGAGGCAATCACAGAGCTAAGGCCTGAGAGCTTCGACCGCGTAAACCAGAACTTCGACTTCTTCATGGCTGAGCTGGAGAACCTTGAGATCCGTCTTGAAGCGCTTCGCGAGAAGGCCCTTGGGCTCGGGTTCATTGCGACCGAGGGGGTTGGAAACCTGCTTCTTGACGAGGCGGGTTTCATCAACCAGACTCCCGAGGCCCTAGCTGACGCAATCGAGGAGGAAAGAGAGGTCCCGGCGGCTGCCCTGAAGCAGGCCCAAGACCTAATTTCTGGCAAGGTCGTATCTTTGGTTGTCGTAAACGAGCAGCAGCTCGATCAGGTGAGTGACCTGCTAGTGGAGGCGGCTAATGCTGCCGGCGTTCCAGTGGTTGAGCTGAGCGAGCTGATTTCCGAGCCGGGCATGGATTACCTCGACTGGATGGCCTCAATCCTCGACCAGTTACAGGAAGCTGTTTACTAATTGAGCCTGCTCTCTATTGAATCTGCGAGCTTGGAGTTTGACTCCAAGCGGCTCTGGCACGATCTGAGCCTTGAGGTTCAAGAGGGAGAGTTCATAGCGCTAATTGGGCCCAATGGCTCTGGCAAGTCGATGCTGCTCAAGAGCATTGTTGGCTCTCAAAAGCTATCTGGAGGCAAGATTTCCTTTTTAGGTGCCCAGCCGGGCACCAAAAACTCAGAGCTTGGCTACATCCCGCAGCACAGGGCCACAGATGCCGGATTACCACTCAGGGTGAGTGACTGTGTTGGCTTTGGTCTCGATGGCCACCTCCCCGGCCTGCCGCTCAATTCCTCCGCAAGGAAGCAGAAAATTGCTGACGCTCTAGAACAAGTTGATGCCCTATCGCTTGCAGGCGAGACCTTAGGGTCACTCTCAGGTGGGGAGATGCAGCGAGTTCGGGTTGCCCAGGCAATCATTTCCAGGCCCAAGCTGTTGCTTGCCGATGAGCCACTTAGTGCTCTTGATTTGAACCACCAGATGAAGATAAGTGAGCTGATTGACGAGCAAAGGCGCGAACTTGGTAGCGCAGTTATCTTCGTCACCCACGACCTAAACCCGATCATTGACTTTGTCGATCGCGTTGTCTACATCGCGCAGGGCCGCCACACCATAGGAACCCCGGATGAGGTCATGCGGTCCGACGTGCTCTCTGAGCTCTACGGCGCCGACATCGACGTTGTGAGAAACCAGGGAAGAGTCGTGGTCCTAGGTACCCACGATCACGAGCACCACGAAGACGAACGGTGGCACTAGTGGATTTCTCGGACGTCATAAATTTCTCGGATTACGACAAGCTTTTGCCGCTTGTCACCAACTCGCTGATCGCTGGCGCACTGCTTGCGCTGATTGGTGGGCTGGTCGGAGTCTTTGTGATGAACCGAGAGCTTTCATTTGCGGTTCACGGAATCTCCGAGCTTTCCTTTGCGGGCGCCGCAGTCTTTTTGCTCGTTGGGCTCGATGTCGTCTTGGGATCAGTCATTGGGTCACTTACGGCCGCCGGAATCATTGCCTTTTTGGGAGATCGAGCCAGAGATCGAAACTCCATAGTTGCGGTGCTGATGCCATTTGGCTTGGGCATCGGGATTCTTGCCCTTGCCCTCTATCCGGGTAGGGCAGCCAATAAGTTTGGTCTACTCACCGGACAGATTGTGGCGGTTGACGACCCGAAGCTCGGGGCAATGGCCCTTATCTCGGCAATCGTCCTGGTTTCTCTGGTGCTGATGTGGCGGCCGCTGACCTTTGCCTCCCTGGATGCAGAGGTAGCCGAGGCACGAGGAGTAAAGACAACCTTCTTGGGTATTGCCTTTGTGATGCTTTTGGGTCTGGCGGTGGCGGCCGCGGTTCAAATTGTTGGGGCCTTGCTGGTTTTAGCTCTGCTGGTTACCCCTGCGGCCGCTGCGCTGAGGCTTTCATCGAGTCAACTCTGGGTGCCAGTGATGAGCGTGTTGTTTGCCATGGTTGCCATGGTTGGCGGCACCTTGTTGGCACTTGGTGGAACCCTCCCCATCTCCCCTTACGTGACTACCATTTCCTTCACCATTTATTTGATTGCCAGACTTATTGCCTGGGCCAGAGCTAAGCAGGAGGTGGTTAGGTGACCGAAAAGCGAAACACCTGGCAAAAGACCGCCGTACTCGATGAGCTTTCAAACACTGAGGAGTTTGTCTCCGCCCAGGAGCTGCATCAAAAGATCTCTCAATCTGGGAAGAAGCTCGGGCTTACCACTGTCTACAGGGCACTTACGGAGATGGTTGAGCAGGGGCTAGCCGACTCATTGAGCCTCTCTGACGGCGAGATGCGCTACCGCATTTGCACCCCAGAGCACCACCACCACCTGATTTGCAGGGTTTGTGGCAAGACGGTTGAGTTTGACCTCCCTGGGTTTGAGGAGCTTGCCCAATCCGTTGCGAAGCAGAACTCGTTTACTGAGCTGTCTCACGAGATCGAGCTCTTTGGGATTTGCAAAGATTGCGGCTAATTAGGACTTGCTTTTGGAGCGAGATTCCTCCTAAACTTGGGGGGTTGCACGGGCCAAGGCCCGAACAATCCCAAACAATTTGCTTCGGGTAAACGCGCCCCTAGGAGGAGAAATGGCAGCCTACTGCCAGGTGACGCAGACTGGACCGCAGTTCGG
>JAYORB010000029.1:5131-11587 GCA_038123155.1 Aquiluna sp. | reverse complement strand
TTATTTGAGAGGTACCTTTTTGTCTAAGACATCAAGAACACGCAGCAAGACGCGCCTTTCGCGCTCTCTAGGGATTGCATTGACCCCAAAAGCTGCAAAATACATGGAGAAGCGCCCATATGGGCCAGGACAGCACGGCCGCACCAAGCGCAAGTCAGACTCTGACTACGCAGTTCGACTGAGGGAGAAGCAGCGTCTACGTGCCCAGTACGGCATTCGTGAAGCTCAGCTACGTAAGACCTTCCAGGAAGCCAAGCGCACCGAGGGTCTGACAGGTGAAACACTGGTTGAGCTATTGGAAATGCGCCTAGACGCTCTTGTACTACGTTCAGGTTTTGCCCGCACAATGGCTCAGGCGCGACAGCTGGTCGTGCACCGCCACATTCTCGTTGACGGACAGCGTGTGGACAGGCCCTCTTTCAGGGTGAAGCCTGGACAGATGATTCACGTTCACGAGAAGAGCGAGCGCACCGAGCCTTTCCAGGTAGCTGCTGCTGGCGGCCACGCAGATGTCCTGCCAGCTGTTCCCGAGTACCTGTCAGTTGAGCTCGACAAGCTTCACGCAACTCTGGTCCGCAAGCCAAAGCGCGCTGAAGTGCCAGTAACTTGTGATGTTCAGCTGGTTGTTGAGTACTACGCAGCGAGGTAAGTAATTGTCCGGCGGCGAGCTAGCGGGAATTATCATCAGCGGCGCGATAGCGCTGCTGGTGCTATTCCTGGGGCTCCCGCTGATGAAGCTTGGACGCCTGATTGACGAGTCAGCAAGGACCGTTCGTATTTTCAACAATGAGCTCGAGCCGCTCCTAGACGAAGCAAAAACAACGATGGCCGAGGCCAATCGTCAGCTCAAGCGCATCGACCAGATCACTGAGGATGTCGAGCAGGTCACCGAGAACATCAATTCCTTGGTTGCAGTATTCACTGCCTCGGTTGGTGCTCCACTAACTAAACTTGTCGGTGTCGTCCAGGGTGTAGCTAAGACCCTGGGAAAGCGGAGGTAGAAAATGTCAAGACTTTCATGGTTCCTAGCGGGTATTGGGCTTGGCGCTTTCGCGGTAGTTCAGCTGAGGGATAACCCAAAGGCACAACAGGCCGTTGATGAGCTCTACGAGGCCGCAAAGGATTTCGGCTCTGCGGTGGCCGATGGCTATCGCGAGCGCGAGGAAGAACTTAGCAAGCCCGCCAAGCGCACCCCAAACACGAAGAAGTAAATGAAGACCGCCGAAATTAAGCGGCGTTGGCTTGAGTTCTTCGAAAAGAAGAATCACACCGTCGTTCCCAGTGCCTCGTTGGTGAGCCAAGATCCGACGCTGATGTTCACGGTCGCTGGCATGGTGCCTTTCATTCCCTACATGACCGGGCTCTTGCCTGCGCCTTACGATCGTGCCACAAGTGTCCAGAAGTGCGTTCGCACTCTGGACATTGAAGAGGTCGGCAAGACAACTCGCCACGGCACCTTTTTCCAGATGAATGGGAACTTCTCATTTGGTGACTACTTCAAGAAAGAAGCAATCGCATTTGCCTGGGAGCTACTGACTTCGAAGGTTGAGGACGGCGGTTACGGGTTTGATCCCGAGAGGCTTTGGGTCACCGTATACAAAGATGACGATGAATCCATCCAACACTGGCTCGACCAGACCGACGTGCCGCTGGAGCGCATCCAAAAGCGCGGGATGGCAGACAACTACTGGTCCACTGGTCAGCGTGGTCCAGCAGGTCCTTGTAGTGAGATCTATTTTGATCGTGGTCCCGAGTATGGCTCAGAGGGCGGGCCAGAGGCCGACGAGGATCGTTACATCGAAATATGGAATCTCGTTTTCATGCAGTACGAGAGAGCCGACGGCGGGACAAAAGACGACTTCGAAATTCTTGGGGAACTACCGAGTAAAAACATCGATACTGGCATGGGTCTCGAGCGTGTTGCCTTCCTCCTTCAAGGCGTCGAGAACATCTATGAGATAGACCAGGTAAAGCCGCTTATCGATCTAGTGAGTGTTCTCTCTGGCAAGAAGTACGGCGCCGATGAGCAGGACGATGTCCGGATGAGGGTGATTGCAGACCACATTCGTTCCTCGCTCATGCTGATGAGTGACGGTGTTACCCCCTCAAATGAAGGCAGGGGCTATGTGCTCCGCCGTCTATTGAGGCGCTCGGTTCGAGCTCTGCGGTTGCTTGGTATCGATAGGCCAACCTTTGAATCTCTTTTTGACGCATCCTATGAAGCGATGCTGGATGCCTATCCTGAGCTGTCGGACAGCTATGACAGGGTAAAGCGAGCTGCAATTGCGGAGGAGGCTGGTTTCCGCAAGACCTTGGAAACGGGGTCTGCAGTGCTCAATGACGCAATCTCGAATTCAAAGAAGATCCTTGACGGCGATGTTGCCTTCCTGCTCCATGACACCTATGGATTTCCAATTGATCTAACCGTTGAGATTGCGGGGGAAAGCGGTCTTGAGGTTGGAAGGTCGCGCTTTGATGACTTGATGCAGGAGCAGCGCGAGAGAGCCAAGGCAGACTCGAAAGCGAAGAAGTCTGGTGGTGCTCAGCTTCAGGTGTACAGCGACTTCCGATCTGCTGGGGCAACTGATTTCCAAGGTTATGAGTCTCTCGAGGCCGAGGGTAAAGTTCTCGGACTCGTTCGAGACGGCTCGGCCGTAAGCAGCCTTGCTAAAGATCAAATTGGTGAAATCATTCTTGACCGGACGTCTTTGTATGCAGAGTCTGGTGGACAGGCAGCAGACGCCGGCCTCATCAGGGGAGATGGCTTCGAACTAGAGGTCTTGGATGTGCAGAAACCCGTTAGAGGCCTGTTCTCACACACCGTGAGAGTGCTGTCTGGCGAAGTCTCCACCGGCTCAGTCGCTCAAACACTGGTAGATCCTAGGTGGCGTCTCGGCGCTTGCCAGGCGCACAGCGCGACACACGTTGTTCACGCTGCCCTGAGGCAGGTGCTTGGCCCGCAGGCTTTGCAGTCTGGGTCGTTCAACAAGCCCGGCTACATGAGACTTGACTTCGCATGGGGAGAGGCGCTCAGTGAGGCCTCAAAGAGTGAAATTGAAGAAGTATCGAACCTGGCCATTCGCTCAGACCTAGCCGTAAGCGCAAGATTTATGACGCTTCCAGACGCCAAGAGTTGGGGAGCAATTGCACTCTTCGATGAAACTTATGACGAAATGGTGCGAGTCGTCCAGGTGGGCGGACCCTGGTCCAGAGAGCTTTGCGGTGGTACCCACGTCACTAGGACCGCTCAAATCGGACTTGTTTCCATTACCGGCGAGAGTTCAGTCGGATCTGGTAGCCGCCGTATCGAGGCTGAGGTCGGCTTCGAGGCTCTAAAGTCCCTGATTGAGCAGAGAGAGACGATTAGGCGAATTGCAGCCTCCTTCAAAGCGCCAGTGGGAGAAGTTGAAGCCAAGATTGCCGAGTCCCTGGAAGATCTGAAGAAGACTCAAAAGCAGCTGGCTGAGGCCAATGCAAAGGCAGCGCTCTCGCTGATACCTGGATTGGCTGAGAGTGCAGTCTCACAGAATGGACGTGAGGTCGTTGCGGCCAACGTTGGAGAGCAGGATGCGGAGGACCTTCGCTCTCTGGTTTTAGCGCTCAGGGATCGTCTTGGCTCAGACTCGGTCATCATTCTGGGGGCAGTGTCTGGAGGGCGCGCGACGGTCATGGTTGCTGCGGGACAAGACGCCGTAGCTGCAGGGTTTGATTCTGGTGCAATAGCCAAGCAGGCAGCCGGAGTGCTTGGCGGCGGAGGTGGCGGGAAGAAGGACCTCGCTCAGGGTGGCGGACCCGAGACATCCAAGCTGGACGTTGCCTTGGCGGAGGCGAAGGCGCAAGTTTGAGAGCGATGGGCCTGGATGTAGGAGCTGCGCGTATAGGTGTGGCCTTTTCAGAGGGGTCACTCGCGCTAGCCCATGGCGTAGTTGAGTTTTCCCAGGCTGCCGCGCAGGATCTCGCCACCCTGGCTGCCGAGAAACACGTTTCGACCATCTTCGTAGGACTGCCACTCTCGCTCTCTGGAGAGAGAACGAAAAGCTCCCTGTTGGCAATTGACTTTGCAAGAACCCTTACTAGCTTCACGGACACAAGAATCTCAATGGTTGATGAAAGGCTCACCACGGTGTCGGCCCAACGCAATCTCCACCAGGTGGGTAAGAGCAGCAAACAATCTAAGTCTTTTATTGACGCAGAAAGTGCGCGCGGGATCTTGGAATTTGCACTGTCGTCACCCCATGTTGCAATCGAGATTGGCGCCATAGATGCTTGATGAATTTGAAGCAACCGATGCTCCTCCGAAGCGCTCTAAGTCCTGGATTGCTGCGTTAGTTTCACTCGCAATTGTGGGAGGCGGGCTCACGGCAGGCTACTTCACTTTTCGAGACGCCTTCGAAGGCGGTGTCTCGGCTCTGATCAACCGCTTTACAGTCGAGGACTACGACGGTGAGCCTGGCCCTTCGACGGTCATCATCATCGAGGAGGGTGACACGGGAGAGGATGTCGCAAGAAAGCTCCTCAACGCCGACGTCATAAAAAGCTTTGATGCGATCTATCGCGACATGTTGAACGTGGAGTTGACCATCTATCCCGGTCACTATGAGTTCCCGACAAAGATTCCAGGGCTTGAGGCACTTCAAATCCTGCTGGCAGGCGAAAACAGGGTCGTGGTTCAAGTGACCATCCCTGAAGGACTTCAGATGGTTGAGATTGTGGACGTGCTGACTGAGGAGCTTGAGGTCTCTGAAGAGGCGCTCCTATCAGCAATTGAAGCCGCAAATGACGTGTATCCCGGAGAAACACTTGAGGGTTGGCTGTTCCCCGCTAGCTACACCTTTGACCCTGGGGTAACTGCAGAAACGATTATCAACACAATGCTTGCCCGCATGGAGGCTGAGCTGGAGGGTCATGGGCTAGATGTTGAGACAGGCTTCGACATCTTGACTCTTGCTTCCATCATTCAACTTGAGGGGCGGGCTGAGGCAGACATGTACAAGATCTCAACGGTCTTCAATAACCGCCTCGATAGAAACATCGCCCTACAGTCTGATCCAACGGTGAAGTACTACTACGAGGGCTCCATAGATAGCTTTCAGGAGGGGCTAGCGGACAGCGATAATCCCTTCAACACTTACGTATACCCGGGCCTACCACCAGGACCAATAAGCTCACCAGGCGCGACCGCCATTGATGCTGCCGTCAATCCTGCGGTGGGGGATTGGCTCTACTTTGTGGCCATAAATCTCGCCACCGGAGAGACCGTTTTCTCCGAGACTCTGGCGGAGCACGAAAGGGCGGCTGAGATTTACCGCCAGTGGCTCAGAGACAACCCAGGCTGGGATGACTAGCAGATTTGCGGTGCTTGGCTCGCCGATAAGCCATTCGCTCTCCCCAGTTCTTCACAAGGCTGCTTTTGGCTGCTCGGGGATTGATGCGAGCTATGAGGCGCTTGAGCTTGCCTCGGGCCTAAGCGAGTTCGCAAACTCACTTGATGCAAGCTGGATGGGTCTGTCACTGACGATGCCGCTGAAAGAAGAGGCGTTAGATGTTGCCAGCCAGCTTCACCCCCTCGCCATTTCAACCCGTTCCGCGAACACGCTTGTAAGGCAGGAGGAGACCTGGCTTGCTTACAACACCGACGTCATGGGGCTTCAGCATGCAGTCAAAGGCCTGGATTTCAAGTCCGTCGGGATTTTAGGAAGCGGTGCGACAGCAAGAAGCGCTGCTGTGGCATTTGAGGATCAGAATGTTAGGGTCTGGGCCAGAAACACGGATAAGGCAGCAGCTATTTCTCAGGCCTATGGGGCTGTCGTTACTTCGCTGGATGCAGTGCTAAACGCGGATCTTGTTATCTCCACGGTTCCCAAGGGTGTAATCCATGCATTGGCCGATGGGCAGTATGACGGCATCTTGCTTGATGCTGTTTATGCGAACTCACCGGTAGAGGGCTTTTCGCGTTCAGTTTCTGGACTGGAGATGCTGCTTTGGCAGGCCGCCGGCCAGCAGCGACTTTTCAGAGGTGGTGCGCTTGAGGAGCCGCTTTCTATAGAGGCAGAAATAGTTGCTGCCATGAGGACAGCGCTGGGCATGGGAGAATAGACGCATGATCAGGTGGCTTACAGCGGGTGAATCTCACGGTCCAGAGCTCATTGGAGTAATTGAGGGCCTTCCTGCTGGCGTGCCAGTGCTCGCCGAGGACATCCAAGACGCTTTAGCAAGAAGACGCCTTGGGTACGGTCGTGGGGCGCGAATGAAGTTTGAACAGGACGAGGTCACGCTCTCAACAGGTGTGAGGTTTGGTCTGACTCAAGGTGGGCCGGTTGCACTCAGAATTGCAAACACCGAGTGGCCCAAATGGGAGACCGTCATGAGTGCCGCTCCTGTTGCTGAAGAAGAGCTAAGTGGCGGCAGAGCAGCCAAGCTCACACGACCAAGACCCGGTCACGCAGACTTCACGGG
>JAYORB010000029.1:0-5031 GCA_038123155.1 Aquiluna sp. | reverse complement strand
AGACTTCTCAGGCAATGGTTGCCGAAATCGACGACTGTCACTCATCAGGAGACACACTAGGTGGCGTCGTGGAAACACTCGTATACGGAATGCCCCCCGGAATCGGGAGCTACGTCCACTGGGATCGGAGGCTTGATGCCCAGCTCTCGGCCGCAGTCATGGGTATTCAGGCAATGAAGTCAGTTGAGATTGGCGATGGATTAGAAACAACCAAACGCCGCGGATCCGTAGCACACGATGAAATCACCAGAGAGGGCGGAGAGGTTTCTAGGAAGACGGACCGCGCTGGTGGCATAGAGGGCGGAATGAGCAACGGTGAGGTGATTCGTGTCCGTGCCGGAATGAAGCCCATTAGCACTGTTCCAAAGGCTTTGGAGACCATCGACACTGCCTCTGGCGACAAGGCTACTGCTCACCATCAACGCAGCGATGTGTGCGCAGTCCCAGCATCTGGAATCGTTGTCGAGGCGATGGTTGCACTGGTGATTGCAAATGCCGTGCTCGAGAAGTTTGGTGGCGACTCGGTTGGCGAAACCAAGCGCAATCTCCACTCATACCTGGAGGCAATTCCAGAGACTCTCAAGTCAAAGATCGCAAAACCGTAGTGGCTAAGCCCCTCGTCCTTATTGGGCCCATGGGGGCGGGCAAGTCCACGCTCGGAAGAAAGCTTGCGAAGCTTCTTGAAACGAAGTTTTTGGACACCGACCGAATGATTTCAGCAAGTCACGGTCCGATACCAAAGATCTTTGAAGACCAGGGTGAGGCTCGCTTTCGCACCCTTGAGACGGTGGCCCTTGAGAAGGCCCTCAAATCGCCTGCGGTTATCGCAACCGGTGGTGGAGTGGTGGTGACCAAAAAAAACCGGGAACTTTTACAGGACATGCCAACAATTTTTTTGGATACAAATGCCGAATGGGTTCTTTCACGAATAAATCTCGATAAGAGACCCCTGCTGAAGTCGAATCCCAGCATGTGGGAGAAGCTGTATAAGGAGCGACTCGGGTACTATCAGCAGCTAGCGACGGCAACTGTGGTTACGGCAAACCGACCTATCCGAGTGGTCCTTGAGGAACTGGAGAGTAAGGCTAGAGATGTCCTATAGCTTGATTGGTCGTGGTCTCCTCGACGAGATTCCTAAGAGCCTGGACGGTGTTAGCAAGGTACTGATTATTCACCCGCAGCCGTTGGCCGCTACCGCTGAGCTACTCAGAGAGACTCTAAGAACAGTGGGATTTGAGGCGTTTTTGGCTGAGGTACCGCAGAGCGAAGAAGCCAAGCGTGTGGAGGTGGCTGCTTTCTGCTGGGGAATCATGGGGCAGGCAGACTTCCATCGCAACGACGCGGTCATTGGTCTCGGCGGGGGTTCAACCACAGACCTTGCTGGATTCGTGGGAGGTACGTGGCTCCGCGGGGTAAGAACCTACTTGATACCCACGACACTCTTGGGGATGGTCGATGCCGCCATTGGAGGAAAGACAGGCGTAAATACCCAAGAGGGTAAGAACTTGGTGGGTGTCTTTCACCTCCCAACGAAAGTATTTATTGATTTAGATACCTTGGAGACCCTGCCTAGGAATGACCTGATTGCGGGCATGTCGGAGCTGGTGAAGTACGGATTCATTTCGGATCCGGAAATTCTCGACATCGTACTTTCGGATGATGCGGCTACCGACACCACCTCGGAGGTGTTCGAAGACCTTGTTAGGCGCTCTGTTGCAATCAAAGAAAGAGTCACCACCGAGGACTTCAGAGAGAGTGGAAAGCGCGAGTTCCTGAATTACGGACACACCCTTGGACACGCAATTGAACACGCTGAGCGATACAAATGGCGTCACGGCGCTGCAATCTCGATTGGAATGACGTTTGCGGCTGAACTGTCGATGCTCTCGGGAAAGCTCTCGGAGGGCGATGTAGAGAAACATCGGAATGTATTTAGCAAGCTTGGTTTACCCACAACCTACAAGGCAGACAAATGGCCGCAGCTACTAGAGGTCATGCAGAGGGACAAAAAGGCAAGAAGCGGTGCGCTGCGATTCGTGGTGCTCGAGAAGATTGGCAAACCCGGAATCCTTGCGGCACCTACGCCGGAGCTACTATTCACGGCATTTCAGGCGATTGTGGAATAGCGTAGGGGTATGAAAATCCTCGTACTGAACGGCCCTAACCTAAATCTCCTGGGCACAAGAGAGCCTGACATCTATGGCATGGCTACCCTGAAGGACCTCGAGGGCCTGCTCTCGACTACTGCCTCTGAGCTTGGTAGCGAGGTCGATTTTAGGCAAACCAATAGCGAGGACGAGCTGATTGGCTGGCTCCACGAAGCGCTCGAGGCGAAAACGCCAGTCGTACTGAATCCGGCCGCATTTACCCACTACTCGTACGCGCTCAGAGATGCCTGTGCGGCGCTCACGGGGGCAGGGGTGCAGCTCATCGAGGTTCACATCACCAACCCACATGCCCGCGAGGAGTTCCGCCAGAACTCGGTGATTTCAGGAGTGGCGATGGGTCAAATAGCGGGATTTGGCTTTGACTCCTACAAGCTGGCGCTGCGGCAGCTTGTAGGCAGCTAAACTTCTTCAGGTTTATCAAGGAGAGTCATGGCAACTTCAAACGATCTAAAAAACGGCATGGTGCTGCTCATTGATGGGCAGCTGTGGAGTGTCATCGAGTTTCAGCATGTAAAGCCTGGCAAGGGGCCGGCTTTCGTTAGAACCAAGCTAAAAAATGTGAAGTCAGACAAGGTGGTCGACAAGACTTTCAACGCAGGAGTGAAGGTTGATACCGCAACTGTCGACAGGCGCGACATGCAGTATCTCTACAACGATGGATCTGGCTTCGTTTTCATGGACAACTCCACATATGACCAGATGTCGCTGGATGCAGCCGTCGTTGGAGATGTTGCCAATTTCCTTCTTGAGAATCAGGTTGCAACTGTCGCAATTCACGATGGATCGCCTCTCTATGTCGAGCTTCCACCTTCGGTGATACTCGAGATCACCTACACCGAGCCAGGGCTTCAGGGTGATCGCTCTACCGGTGGCACCAAGCCCGCAACGCTTGAGACGGGGCACCAGATTCAGGTTCCACTCTTTATTGAGAACAACACCAAGGTCAAAGTAGACACCCGTACAGGTGAGTATCTTGGCCGGGCAAGTGAATAGTTGAGCTCCAGAACTAAATCGCGCAAGAGGGCACTTGACGCTCTCTACGCAGCAGAACTCAACAAGATAGATGCGCTTGACGCTCTTTCAAGCGCTCAGGAATCAAGTGCTGGCCGCCAAAACCAGGATGCAATTTTCGATTACGCCGAAACGATTGTTACGGGCGTCAAGACAAATCGAGAGGCATTGGACTCTAGACTCCAAAATCTCTCTGAGGGCTGGAAACTTGAGCGCATGCCTTATCTGGATAGGGCAATCCTGAGAATGGGGGCGTGGGAAATTCTTTTCAATCCTGAAGTCCCGAATGAGGTAGCAATTTCCGAGGCGGTAAACCTCGCAAGTGAGCTTTCAACCGAGGAATCCCCAAAATTCATTAACGGTGTTCTGGCACGCCTGGCGAAAGGTAGCGAGGCTATCTAAAGCTGTTATGCTTTAGCCAAATGTCCTTTAAGTTCGTCCAGAGAGGCGAAGAAGGAGAGGCTTATGCCACTGCGCACCGTTCTGGATAGTTCCGATATCTCGCGTGCTGTAAAACGTATTTCCCATGAAATTCTCGAATCTAATTCAGGTTCGAAAGATCTCGTCCTGCTTGGAATTCCCACGCGAGGGGTCGAGCTAGCCGAGCGAATCGATTCCACTCTCTCCGAGATAGATGATTCATACCAATCACAAATAGGTCAGCTGGACATAACTATGTATCGGGACGATTCTTTGAGTTCCGAGCGTGAGGTTCGATCCACACGTATCCCGACAAGCGGAATCGACGACAAAGTGGTTGTTCTTGTTGACGATGTTCTCTACTCAGGAAGAACCGTGAGAGCCGCACTTGATGCAATAACTGATTATGGGCGTCCGAGACAAGTCAAGCTTGCTGTGCTAGTAGATCGCGGGCACCGAGAGCTTCCCATAAGGCCAGACTTCGTCGGTAAGAACCTTCCCACTGCTGCCGACGAGCGAGTGAATGTGATGCTCGTGGGGACCGACGGGACTGATCAGGTTGTGATCGAACAATGAGGCACCTCACTTCGATTAGAGAACTAGACAGAGAAGCCGCAATCGACCTTCTCGATAGCGCCCAAGAGCTTTCAGCTGTGAACGCCAGAGAGGTAAAGAAGCTACCGGCCCTTAGAGGTAAGACGGTCGTGAATCTCTTCTATGAGAACTCAACTAGAACCCGCATTAGCTTCGAGATTGCAGCAAAGAGATTAAGTGCCGACGTAATCAACTTCGCCGCCGCTACCAGTTCAGTCAGCAAAGGTGAGAGCCTGAAAGATACTGCGCAAACGCTAGAGGCCCTCGGTGCAGATGCGATAGTCATCCGCCACCCCATGAGTGGCGCTGCCCAGACGCTTGCAACCAAGGACTGGATCTCAGGTTCGGTGGTAAACGCAGGTGACGGCTCGCATGAGCACCCGACGCAGGCATTGCTTGACGCTCTGACCATCCGTCAGATTAAAAATACGGGCGCGGATCTTAAGGGCATCAAGGTTTTGATTGTTGGAGACATCCAGCACTCGCGCGTTGCAAGGAGCAATGTCTTACTACTTACCTTGCTCGGTGCCAAAGTCACGCTGGCTGGGCCCGAAACCCTTCTGCCTCAGGGCTTTAGAGCGCTTGGCTGTGAAGTGGTCTATTCCTTCGAGGAGGCGCTCAAGGATCAGCCAGATGTCATCATGATGTTGCGGGTACAAAGAGAGCGCATGCAAGGAGTCTTTTTTCCCTCCGAGCGCGAATATGCAGCCAAGTGGTCACTCTCTGGTGTCAGGTTCAGGATGCTCAGGGACGATGCGGTAATACTCCACCCAGGACCAATGAACAGGGGATTTGAAATTTCAAATGAGGCCGCGGATGATCCTAGGAGTGCGGTGCT
>JAYORB010000028.1:0-11590 GCA_038123155.1 Aquiluna sp. | reverse complement strand
TCATCCAGCCGGCAAAACCGAAGACAAACAGCAATCCAGCTGCAGCTCTTACCGAGCGCTCGTTGAAAACCGCATGGTCATGCTCAGGCGTCAGCACGCCAAAGGAGGTGTGTTGGATGCTCACTCAAACAGCTCCGCTATTTGGCCCCAGAGTTCTTTGTTCACGCTGTAGTGGACCCAGGTTCCCCTGCGCTCAGCGCTCAACAAACCCACCTCCGTGAGCTTTTTCATGTGGTGGGAGATGGTTGGTTGTGATAGCCCAAGGGGACCAGTGAGGTCGCAGGTGCAGGCGCTGCTGTTCTCGCCCTGGTTGATAAGCGCGAGGATCTGGAGCCGTGTTGGGTCTGCAACTGCCTTGAGAAGGCTCGCAATTTCATTCGCCTTGGTCCGGGCCATTGGCTCGACTCCAGGCTTGGGTGCGCACTGGGAGATATCTAGTTGCACTCTCGTAACCATTTGTTCACCTATTCATAGATGGTTATCTATAAACTACCAGAGCATTAGAGAGAAGGTAAGGCTTGCAACATCCGCTTTCAGCGAAGCTTCTAGCCGAGTTTTTAGGCACCGCCCTGATTGTTTCCGGCGTAGTTGGCGCAGGCTTTATGACCGCCACCTTGCAATCTGGTTACCCGCTGGGCCTCACCATGATCGCCGCAACGGTTGCTGCCATCCTTTTCGTCGCAATCTCCATCTTTGGCCCCATCTCAGGAGCGCACTTCAACCCGGTAGTTACCCTGGGTTTTCTGTTGCGAAAGGCTATTGCCTCGGGCGAGGCCGGTTCGTACATCGCAGCTCAGGTGCTTGGCGCAGTAAGCGGAGCAGTGATTGCAAATCTAATGTTCGGCTCGGCCTGGCTCGAGGTGAGCAAGCTAGAGAGATTCTCGCTTCCTACCTTTTTGGGTGAGGTGGTTGCAACCTGGGGCTTGGTGCTCTTGATCCTGCTGCTGGTTCATTTTGAGAAGGCAAATTTGGTTGCTGCCTCGGTTGCAGCCTGGATTTTCGCAGGCCACATTTTCACCTCTTCAACATCTTTTGCTAACCCGGCCGTGACCCTGGGGCGTATCTTCACCGAAGCCCCCTCGGGTATCGCACCCGACTCAGCGCTCCGGTTCGTCTTGGCCCAACTAATTGGCATGGCCATCGCACTTATTACCTTTGTTCCCCTCACCAAGAAAGTAGGCAGCTAATGTCAGCCCCAATCGCTTCGGTCATGTTTGTTTGCGTTCACAACGCAGGAAGGTCGCAGATGGCACAGGGTTTTCTGCACCACCTGGCTGGCGATCGCATTGAGGTTCGCTCTTCAGGCACCATGCCGGGAGACCAGGTGAATCCCTCAGCTGTTGAGGCTATGAACGAGTTGGGCATTGACATCTCAGCTGCAAAACCAAAGGTTCTTACCGACGAGGACGTTAGGGCTTCAGACTACGTAATCACCATGGGCTGTGGCGATGCCTGCCCCTTCTACCCGGGGAAGATTTACCTCGACTGGAAGCTCGAGGATCCAGCCGGAAAAGGCGTGGAGTCGGTGCGACCCATTCGCGATGAGATAAAGGCTCTTGTCGAGAATCTGATTGCCGAAATCGACGCTAAAGCCAAATCTTGACAAACTAGTTAGGTTTACCTAACCTCTTCGGGTAATCAACTTTCTACCCAACTTTTGAAGAGGTTTTCTTGAGGTTTCGCAGTGCTCTCGCTGTCTCTGTTGTCTCCGGTTTGTTTCTAACTGGTTGCAGCGCCGAGGACGATTCGCTACTGGTTTATTCGGGCAGGAGCGAGGGACTAATTGGGCCCCTTGTTGAACAGTTCGAGCAGGCCAGCGGCATCGATGTCGAGGTTCGTTACGCGGGCAGTGCGGAGCTAGCCGCGCAGCTTCTTGAGGAGGGCACCAACTCGCCAGCGGATATCTTCCTCGCTCAGGATGCTGGGGCGTTAGGTGCGGCTGCCAAGGCGGGTCTGCTAACGGCCATTCCAGATGAGATCTTCTCCCTTGTACCCGCGGAGTATTCGGCAGCAAACAAAAGCTGGGTGGGGGTTTCCGGCAGGGCGAGAGTTTTGGTTTATGACCCGGCCGAGGTTAGTGAGCTGCCCGCGAGTATTTTTGATCTTGAGGCTGAGTCTTGGCGGGGCCGGATTGGCATCGCGCCAACCAATGCTTCGTTCCAGTCTTTTGTGACCGCCATGCGAGTTATCCACGGTGATGAGCGCACCTTGGAATGGCTAGAAGCAATGCGCGAGAACGCCGTCATCTACGAAAAAAACGGCGCAATACTCGAAGCCGTTGAGTCGGGACAATTGGCTGCGGGGCTTATCAACCACTACTACTGGTATGCGCGTGCGATGGATGTTGGTCAGGCTCAGATGAACAGCCGCCTGGCTCAGTTTGGGGCTGCGGACGCGGGCAATCTTGTCAACGTTGCCGGTGTTGGCATCATAAAGGCATCCGAGAACGCGGGTGAGTTTGTTATCTACTTGCTCAGCGAATCGGGCCAGCAGTACTTCGCGGAGGAAACCAGGGAGTATCCACTTGTTGGCGGCATTAGCCCCGCCGATGAGCTGGTACCGCTTAGCGAGATTCAAACTCCCGCGATTGACCTAAGCGACCTCGACACTCTTGAGAGGACGCTGGAGCTGATCCGCCAGGCGGGACTGATCTAGGCCCAGATGCAAAGACCTCCGATTGCAGCGGTAGCGCTGGGTGTAGTTGCAGCCCTAGCGTCACTATTGCCGATCGGGTATTTGCTGCTTCGGCTCGCCGAGGGCTTTGAGGCGGCCCTGGCGGAACTGCTCAGGATAAGGACGCTGGAGCTGCTTTGGAACACGATCAGTCTCACTCTCAGTGTTTCCCTGACGGCATTGGCAATAGGTATCCTGCAGGCCTGGCTCACGGTGAGAACTAACCTTGCCCTTGCACCGGTATTTGCAGTGCTGGCAACCCTGCCACTTGCCATCCCGAGCTACGTCCTTGCACTTGGCTACCTGAGCATATTTCCGTGGTTCAGCGGTTTTTGGGCAGCCTGGCCCATCCTGTCGATGGCAACCGCGCCGTATGTGTTCTTGGCAGTATCAGCCGCGCTGATTAGCTCAAACTTCGCGGCTGAGGAGGTGGCTCGTTCGCTTGGGAAGAATCGGCTGCAGGTGTTCTGGAGCGTGAGCTGGCCTCAGATAAGGCCAGCTGCCCTCGCATCGGGTTTGTTGGTGGCGCTCTATACGCTGAGCGAATTCGGCGCGATCGCGCTGCTCCGCTTCGACACCTTTACCCGCGCCATCTACAACGCCTACCGCGGTTCATTTGATAGAACCAGCGCCGCTGCGCTGGCACTGGTTTTGGTGGCGCTAACGCTGATTGTTATTTACTTTGAGCGCCGCTATCGAGGAGATCGTTGGAGCGCACCGAGCTCCTCAGGTCGCAGACGTCTAGTAGACCTCGGCGGTTTGAAACTGCCTTCGCTCATGGCCCTTTCCGTGCTTGGCCTTGCAGGGGCCGGGCTACCGATTGTGTCGCTGATTGGCTGGTCTCTAAATCAACGCGCTTTTGATTTGCTCAGGTTAGGAGAACTGGTAGTTAGTTCGCTGCTAGTGGCGCTTGCAGCGGGAGTAATTATCGGCATCTTCGCGCTTGCGATCTCGGTTTGGAACCTGAGGTTTCAAAGCCGGCTCTCCGCGGTGGTCGATCTAACAGCATGGACCACCCATGCACTCCCCGCGGTTGTAGTGGCGCTGGCGCTGGTGTTCTTCGGGGCAAACCTCTTGCCAGGTATTTACCAGACCATTTGGCTACTGCTGCTTGCCTACCTCATTTTGTTTTTGCCAAATGCGCTTGGGTTAGTGGGGACTCCGATTGCGCTTGTGCCGAGGAGTATTGAGGAGGTTGCAAGAAGCCAGGGGCTTAGCAAGAATGCCGCGCTAGGCAAGGTGGTTTTGCCAATTGCCGCGCCAGGCATCATTGCCGGCATTGCGCTCGCTTCCCTCACCGTACTTAAAGAACTCCCCGCCACCCTGCTGCTTCGCCCCAATCAGCTAGACACCTTGGCAACGGAGCTATGGCAGGCAACCGAAGTTTTGGCCTATGGGCAGGCTGCCCCTTATGCCCTCGCGCTGATTATCATTGCGGGGGTGCCGGCACTTTTCCTGAATGCCCAGGCGAGAAAACTGATTTCGGAGGTTAGCTAGATGCCACTTCTTGAAATCAAAGACGTCTCAGTTTTTTTTGGAGAAACGAGAGTTCTCGCCGGCATAACGCTTGAGCTTGAGAGCAAGCAGCTTCTCGCCGTGCTGGGATCATCGGGTGCGGGCAAGTCAACTCTGCTTAGGCTGATCGCCGGTTTTGACGCTGTTACCGGCGGGTCAATCTCCCTTGATGGGACTCTTCTCAGCAGTAGCGGTGTAACCGTTGCTCCGGAGAAGCGAAGCATCGGCATCGTGCCCCAGGACTCTGCTCTCTTCCCTCATCTCAACGTTCGCCAGAACATTGGTTTTGGTCTCGCTGGGCTATCGAAAAAGGCAAGGGACGAGCGGGTCAATGAGCTCTTGCGACTAATCCGGATGGAACAGTTCGCCGCTCGCATGCCCGAGGAGCTCTCGGGTGGGCAGGTGCAGCGGGTGGCACTTGCAAGGGCGTTGGCTCCAAGACCAAAGCTGGTACTACTAGACGAGCCATTTAGTGCCCTCGATGCAGAGCTCAGGCAGCAGCTTCGCGAGGAGGTTCGCGGGGTGCTCAAGGCTGAGGGAGCGACTGCGGTGATGGTGACTCACGACCAAGAAGAGGCTCTTTCCTTGGCGGATCGAGTGGCGGTCTTGCGAGATGGCAAGGTGATTCAGATCGGGTCGCCCTCTGAGATCTACAACTCACCAGCGGATGTCGGCATCGCGACATTCTTGGGAGAGTCGGTGCTTGTAGATGGCAAGGTCTCCGGCGGCAAGATACTCACCGATCTTGGCAGCCTGAGCCCACTAAACAATGTCGCCGAGGGCGAAACCGGAGTGGTGGCGATCAGAAGCGAAAACTTTTATCTGCAGCCAAACCCCTCAGGAGACTCTGAGGTTGTGGGCAGGGTGTTCTTTGGTCACGATGCCCTCGTCGAGGTGCAGACTCCAAAGCTTCGAATCAGAGCAAGGTCAAATGGCCCCTTTGCTCCAGAGGTTGGCATGAGGGTTACCGTTTGGGTGCGCGGCGCGGTGAATTTCTACCCGAGCTCCTAAACCAAACCCCCAGCGGATTACCTGAGAAAACCCCCACTCCGCTCATACACTTATTCAGATGCGGAAGACAGCCCTTCTAATTGCCTTGGCACTTGTTCTTGCTGGCTGCAGCTCTGAACCCGAGGAAACAATTGCCCCCACTGCCACCCAGTCCCAGACGGCTTCGCCGACCCCAACTGAGGAGCCAGAGCCGGAACCGGTTATGGTGGCGGCCGCCCTCACCGGTGTGCTCTATGAGGAGGGCACTAACCCACTACTTGAGCTCCCTGCAGTTTCGGCGAAGATCGATAACACCACGCCCGGTAGACCTCAGCTAGCACTCAACTCCGCAGACATCGTCTACGTCACCAGGGTCGAGATAGGACTCACAAGGCTTTTGCCGGTATGGCACTCAAGAACCCCCGAGGTCATTGGCCCGGTCAGGTCAGTGAGGCCGGTGGATGCGGCAATTGTCGATCCTTTCAACGGCATCTTCGTCTACTCCGGAGGCCAGGCCCCGTTCAAGTCGGCGGCCAAGGCGACCGGGCTGATAATGAGCGACGAAGACACCGAGATGAATAACGACACTTACTTTCGCGAGAAGTCAAGGGTTGCTCCCTGGAACCTGTTTTTTGAGGCCGCAAAGCTTCAACAGCTCTACTCTCCAGAGCAGCCAGCTCCAGAACCCGGCTTTGAGTTTGCTGCGATTCCAACAGCTGTAGCGGAGGGAACGCCTGTTTTAGGCCTTGGCGTGAAGTACCCGCAGATGCACTCGGAGTGGGAGCTGGGAACCGCCACCTTTGATTGGTCGGTTGCCGAGGAGCCCGCGTGGCTGAGAACCCAAGACGGCTCCGAGCACACCCAAGAAGGCGGCGAGCGGGTAATTGCCAAGAACGTGGTTGTCATGGAGGTCGCCCACGATTTGAGCTTCGTAGATCCAAAATACGGAGCTATTCCAAAGGCCATGCTGGAAAACAATGAGGGTATTGCCCACATCTTCTCCGACGGCTACTACCTGCAGGCAGTGTGGTCTAAGGGTGAGATTGGCGAGCCAATCCTGCTCTCCACGACAGACGGCCAGCCGCTCCAGTTAGCCATTGGCAACACCTGGGTGGAGATGATGGACGTTCCTAAGAGCAAGCTAACAATCGACCAGCCAGAGTCCGAGTAGTGCGCGGGGTTAAGAAAGCTAACCTGCCAAAGAAGACCTGCGAGCGCTGCGGCAGGGAGATGGTCTGGCGCAAGTCCTGGGAGAAAAACTGGGACCAGGTCAAATACTGCTCAGAAAAGTGCAAGCGGACTAAAGCTCTTTAGAAAACTCTTTTAGCCAACTCTTTAGCTCGCCGCCAATATCTTCTCTGTCAACCGCGATCCTCAGGGTCGCGCGAATAAAGTCCAGCTTGTCACCGGTGTCGTATCGCCTGCCTCGGAAGATCACACCTCTCACGCCTCCTGCAAGCTCGGGGTTATTAGCCGCGTGCTGGAGGGCATCGGTGAGCTGTATTTCCCCGCCCCTTCCAGGCTCGGTGTTCTCCAAAATCTCAAAGATCTCTGGCCTGAGCACGTAGCGGCCAATCACCGCAAGGTTTGATGGCGCGCTCTCAGGCTCAGGTTTTTCAACCAGTTCAGAGATGACCACCGCATCTCCCTCCTGGGAGCTAATGCTCGCTGCCCCATAGAGGTGAATTTGCTCCATCGGCACCTCCATCAGGGCAACTACGTTGTCCCCGGTCGCCTCGTGGAGCTCAAGCATCTTTGAAAGGCAGGCATCTCGAGAGTCGATGACGTCATCACCAAGCAGGACGGCAAAGCTGTTTGAACCTACGTGGCTTTTTGCCCTGAGGACCGCGTGACCCAGTCCCCTCGGGTCGCCCTGGCGGGTGTAGTGGATATCCGCTAGCTGGTTGGACTCCTGGACGGAGAAAAGCCGCTTCTGGTCACCCTTGGCAGTTAGCGCCTGCTCCAGCTCGGCCACCCGGTCAAAGTGGTTCTCAAGGGTGTTCTTATTTCTACCCGTGATTATCAGAAGGTCTGAGAGCCCAGCCGAGACCGCCTCTTCCACCACGTATTGAATTACGGGCTTGTCAACGATGGGGAGCATCTCTTTGGGCATCGCCTTTGTGGCGGGGAGGAAGCGGGTGCCAAGTCCAGCTGCTGGAATAACCGCCTTGCTGACTCTTCTACCCGCATCAACCATGGCTAAAGCCTAGACTCAACTATCAGCGGATGCTCACTTTCTGCGCTTACGCTTGGAGTTAGAAAACGGGAGAAATCAACTTGAAGACTAAGTTTTTTGCGGCCGTAACAGCTCTTGCAATTTCGCTTTTTGGCTTTGCAGCACCTGCCCAGGCAAACGTTGTCGAACCTGCCTACACGATGGTCAACGTGGACTCGGTATGGGAGCTTGGCCACAAGGGCGAGGGTGCCTCGATTGCCTTCATTGACCAGGGCGTAAACCTCACCCACGAGTACTTCCAGGACCAGGTCGTCGATGGCTTCTGCCTCTACGCCTCCTACACCTCAAACTTCTGCCCCAACGGCTCGAAGAGCCAGACCGGAGTTGCCGCCGCATCGCAGCGCATCGTCAATAACTTCCCTGTCTTCGCCGAGAACCACGGCAACATGGTTGCCGGCATCGCTGCGGGCAAGCCCAACTCAGTTGCGGCCGGCGGCATTGCCCCAGATGCAAAGATCGTGATGGCGAACATCGACCTCACCCTCGAGGGCATCACCGCGGCAGCAAGGTATGTTTCTGACCGGGCTGAAGCAAACAAGACCGTCGCACTTTCGCTGTCTTTTGGAGGCCTGTTCTCAGAGATGCCAAGAAGCTGGCTGCTCTGTGACACCAACCCGGCGCTCGCGGAGCTGGCGGGCATCATCTCTGACATGCGAGACCGCGGCATCATCACATTTGCAGCCGCTGGAAACACCCCGGTCTTGGACATCGCCACGTCAGTCTTTCCAAGCTGCCTCGAGGAGGTCGTGGCGGTTGGCTCGGTGAATGCTCAGCGCGAAATCTCCTGGTATGTGACCATGAGCAACAAGATTGAGTTCTTGGCGCCCGACTTCACAAGAAGCGCCGACACCCTCGGCTACATGACAAGCTCGGGAACCTCCGCGGCAACCCCATTGGTTGCAGCGGCATTCACGGTTTTGAAGCAGGCCTTCCCAGAGAAGACCAGCGAACAGATCCTGCTCGCAATGAAGCAGGGCTCCTCAAAGGTCGACGATGTCATTAGGAAGCAAATACCGCTTGTCAACGTCGCTGGTGCCTACAACCTGCTCGCGGCAGGAGCTACTACTCCCGTGGACCCAGGAAGTTCAAATGGCGAGCAGAAGGTGACAATTGGCACCTTCAACGGCTACATCGCCATCTACACCAAGGGCTATGAGGGCCGCAGACTGACTGCAAAGGTGGCGGGTAAGTGGCTCAAAGTTGATCCAATCACCCTGGCCCCAGGAAAGACCTATTCGCTAACAAAGCGCAACACCGGAGCCGGCTACACCATCAACGTCGAGGTCTACATTGACGGTGTGCTACTCGCACAAGACACGGTCCTGACCCGCTAGCGCCCGAGAACAAACCTGACTAGGTTCTTTGTTCCCCCAAGCTCAGAGAGCCTTTTAAGCCCAAAGCCAAGGCGAATAATTGGCGCCATGGCTCCAAAGACGCGGGTGAAGACCTTGGCCCTTGCTATTCGGTCGCGGTCGGTGCCCCAGCCAGATCCCGAGGAGTCCTCGGGGTGAGAGGCGATGGTGATAGGCAGGAACACACCCCTACCACCGGCCCTGATGATATCGGCAATGAAGATGTACTCATCGCCCAGGTAGTTCTCTACCCCTGCGCCAAAAGCAGTATCGAAGCTAACCCCCAGAGCGTAGATGCTCTCAACCCGCACCACCATTTCGTAGGTGGCGGCCCTGGCCGAGTTGAAAAGACTTAGCTGCTCCATGCTCTTTGGGTAGTTCTTGCGCAGCTTGCCAGTTTGGTCAGTGGCCTGGGCCAAGACAATGGCCACCTCGGGGTGCTCATCCATGTATTTGCAAACCGAAGCCAGTCCAGCCGCTTCGAATTCAATGTCGTCATCTGCGAAGACCAGGAACCTACCCTTGGCCATTTCAAGTGCTCTGTTGCGACTCTTCGCTACACCTGTGCTCGTTAGCTCGTCATAGGTTGCGTCCAGCGCCTTCGAATAAGTGGCTTTGTTTGGGTTCTGGACAACAACGAGCAGCTCGCTATCTGGGACCTTTGGTTGGCGTATGTTCTTTACCCGCTCTGCCAGGACCGAGTAGCCAATGGTGAGCGAGGTCATTAGAAGCTGTGGGCCTTGGCCCTTGCAAAGCGCATGAGAGAAGAAGACACCGAGCTAAAGGTGGTGTTTTGCAATCTGAGCCCTAGGAAGATCACGATCGTATTTGCAAGGCTTATCTGGCCTGCGATGCTCAGCACGATTAGCAGCACAAAGAGCAAGACCACTCCGGCGCTCGCTAGCAGGGTTCCAAACTCCGCCTGCTGGATTCTCGCACCTAGCCTCTCGGCCGGGGTAACAACCTCTTTCGCCCTTCGCTTTTGAACAAACCCGCGCTGGGTCTTGAATTGCCTAACGAACAGCACACCAATTACCTGCAACAGCACCAGCAAGAACACCAAGTTGATCCCGGCAAAGGTCAGATCAAGGAAGAAAAAGAAGGTCGCGATTACGAGCATCTGGGTAATGAAAGAGAGCACATTGACAAGCTCGAGCGCCATTGCCCACTCCCAGCTCTCCTCGTTGGCAGTCTTTTCGCGCTCGCTTGCCCCAAAGCTCTTGTCAAAGAACTTCACCCTGTAGGTCTTTTGCAAGTAGTTGGCAACCCTTGTGGTGGCAAAGAGCAAGGCAAATAAGACAACCGAGACAACAATCTGGGTGGTGCTCTGGCCAGAGCCTGAAACAACCAGGTCTGTAAACAGTTTCGCCACCAAAAGCTCGGTCACCGGTATTGCTGCGGCAATGAAAACAAGCAGTATTAGCTGCCAGCGGTATTTGCCCTTCGGGATCATTTGCCTGGAGGACTTCCAGAGCAGCGAGGTCATGCCCTTCATGAGAGCACCTTATTGATTGCCAGCCTGAGGTGATTCTCCACCTCGTCCATCTTTTGCTCGGAGACCTTTGTCTCTTTGGCAAGCGAGCGAAGGTCAAGCTTTGTCAGATCAAGCGGCAAGGGCAGCGGGTTAGCGACCTCGACTCCAGCACCGAGTGCGTAGTCCTCGTATTTGATGCCGCTACCGTGAACGTTCTCCTCGTAACCCTCAAAGGTCACCAGGCTGCAGGGGATGCCATAGGAGTGACAGGTGATCATCACGTGCATGGCTGAGGTGACCACGAAGTCATACTCATTCAGCGCCCGCACAAACTTTTCGATGTCTTCCCTGCTAGACATCATGACTGAGAGCTCGTCTATGCCTTCCGGCAGCCTCAGTGGTATGGAGCTGTGAGAGAAGTGCCCAACCAATACGCCCCGCCCATTGGTCTTGGCTCTGGCAACCGGCAGGATCCGCGAGATAACCAACCCGGGATCCCCAAATGCTGCTACCTCTGGTCCTCCGGAGGCTTTTAGAACGTTTGCGGTTATCGGCCCACGAACTGAGACGTAGGTTGCTTTTTTGTTTAGCTCAATGTCTTCGGTTGAGACTCCAGTACCAACAACCACGGAGCTTGAGCGAATGAACCTGCCAATAGAGCCAAGTGCGACAACGTGCTTCTTATTTGTTGGCTTCACGGGTGACTGGAGAATCACCTTGGCATTCGAGTAGTGAGCAAGAATCAGCGGCGAGAGCCAGTCGCCAAAGTTTCCCGGGAAGGGCTTCGCCCACCACATCAAACTCAGCTCTTTCTCGCCGGTAGTTGAGTAGTGCAAAAAGGAACTTGCGGCAGCAATGTTTGCAAGCTCTCCCTGCGAGGGCATGAACTTCTTCTCGAAAGCGCTCAGGGAGTGATCAAAGAGCTGCCTGTCACCCCTGAGGCCTCCAGCCATCATTTCGCCTAGGGCTTTGGAGCGCTCAGGATCAATACCCTTTGCCTGGCCGGAGGTAAGAACGCCGGTTACGCCAGTGGAGTCCGCAATCCTGCGAAGCGGATTGCGAAGTGAATCAGGGAGGTTCTTTTCGAGATTCTTGGCCTGGCGCAGCAGCTTGCGCTTTAGCCCGACCTGCTTGCCCCCAGAGTGCTGGACCACCTTGTTTTTGAACTCTGCAACATTGCCAGAGCTACCAAACACAAAAAACGGCATGCGCTGACCTGGTTCCAAGGGAGTCCGGTCACGAACAATTTCGGTGGTCGGGATCATCTGGAAATTCAGCTGCCTGGCATTTGCCCTCCAGGCCTCTTCGAGGAAGTAGTCGTCGGTTGCCTTCACCTCAGCACGCTTTTCA
>JAYORB010000027.1:3334-12463 GCA_038123155.1 Aquiluna sp. | reverse complement strand
ATGGCCTTCTTTGTGAAAAAGTTTGACGACCTCGAGGCTCAGGTCCGCATTCTTGAGCAGCGCATCGCCTCGGGTATCACCGATGCCAAAAGCCTCAAGGCGACCCACGAAACACTGACGAAGGACTGCGCGGAACCGAAGGCCGTTGGAAACCTCAAATCGCTCAGAGACCGCCTCGGCGCCCTAGCCCCTGCTATTCAGGTTGCTGCAGAGAAGGCCGCTGTTGCCCGCGAAGAAGCCATTGCAAAGGCAATGCAGGAGAAGGAATCCATCGCCGCTAGGGCCGAGGCAATCGTCTCAAACCTCGGCGGAATCAACTGGAAGAAGTCAGCTGCTGAGATGACAGAAATGTTTGAACGCTGGCAGGCCATTCAAAAAGAGGGACCAAAGATCCCTAAGGCGCAAACCGACCCCATTTGGAAGCGTTTTTCTCAATCTCGGGCCAAGTTTGAGTCTGGACGCCGTGCGTACTTCGCAACGCTTGATAGCAAATTCAAGGAGGCCAAGGCTGCAAAGTCCGAGCTTGTTTCCAAGGCTGAGGCGCTAGTTTCAAAAGGCGCAAAAGCGGCTTCGGACTACCGGGCACTGCAGGAACAGTGGAAGGCTGCGGGCAAGGCTGGAAAAGCCGAAGAGAGCCTTTGGAAGAGCTTCCGGGCCGCTGGAGATGCAATCTTTGCTGCCAAGAAGGAGCAGGACGCGGAGTTAGAAGTCGAGCACAAGGCCAATCTCGAGAAAAAGCTTGACCTCCTGAAGAAAGCTGAAGCTATCGACGTCGCAAACCTGGATCTGGCCAAGAAGGCGATCAGTGAAATACAGGCCGCTTGGTCAAAGATTGGACATGTTCCCAAGGATCAGGTCAAGTCTGTCGAATCGAGACTTCGTGCTGTTGAGTCCAAGATCTCTGAAGCACAGAGAGAAGCTTGGCAGCGAACCGACCCTGCGGCGAAAGCAAGGAGCAACTCTCTTGCCACTCAGCTCGAGGGTGTTATTGCTGTACTGGAGGCGGAGCTAAAGTCTGCTCCTGCCGCCAAGAAGAAAGAGATCCAGGCACAAATCGACTCACGCAAGGCTCTTCTCGAAGCTGCTCAGAACGCCGTAGATTAGGCGCTCTTTACCCGATAAACGTCATAGACGTTGTCGATTCTTCGAACCTGATTCAATAGGTGGTCGAGGTGCGAGGGGTCTGCCATCTCAAAGACAAACTTTGAAATCGCCACCCTGTCCCGTCCCGTAGTGACCGATGCGCTCAAAATGTTGACATGGGACTCGGTTAGTACTCGCGTCACATCAGACAAAAGCCCTGATCGGTCGAGAGCCTCTACCTGAATTTGTACCATGAAGACACCGCGTGCCTCATCGGCCCAGGAAACCTCAACGATCCGCTCTTGCACAAGGCTTTTGACGTTCTTGCAGTCGACGCGGTGAACGGACACCCCTTCGCCTCGCGTGATAAATCCAGTTATGTCGTCTCCCGGCACAGGAGTGCAGCAACGTGCCATCTTGGTCATAACATCGGGGGAACCCTTGACCAAGACACCCTGATTATCGTTCCTAGGACCTCGCAACGAACGCGGCACCTGCACCGGAATCTCTTCAGTGTCTGGGTCGGGGCTTATCCCCTGAAGCAGCTTTAGGCGTTCAATAACCGTCGAGGTCGACAGCTGGCCCTGGCCTATGGCACTCAAGAGAGCGGCTGAATCAGCGAGCTTTTGCTCCTCTGCAACCTCATTAAGAAGGTCGTTGTTCATGAGCGACTGGACGGGCAGTGATGCTCTTCTCAGCGCCTTTGCGAGTGTCTCCCGGCCCTCTTCGCTTGCAAGCTCTCTCCGCTCTTGAGTGAAGTGGTGCTTTATCTTGGCTCTTGCCCTGGGTGATGCAACGTAATTGAGCCAGTCCTTACTTGGCCCCGCAGTCTCAGACTTCGAGGTGAGCACCTCAATGACATCCCCTGCCTGCAACTTTGTTTCCAGGGGAACAAGTCGACCGTTTACTTTCGCACCAATGGTCTTGTGGCCCACTTCGGTGTGAACCGCGTATGCAAAGTCGACTGGCGTGGAACCTGCGCTGAGCCCAACAACTTTGCCCTTTGGCGTGAAGACGTAGAGCTCTTTTGCGCCAATCTCGAACCTGAGGTTATCTAGGAACTCCCCCGGATCTGCAGTTTCCTCTTGCCAGTCGCTGAGTTGCTTCAGCCATGCAAAGTCCACCTCTTTGTCTCCGGCCTTTCCCGATGACTGCTTGTACTTCCAGTGGGCTGCAACGCCATACTCAGCCCTCTGATGCATCTCCTGAGTTCTTATCTGTATCTCTACGCTCCGACCTTCCGGGCCAACCACGGTCGTGTGCAGCGACTGATACAGATTGAACTTTGGCATCGCGATGTAGTCCTTGAACCTGCCAGGCAGCGGAGACCACCTTGCGTGAATGGCGCCCAGGGCCGCATAGCAGTCCCTAACGGTTGGAACAATGACCCTGATGCCGACTAGGTCGTAGATGTCATCGAACTCTCTGCCTCGGAGCACCATCTTTTGATAAATCGAGTAGTACTGCTTAGGCCTGCCGTCGATTCGCCCCTTTACCCTTGCACCACGAAGTTCTGCGTCGATCTCCTCGATTACCTTGTCGGTGTAATCGGAGCGAGAGGGATTGCGCTGACCAACAAGCGAAACGATTTCCTCGTAGACCTTTGGATAAAGCACTGCAAAGCTGATGTCCTCAAGCTCCACCTTCATTGTGGATATTCCTAGGCGGTGAGCAAGAGGAGCATAGATTTCGAGTGTTTCTTGAGCTTTGCGCTTTGCGGACTCAGGTGAAACAAACCCCCACGTTCTGGCGTTATGTAGTCTGTCTGCCAGCTTTATCACGAGTACTCGCACGTCCCTGCTCATCGCAACGACCATCTTTCGCATGGTCTCGGCCTGAGCGGTGTCACCAAACTTCATCTTGTCGAGCTTTGTCACACCATCTACAAGTAGAGCCACCTCTTCCCCGTATTCGCCTCTCAGTTGCTCTAGTGAGTAGTCCGTGTCCTCAACAGTGTCGTGAAGCAGGGCCGCTGCGATTGTCGCCGGTCCACTGCCGAGATCGGCAAGAATTCGGGCAACAGCTAGCGGGTGAGTTATGTAATCCTCTCCAGACTTACGCTTCTGTCCCTGGTGATAATGCTCAGCGGTTCTATAGGCGCGCTCGACAACTTGGTAATCGGATCTCGGGTGGTTGACCCTAACCGTTCGAATAAGTTCGTTGAGCTCATTTGAGAGCAGGCCCGTTGAGCGGGTGAAAATTCTGGGCAGCCTGGAGCGTAGAGAGCTTGCGAGGCTATCTGACATCTCTCACTCCTTACTAGGTAGTGAGAATTCTATTGGCGCCCGGCCAAAACCCTCTCAGAAGCTTCCTTGAGCTCCTTCTCGCCGGAGCGCAGGTGGGCATAAATCGGGGCTGCTAGGAAGATTGACGAGTAAGTTCCGACAATCGTTCCAACGAACAAAGCGAGCGCAATGTCCCTCAGGGTTCCAGCTCCCAGTATTAGCGATCCAATAAAGAGAATTGAGCCAACCGGCAATACAGCAACCACAGAAGTGTTTATAGACCTCACCAAGGTTTGATTGACCGCAAGGTTCACCATCTCGCCAAAGGTTCTGGTGTCGGAGAGCTCGATTTCAAGTGTGTTCTCCCTTACCTTGTCGAACACGACAACGGTGTCATAAAGCGAATACGCCAGGATTGTCAAGAAGCCAATTACTGCAGCAGGAGTGACTTCAAAGCCAACACCGGCGTAAACACCTGCCGTCAGCACCAAATCGTGTGCAAGCGCGAGCAGCGCAGCAACCGACATCTTCCAAGACCGGAAGTAGAACGCCATCAGCAAGGAGACGAGCAAGAGGAAGACCCCGAGCCCAATCAGTGCCTGCCTTGTTACATCAGCACCCCAGTTTGGTCCTACGAAGCTGGAGGCAACCTCGGCAGGGTCAACACCAAAAGCTTCAGCTAGCGCGAGCCTAACCGCCTCAGATTCAACGTCCTCAAGCTGTTCGGTCTGAACTCTTAGGTCACTAAAACCAACGGCCGCTACATTTACCTGAACTCCAGGAACTACCCCATTGACTGTCTCTGCGGCTAGCGCCTGAGGTAGTTCTTGAGAGTTATTGACTCGGAACTCACTGCCGCCACGGAATTCAATCCCGAAGTTGAAGCCACCCCGCACGATCGGAAGGGCAACGGCAAGGATGACGGCCACGGCAGCAATCGCATACCAAAGG
This sequence comes from Aquiluna sp., assembly GCA_038123155.1. Taxonomy (GTDB): domain Bacteria; phylum Actinomycetota; class Actinomycetes; order Actinomycetales; family Microbacteriaceae; genus Aquiluna. Next base: position 8,204 of record JAYORB010000027.1, on the reverse strand, counting down.
TTCTTTTTTCCGACGAAGTCGAACGACCGCTCCCCAGAGTAAAGCTGGTTTCCGAGTTTTCTGAACTTACTCATCGCCGTCCTCCAATGCCTGACGAGCCTTGCGTTCGGCGATGGTCTGCCTACGCTGTGCCTCTTTCGAAGACTTCTTGACCTTGCCGGCCGCAATTTCAGCTGCAACCCTGAACTCTCCCCGACCACGATAAGAAGCCTTTGCAGCACTTAGGTCGAAGCCTGAGAAGCGGTGGCCCGAAGCAAAGAACTTGTTTCGCGCCAGCAGCTGAACTACCGGATGGGTAAAGAGCGTGACGATCAGAAGATCGATCAATGTTGTGAGCCCCAATGTAAATGCGAAACCACGCACCGATGAAGAGGTCAAGAGGTAGAGCACAACGGCGGCCGTAAAGCTAACTGCATCAGATACGAGGATTGTTCTGAATGCCCTCTTCCATCCGGCCTCAACCGCAATCTCAAGGCTTCTACCGTCTCTAAGCTCGTCTCGAATACGTTCGAAGTAAACAATGAACGAGTCGGCCGTGATGCCAATCGCAACAATAAGACCCGCTACACCAGCTAGTGAAAGCCTGTAACCCTGCCTCCAGGACAGGAAGGCAATGAACAGATAAACAAGCAGCGCGGCAATTATGAGTGAGCCGAGAACGACGCTGGCAAGCCCGCGGTACTGGAATGCCATGTAGATCATGACGAAGATCAGACCGATCAAACCTGCGATGAGGCCGGAACGGAGGGATTCGTCGCCTAACGTCGCTGAGATGTTTTCCTGCGACTGAACCTCAAAACCAATTGGTAGGGCACCGTACTTCAGCTGGTCGGCCAGTACCGTAGCGCTTTCCTGCGTGAAGTTACCGGTGATCTGTGCCTGACCGTTTGTAATAACTGCATTTGTTGACGGAGCGGTGATAACTAGGCCGTCGAGCGTAATTGCGAACTGGTTCTGAGGGCTTGGAAGTCCAAACAGACGCGATGTGACAGATCCAAATGAGTTTGTGCCCTCAGCATCAAACTCAAGATTTACCGCCCAGGTGTTGGTTGAAGCTCCGGTTTGGGTAGTAATGGTGCCGGCATATGCGTCCGAGATATTCTCACCCCTGACCTCAACCGGTCCAAGAATGTACTTGAACCTCAAGAAGTCGTCACAGGTGACAAGAGGTTTGGTTGGGTCGTCAACCTGACCCGGTGATCTGAATTGGCTTGAGCAGTCAAATTGCTCAAACTCTGCGAGAACTCTTTCAGTAACCCACGCAGCGTCGGACGCATTAACAGGCTGTGACGCAGGAACGTCGCTAAGCGCTTCGAGGTCTACCGGCTCCGCATCCTCAGCAAGCGGAATTGAGTCCGCGTAGGAGATGACTGGCCTGAACTCAAGGAGCGCGCTTGCCTTAATTAGCTGAAGCGTGTTCGTATCTGGTGTTCCAGGGATAGCGACCACGATGTTCTCGTTACCTTGAATGGTTACCTGTGCTTCACCTACACCGGAACCATCAATTCTCTGGCGGATGATGGAAACAGCCTGGTTGAGCTGCTCTAGCGAAGCCTGCTGACCGTCTGCGATTGAAGGGGTAAGGATCAGCTGCGTTCCACCCTGGAGATCAAGCGCTAACTCTGGTGCCCAACTGGCGCCGGGCTGAGCGGTTACCGTGCCCCAGGTAATGAGTGCGACAAAAAAAGCAGCTATTCCGGTAATCCAGGAAATTCTGCGACGGGCTGACCTAGCGGTCGTATTTTCAGCCAACTACTACTTCTCCTCAGCGGGGATAACTTTTCCCACCGCACCACGAAGCACTCTTAGCTTCGTGCCTTTCACTGACTCAATCTCAAGCTCTTCTTCAGAAACCGAGAGAACCTTGCCCATGATGCCGGCGTGCAGGACTACTTGAGATCCAACCTCTAGAGAGGACTGCATTGCCTCCACTTCCTTCTTACGACGTCGGTTCTGCGTCACGAGGAAGACGATCATCAGGGCTAAAACAGCTAAAAGTAGAACGTCCAAAGATTTTCCTTACCGAGATGGTCCCCCGAAATTATAGGCGTTTCTGCCCCTGCGTGGGGCTAGGAACCCAGGTGCGCGATGCCCGCTGGTGTTATTTCCCGGCCGCGCGGCGTCCGCTGGATGAAACCGATGCGAATCAGGTAGGGCTCAAGTACAGCTTCTATCGTGTCTGGCTCCTCCCCTATTGCCACCGCAAGAGTTGATAGGCCTACGGGCTTCGAATTGAACTTGGTGGCGAGCAGCGTAAGGAGTTGGTTATCGACTCTGTCAAGGCCAGCCTGATCGACGCCGAAGAGCTGCATTGCCTCATCCACAACGGCCTTCGTTATCAGGGAATGATCTCCAACCGACGCAAAGTCACGGGTCCTTCGCAAAAGACGGTTGGCCACTCTAGGAGTTCCGCGAGATCTTCGTGCAAGCTCATCCCTCGCATCCGGAACAATCTGAACACCTAATCGAGCCGCGCTGTTTTGAATAACAACAGAGAGCTCGTCTGCGTCGTAGTACTCAAGAAATGCTGTAAATCCGAAGCGATCACGAAGTGGGTTCGGGAGCATTCCGCTTCGGGTAGTAGCCCCAACAAGAGTAAACGGAGCTATGTCGAGCGAAATAGAAGAGGCGCCTGGCCCTTTCCCGACCATAACGTCTACTCGAAAGTCCTCCATGGCAAGGTAGAGCATCTCTTCGGCTGACCTCGACAAGCGATGGATTTCGTCGATAAACAGGACATCTGACGGTTCAAGGGCGGAGAGAATTGAAGCCAAATCGCCTGCCGACTGAATTGCGGGTCCACTCGATAGCTTCAAAGTTCGTTCTGCTTCCGCGGCGACAATCATCGCAAGTGTCGTCTTCCCTAGACCGGGAGGCCCGGCAAGCAAAATGTGATCCGCACTTCGATTGTCTTTCCTGGCAGCGGCAATTACCAGCGAGAGCTGCTCGACGACTCTGGATTGTCCGACGAATTCGCTGAGGTCTTTAGGTCTTAGGGCTGCTTCCAGCTCTAGCTCTTCGTGGCTCAGGTCGCTCATTTGAGTTTGGCTTTGCCGAGTAATGCCAGGGCAGAGCGCAGGGCCTCAGACTCCCCCAAGGTTGAATCCACTTCTGCCAAAGCTGACTTTGCCTGAGACTCATCTGTCCCGAGTTGTATAAGCGCCTGCAAGACGCGCTCACGCGCGGGGTTTGCAGAGCTAAGACCCACTTTTCCACCGAGTGAGATAAGGATGAGTTTTGCCGTCTTCGGTCCAATTCCAGGAATTGCTCTGAAAGCCGCCTCGTCTTGATTGTTTACCGCGTTAGCAATGGCTGAAGCATCCATACCGGCAAGGGCCGTCATTGCAAGCTTGGGGCCGATGCCGCTGACCGAACAAAGCAGATCAAACTGCTCGCGTTCCTGGACTGACTGGAAGCCGAAGAGGCTGAGCTCGTCCTCCCTGACCACAAGCCGAGTTTCAATTCTTGCGTCATCTCCTGCGCGGAGCTTCAAAATGTGACGAGGGGTGAGGTGAACCTGTAGACCGATCCCTCCAACTTCCAGCACGCAGGAGTCGACACCTAGCGAAGCCACTTTGCCGGAGAGAGTTGAAATCACAGGGCTAACCTAATTGCCCTCTGGCCGCTTTGCTGGCTGCGACCCACTTACGCTGGGCAGCCGTAGTGGCAAAGGAAGAGCGCTTTTGGGCACACAGCGCAACGGCAAGCGCGTCTGCCACATCGGGTGCCTTTGGTAGGGATTCGATTTTCAGGATTGACTTGACCATGAGCGACACCTGCTCCTTGTTTGCTCGGCCGTTGCCCGTAACAGCTGCCTTGACCTCACTCGGGGTAAAGAACTCGACGGGGATGTCTCGCTTGTGGGCGGCCGCCATAAGGGCTCCGGAGATTTGCGCCACGCCCATAACCGAGCGGAGGTTCGCTTGTGCGAATACTCTCTCCAATGCGATGAGCTGCGGCTTATGACGGTCTAACAGCGTTTCCAGCTGAGTAGCAATTGTTCCAACTCTTGTGGCTGGATCTTCGCTGCTTGCCGTCTGGATTAGTCCGAAGTCGGTGGCCTTATCTGAATCCAGCAACCCATAGCCACACCTAGTGAGTCCAGGATCTACACCAAGGATTTTTGCCATCAGTCAGCTAGCTGGCTTAGAACCTCGTTTGAGACATCCATGTTGGTATACACCTCTTGAACGTCATCGAGATCCTCCAGGCTCTCTACGAGACGCACGATCTTGCCAGCGGTGTCAGCATTCGCCTCAACCTTTATTGAAGAGACAAATTCAACATCGGCAGATTCGTAGTCCAACCCGGCATCTTGAAGGGCCTGGCGAACGTGCACCAAGGAACTCGCCTCACAGGTCAATACCAACGAGTCCGCCCCCTGCTCGATGTCCTCGATGTTGTGCTCAATTGTTGCCTCAAGAACAGAGTCCTCTGAGGCTTCGCTTGCAAGCACAATGAAGCCCTTTCGCGAGAACTGGTAGCTAACCGAGCCTGGGTCCGCGAGGTTACCTCCGCCCTTGGTGAAGGCAAGGCGCACCTCTGCCGCAGCCCGGTTTTTGTTGTCGGTGAGGCACTCAATGAGTATCGCTACACCTCCAGGGCCATAGCCCTCGTAGAGGATGTTCTGGTAGTCAACCGCGTCTCCTAGAGCGCCTGATCCGCGTTTTACAGCACGGTCAATGTTGTCTCCAGGGACTGAGCTCTTCTTCGCTTTGTAGATCGCGTCGTAGAGAGTTGGGTTTCCATCGGGGTCAGGGCCTCCGGTCCTCGCCGCAACCTCAATGTTGCGGATCAACTTTGCCCACAGCTTCGCCCTCTTGGCGTCGTTAGCTGCCTTTTTGTGTTTAGTGGTTGCCCACTTGGAATG
>JAYORB010000027.1:0-3234 GCA_038123155.1 Aquiluna sp. | reverse complement strand
CCCCGAATTCGACCTTAGCCTCAAAGCTGTGTGTTTGGCCTCCGTAGGCATTTCTTTCGACAGTCACGGCCAGGCCACCTATCAACTCCTGATCTTCGAGCCTGCCAACGACTTCATCACTTAGCAGTATGAGCCCAGCACACGTGCCTAGTACAGGCTTCTCTCTCACGAACTTTCTCACCGGCTCCAGCAGCTCAAAATTCACGAGCAACTTGGAAATGGTTGTACTCTCTCCACCTGGGATTACAAGTCCAGTGCAGCTAACTAACTCCTCTTGGCTGCGAACAGGTGTGGCATTTTCACCAAGATCGCTGAGTATCGCTAGATGTTCCCTTACATCTCCCTGGAGAGCTAGAACCCCAACTGGCAATTACCAGCCACGCTCCGCAAGACGGTGGGGCGCAGGAAGGTCTGCGACATTGATACCGACCATTGCCTCGCCAAGGCCCCGAGATGCATCCGCTACCTTCTTGGCATCTGAGTAGTAGGTAGTTGCCTTAACAATGGCCTTGGCCCGCTCGGATGGATTACCCGACTTGAAGATTCCACTACCGACAAAGACTCCGTCTGCACCGAGTTGCATCATCAAGGCTGCATCCGCAGGAGTCGCGATTCCTCCGGCAACAAACATCACAACCGGAAGTTTCCCTGTCTCAGCAACCTCCTTGACCAGCGGGTATGGCGCTTGGAGTTCCTTTGCTGCGACGTATAGCTCGTCGGAACTCTTGGCCGCAAGCGCTGCGATCTCACCCCGGATTGTGCGAATGTGCTTCATGGCCTCGGAGACGTCTCCAGTGCCAGCCTCACCCTTGGAGCGAATCATGGCCGCTCCCTCGGTGACTCGACGAAGTGCTTCACCCAAGTTGGTCGCACCACAGACAAACGGCACATTGAACTGCCACTTGTCGATGTGGTTCACGTAGTCCGCCGGGGACAAAACCTCAGATTCATCGATGTAGTCCACCTCTAGGGCTTCAAGAATCTGCGCCTCGACAAAGTGTCCGATACGAGCTTTAGCCATAACGGGTATCGAAACCGTGTCTATGATCTGCTCAATTAGGTCCGGGTCACTCATGCGAGCAACGCCACCTTCTGCGCGAATGTCGGCTGGGACTCTCTCAAGTGCCATGACCGCGACGGCGCCAGCGTCCTCGGCGATTTTCGCCTGCTCGGGAGTAACCACATCCATGATTACGCCGCCCTTGAGCATCTCTGCCAGGCCGCGCTTAACTAGGTCAGTGCCTTCGTTCTTGTTCTGGGACATTCGATAATCCTAAGCTTCGGTGACCCAGTTATTAGCAATTGTTTCTCTAACCTCACCTAGCAACCTGGGCATTGCTTTGGTTTGGGCGACGATAGGGAAAAAGTTGGAGTCATTTCGCCAACGTGGAACTATGTGTTGGTGAAGATGCGAGGCGATGCCGGCTCCGGCAACCTCTCCCTGATTCATCCCGATGTTAAACCCGTGTGTGCCACTCACATTCCTAAGTGTCTCCATTGCCTGCTGCGTCAGCAAAGCCATCTCTGCAACCTCATCTGCAGTTGCTAGGTCGTAGGTGTCCACGTGACGGTATGGGCATACGAGCATGTGGCCGGGATTGTAAGGGAATAGGTTCAGCAGTACGAAGCAGGTGTCACCCTTTTTGACAACAAGCCCGTCCTCGGGGTCCTTGTCTGGCGCCGCGCAAAAGGGACAGTCCTCGTCGGCAGGCTGCTGCAATTCCTGCAGATAAACCAGTCTGTGTGGTGTCCACAGCCGCTCAAAACCATCCTGCATGCCACCAAAGCTGTCCAAGGGGTCGGCCATCTAAACCTGCCTCCTCTCAGAGATCGCTTCAAGGATGATTCTCTTCGCCTCGTCCAAGCCAACATCATTTACCTGTTCACCAGATCGGTACCGGAAACTTACGGTCTTTGCGCTCGAGTCCCTCTCCCCTGCAAGCACTATGAACGGGACTCTGTCGAGGGTGTGATCGCGAATCTTCTTCTGCATTCTTGAGTCACTTCGGTCTACAAATCCCCTGACGCCTTGAGCGCCCAGGTCAGACAAAAACTCCTCAAGATATTCGGCGAACTCATCCGCAACTGGTACACCGACGACCTGCACCGGCGCCAGCCAGGGCGGGAAATGCCCCGCATAGTGCTCAGTCAGAACACCAAAGAAGCGCTCGATGGATCCAAAGAGTGCTCTGTGGATCATGATTGGTCTGTGACGATTTCCATCGCTTGCCACGTATTCCAGCTCGAACCTTTCTGGCAGGTTGAAATCTAGCTGGATGGTCGACATTTGCCAGGTGCGGCCGATTGCATCTCTAGCCTGAACTGAAATCTTCGGCCCATAAAACGCAGCTCCACCGGGGTCAGGTACCAATTCAAGACCGCTGGCCTTCGCCACCTTCTCCAGGGTTTCGGTAGCGGAGGTCCAAATTGAATCGTCACCTACGAACTTGGGGTTTCCCTCTTCCTTCGTCGATAGCTCTAGGTAAAAATCGTCGAGTCCATAGTCACGCAGCAGGTCAAGCACGAAATTCAAAACTCCGGTCAATTCGCTCTCAAGCTGCTCGGGAGAAACAAAGAGGTGAGCGTCATCCTGCGTCATGCCCCGGACTCTAGTTAGGCCGTGTAAGACCCCTGATTTCTCATACCTGTAGACGGATCCAAATTCGAACATTCGCAGCGGCAGCTCTCGGTAGCTTCGCGACCTTGATTTGAATACCAAGATGTGGAACGGGCAATTCATTGGCTTCAGGTAGTAGTCCTGACCCTGTCGCTTCACGTTCCCCTTTTCGTCAAACTCAGCATCGAGCTTGAGGGCCGGAAACATGCCTTCCGCATACCACTGGAGGTGTCCGCTGGTTTCAAAAAGGTTCGACTTTGTGATGTGCGGAGAGTAGACAAACTCGTAGCCAGCCTCCTCGTGGCGCTGACGACTGTAGTCCTCCATTACCCTTCGGATGATCCCGCCCTTTGGGTGAAATACGGCCAATCCCGAACCAATCTCCTCGGGGAAGCTGAACAGGTCTAGTTCTGCACCGAGCTTTCTATGGTCTCTTCTTTGCGCCTCCGCAAGTCGCTCCAAATAGGCCTGTTTTGCTTCAACAGTCGGCCATGCAGTGCCGTAGATTCGCTGAAGTTGTTTGTTGCTCTCGTTTCCACGCCAGTAGGCGGCGGCAACCCTCGTGAGAGCGAAACCCTTGCCGACCATGCGGCTGTTTGGTACGTGGGGGCCTCGGC
>JAYORB010000026.1:0-12839 GCA_038123155.1 Aquiluna sp. | reverse complement strand
CGAGAAAGACCATGACTCCGGCCACCATTGCAAAGATGATGCCCAGGACGAAGTGATTTAGGAACTGGGCGAGGATTAGGTAGCCAATCACGGCTCCCGCGGGCTCGGCGAGGCCTGAGAGGAAGCTAAGTCTGAAGGCCTTGAGTCTTGACTTGGTGGCGTAATAAACCGGCACTGAGACCGCAATGCCTTCAGGGATGTTGTGCATGGCAACCGCAATTGCAAGTGCAATGCCAATCTGTGGGTCATCCAGCACAAGCAGGAATGTTGCCAGACCCTCGGGGAAGTTGTGGATGGCAATTGCCAAGGCGACAAAAACTCCCATCCTCAGGAGGGCTTTGTTCCTGACTTCATCGACACCTTGCAGGGGTGTGTCAGAGGTCCCCAGTAGCTCAACATCAGTGTTCTCGTGGGGGTTTGCTCCCGAGGGAACCAGAGCATCGATGACCGCCATTAAGACAAGCCCTGCGATTAGAGCACCAGCTGCAATGCCGGCAGCCTCCGTGGCGGTTACATACTCCTGGACATACTGCGTCGCTTTGGGGAGGATTTCGGCAAAGCTGAGATAAATCATCACGCCAGCCGAGAATCCCATCGAGACTGCAAAGAAGCTCTTGTTGGTGGTCTTGGCAAAGAAGGCAATGGTTGAACCAATTCCCGTGGCCAGGCCAGCGCCCAGGGTGACAGCGAATGCCAGAAGTAGCGCGCTGTCCATGTTCATTCCTTCACTCTAGAGACAAAGAAGCCGGGTAACCAATTGGTCACCCGGCAGCTTTGGTTTGATTTAGTGCTTGCCGCAGTTGCAAGAATCCTTACCGCAGTTGCAGTCCATGTTTCCTCCTTAGAAGTCCCAGTCGTCGTCGGTTGTGGCCTCGTGCTTACCAATGACGTAAGACGATCCAGAGCCAGAGAAGAAGTCGTGGTTCTCGTCGCTGGCTGGGCTTAGGGCGCTGAGGATTGCAGGGGATACCTCTGCGTCATCCTTCGGGAACAGTGGGTCAAAACCAAGGTTCATCAGGGCCTTGTTGCCGTTGTAGTGAAGGAACTGCTTCACGTCGTGAGTCAGTCCAATCTCGTCGTAGAGGTCGGCGGTGTACTTAACCTCGTTCTCGTATAGCTCGAGCAGTAGGTCATAGGTGTAGCTGCGGAGCTCTTCCTGGCGCTCCTTGCTTGCCTCGTTGTAGCCGAGCTGGAACTTGTAACCGATGTAGTAGCCGTGGATAGCCTCGTCACGAATGATTAGGCGAATCAGGTCGGCAGTGTTGGTTAGCTTTGCCCTTGATGACCAGTACATAGGCAGGTAGAAGCCGCTGTAGAACAGGAAGGACTCCAGAAGCGTGGAGGCAACCTTGCGCTTTAGTGGGTCGTCACCGTTGTAGTAGCTGAGAACAATCTCGGCCTTTTTCTGCAGGTAAGGGTTGTCCTCTGACCAGCGGAATGCCTCTTCAATCTCAGTGGTGGAGCAAAGGGTTGAGAAGACGCTTGAGTAGCTCTTGGCGTGAACCGACTCCATAAACGCAATATTGGTGATCACGGCCTCTTCGTGCTGTGTTCTCGCGTCTGGCATCAGGCTCATTGCACCTACGGTGCCCTGAATGGTGTCGAGCATGGTCAGGCCGGTGAAGACGTGCATGGTGAGCTTCTGCTCGTGTGGACGCAGGGTTCCCCAGGACTGCACGTCGTTTGATAGTGGGACCTTCTCTGGCAGCCAGAAGTTCTGGGTCAGACGATTCCAGACATCCAGATCAACCGAGTCCTCAATCTTGTTCCAGTTGACAGGACGAGTAGTTAGCTTTGTCTTTTCCATAATCGTTTCCTTCTTTGGCCTAGAGCATGCAGCTGACGCAGTTTTCTACCTCGGTGCCCTCCAGAGCTGCCTGGCGGATCCTGATGTAGTAGATGGTCTTGATGCCCTTGCGCCAAGCATAAATCTGTGCGCGGTTGACATCACGAGTTGTGGCGGTGTCCTTGAAGAAAAGTGTCAGAGATAGACCCTGGTCGACGTGCTGGGTGGCAACAGCGTAGGTGTCGATGATCTTCTCTGGACCAACCTCGTAGGCATCCTCGTAGTAGTCCCAGGTCTCCTCGCTCAGGAATGGTGCTGGGTAGTAAACACGTCCCAGCTTTCCTTCCTTACGAACCTCAATGCGGGATGCAATTGGGTGGATGGAGCTGGTGGAGTTGTTGATGTAGGAGATCGAGCCGGTTGGGGGCACGGCCTGCAGGTTCTGGTTGTAGATGCCGTGCTTCATGACCGACTTCTTGAGCTCTGCCCAGTCCTCCTGGGTAGGGATGCTGATGCCAGCCTTGGCGAATAGCTCCTTCACCTTCGGAGTAGCTGGAGCCCAGACCTGCTCGGTGTACTTGTCGAAGTACTCACCGGATGCATACTTTGAGTTCTCAAAGTTGTCGAAAGCCTGCTTGCGCTCCTTGGCAATCTTGTTTGATGCGGAGATGGCGTGGTAGTTCACCGTGTAGAAGTACATGTTGGTGAAGTCGAGTCCCTCTTCGGAGCCGTAGTGGATCTGCTCGCGAGCTAGGTAGCCGTGGAGGTTCATCTGGCCCAGGCCGATGGCGTGGCTCTTGTGGTTACCATCCGAGACGCTTCTTACGCTCTCGATGTTGGACTGGTCACTAACAGCGGTAAGGCCCCTAATCGCGGTCTCAATGGTCATGCCGAAGTCTGGGCCGTCCATGGTCATTGCAATGTTCAGCGAGCCGAGGTTGCAGGAGATGTCCTTACCAATCTGGTCGTAGGAGAGGTCTGCGTTGTAGGTGGTTGGTGTGTTCACCTGCAGGATCTCGGAGCAGAGGTTGGACATGTTGATGCGGCCCTGGACTGGGTTCGCGTTATTTACGGTGTCCTCATACATCACGTATGGGTAACCGGACTCAAACTGGAGCTCTGCGATCTTCTGGAGCAGATCACGAGCCTTAATCTTCGACTTGCGGATGCGTGGGTCATCGACCATCTCGTAGTACTTCTCAGTTACGGAGATGTCTCCAAATGGCACTCCGTAGACCTTCTCCACGTCGTATGGGGAGAACAGGTACATGTCCTCGTTGTCCTTGGCGAGCATCATGGTGATGTCTGGCATCACTACGCCGATGGAGAGGGTCTTGATTCTGATCTTCTCGTCGGCATTCTCACGCTTGGTGTCTAGGAACCTCATGATGTCTGGGTGGTGGGCGTTTAGGTAAACGGCACCTGCACCCTGACGAGCACCCAGCTGGTTGGCGTAGGAGAAGCTGTCCTCCAGAAGCTTCATCACTGGGATGATGCCGGAGGACTGACCCTCGATCTTCTTGATTGGAGCGCCGTACTCGCGAATGTTTGAAAGGCTCAGCGCCACACCGCCACCGCGCTTTGAGAGCTGCAGGGCAGAGTTGATGCCGCGAGAGATGGACTCCATGTTGTCTTCGATGCGGAGCAGGAAGCAGGAGACGAACTCGCCGCGCTGCTTCTTACCGCAGTTGAGGAAGGTTGGGGTCGCTGGCTGGAAGCGACCTGAGATGATCTCCTCAACCAGGTGAATGGCGGTCTCCTCCTTGCCCTCTGCGAGAGTGAGGGCAACCATGACCACGCGGTCCTCGAAGCGCTCGAGGTAGCGCTGTCCGTCAAAAGTCTTTAGTGCGTAGCCGGTGTAGAACTTGAAGGCACCCATAAATGCCTCGAAGCGGAACTTCTTGGAGTAGGCGAGGTCGTTGAGCTTGGTGATGAACTCGAAGGAGTACTGGTCAAGGATCTCCTTCTCGTAGTACTCGTTCTCAACCAGGTAGTCCAGGCGCTCCTTCAGGCTGTGGAAGAAGACGGTGTTCTGGTTGACGTGCTCGAGGAAGTACTTCCTGACGGCCAGCTTGTCCTTTTCTAGCTGCAGCTTCTGATCCTGACCCCACAGGTTGATCATGGCATTGAGGTCCTGATAGCTAAGTGCGCTGTCTACTCCCTGTGTGCCTACAACGTTGCCGTTGTCGTCTGCAATCTCTACGACTGAATTTGCCAAAACTGTGCCAGCCTTTCCTTGACCTCTACTACGTCCTCTGGTGTGCCAGTGATTTCAAAGCGATAAAGCACTGGCACTCCCAGCTTGTCGGCGACGATGTCGCCGGCCTTGCCGAAGTGAGAACCAAAGTTGGTGTTTCCTCCGGCAATTACTGCCTTGATGTGTTTCCGGTTGTCAGGGTTATTCAAAAATTTGATTACCTGCTTTGGGACAGTTGAGTTGTCGTTCCCGCCACCGTAGGTGGGGAGAACCAAAACGCTGTCCCTGTCGTGAACAAACTCTGCGGCTTCCTCGGTCCGGATCGGAATCCGAACTGCCTTGGCCTCTAGCTTGTCAACGAAGCGCTTAGTGTTTTCTGAGACGCTCGAGAAGTAAACAACATCGAACATCTCATACCTCAGCTAAGCCGAAAGTGCCTGGATCTTGTCCATGCGGAAGCCTGACCAGTGCTCTTCGTCGGCGACGACTACCGGTGCTGCTGTGTACCCCATGGTCTTTACCATCTCAAGCGCAACTGGGTCCTGACTCATGTCTACCTCGTTGTATTCGACCTGGTTGCGCTGCAGCATGCGCTTAGTGCTGTCGCACTGAACGCAAGCTGGCAATGTGTAAACGGTCACCGCCATTGGTTCCCTCCCCATTTCTATGGCCTCTTTTGGCTCATTTTCGGCAAATTCTTGTGAAATTTCTCGCAAATTTCAGACTTCAAACATTAGCACCAAACCACTACATCTAGTAGTGAAATGCGAAAAAATTCACTTATTTAGTTATTTTCCCCAACATTAACCCACAACTTGAACTTTAAGGCGGTAACAACTCCCGCGTGTCGGGACTTGTTTACCTAAATTCCTAAAACTCTGTTTCTACAAGATGTAGAATTAGCACCCGAGGCTCAAAAATTATGTGCCTGAGTACCGACATCTAAGGAGAGAAATGCGGAAGACCCTCTTACTTTTTCTCTCAATTTCACTATTTCTTACAGGTTGTGCTTCTTCGAACGATGTCGTGGCTCAAGATCTCTGGGTGAAATCTTCCGAGATGAGCACCCGCGGCGGCATGACCGCGGTCTACGGAACGCTCACTAATGACTCATCACAAGATGTGGTGCTGGTAGGCGGTGCCACTGACATTGCAGGAGTTGTCGAAGTACATGAGATGAGCATGATCGGTGGCGAGATGATGATGCAGGAGATTGACGGTGGCCTAGTGATCCCCGCCGGGAAGTCGATAGTCCTCGAGCCGGGCGGAAACCACCTGATGCTGATGATGCTGACTGACGACCTGCAGGCTGGGGAAGAAATCTCAGTTACCTTTGACTTTGATGGTGCCGAGGACCTAACAATTGATGGCATCGTCGCAAAGCCCGCGGAGGGCGGCGACGAGGAGTACCACAGCGATATGGAGATGGACAACTAATTGGTTTCGCGCAGGGGCTTTCTAGCAGGTAGTGCTGCCGCCGCGGCATCTGGGGCCGCGGGTATTGCGGTCGGTGCCGCGGGTGCCTCTGTCGCTGCGGAGCAGAACCTCGACACCTTTGCCGCCGGACGCAGCGCAGATTTCTTTGGAAAGAACCAACCCGGCATTGAGCTCGAGATCCAGGCGGTCACCAACATGGTCGCGCTGGATATCAAAGACAGCGTTACCAAAGCCGACATGCTGCGCTGGATGCGGCTTCTCACCGACGACATCTCGAGGCTGATGCGAGGAGAACCTGTCCTGGCGGATCCGGCGCCCGAGCTGGCAGTTGGGCCCGCAAGGTTTACTGCATACGTAGGCTTCGGACCCAGTTTGTTTGCAAAGCTTGGGCTCGAGTCAGAGCTGCCACCAGGATTTGAGGACCTGCCTGCCTTTGATGTCGACAGGTTGGAAGAGCGCTACTCAGGTGGCGATGTGCTGATTCACATTGCCGCGGATGATCCCATCGTGCTGGCTCATGGAACCCGTGGGCTGGTTCGTGACTCGATGCCGTTTGCAAGCGTTCGGTGGGTGCAGCCAGGCTTCGCACACTCACCAGGAATGATTCCTGCCGGCTTGACCCATAGAAATCTCATGGGCCAGGTCGATGGCACCGCCAACCCTGAGCTTGGTTCAAGCGACTTTGACTCTGTGGTTTGGATTGATGAGGGTCCTGAGTGGATTAGGGGCGGGACGCTTCTAGTTTTCAGGCGCATCGCAATGCAGCTGGATACCTGGGACCAGCTTGGTACGCCGAGTAAAGAAGAGGTCATTGGCCGAAAGCTTTCAAACGGAGCTCCTCTCACGGGAGAAAACGAGACTGACATTCCGGACTTAGGTGCAAGGCACCCAAACGGCCTGCTGGTGATACCCGAATTTGCTCACATTAGGCGAGCTGCACCAGAGGCCGAAGGCGAGCGAATCTTCCGCAGGCCATTTAGCTATGACAACGGAATGAACGAGCAGGGTTCCATGGATGTGGGTCTACTTTGGACCGCCTACCAAAGGGATATCTCAAAGCAGTACTTGCCGATTCAGCGCCGGCTCGACCAGCTGGATCTTCTGAATAAGTGGACCGTGCCAATTGGGTCTGGTGTCTACGCAATTCCGCGCGGAACCGGGGAGTCTGAGCTGCTCGCCGAAGCACTATTCTCTTAGCGTGCCCTTACCCAAGATTCCCAGCGCAAAGGGCAGGGTCATAGACTCCGGCGACCAGCTGAGTAAAAAGCTGCTCGTTGTCTACATCTTCATTCTGGCTCTGTCGATGAGCCTTATTCCATTCACGATTGACCCCTACCTACCCGCCTTTCCTGCGATAGGTCAGTTCTTTGGGGTTGCCAACGGGGTGGTGCAGGCATCCTTTACCGGGGTCACCGTTGGTATTGCCTTGGGTCAGCTACTGATTGGCCCGCTGTCAGACGCATTTGGGCGGAGGCCACTGCTGCTTCTGACAATGAGCGGCTACCTGATCTCCACGGCGCTCGCCTTCTTTGCCCCAAACATTGAGACCTTCATAGCCCTGAGATTCTTCATGGGCTTTTTTGCAGCTGGTGGCGATGTTGTTGCCAGGGCCATAATTCGGGATCTGTTCCGGGGCCAGCCAATGCGGCAAATGCTGGCCAGGGTGTTCCTGGTTCAATCGCTGGCCCCGATCCTGGGCCCGATCCTGGGCTCCCAGCTGACTGAGCTGGTGGCGTGGCAGGGTGTCTTTTTGTTTTTTGCGCTTGTGACTTTGGTGCTGCTGCTCTTTGCGAATGTCTTCTTGATCGAGACGCTACCTGTTGCTGCAAGGCGCAGCAGTTCACCTCTTGGTCTTGCGAGGGGCTATGTGAATGTGCTCAAAGACAGGGTCTTTATCGGACTTATGTTCTACGCCGCATTCCAATTGAGTGCGCTCTTCAGCTATCTCAACTTCGTGCCGTTTATCTTCCAGGACGGCTTTGGGGTTAGCCCCACGGACTTCGGGGTCTGGATGGCCATCAATGGTGCAGCCTCGTACGTTGGCGTCCAGGTTGGTGCATACCTTGCAAAGTTCATCCAGGGCCACTGGCTTCTTGCCGCCTACAGCATCATTGGTGTTGGGGTAGGTGTGGGGCTGGTGCTGACTTCTGGGACATCCTTCTTCTGGGCGGAGACCTTCTTCTTTGTAGAGCTGTTTATCTTTGGAGCCGGGTTGACGGTGATTCCAACCATTGCGCTCTACAACCACGGCTCCGAGGCCGGGACGGCATCATCGCTTTTGGGCGTTTTCAATTTCACTTTCGCAAGCCTCATCTCAGGCATCTACTTCATGCTCGATAGCTCTGTCACGGCTGACCTGGGAGTGCTCATCGGTCTACTTTTTGGTGGGTCCTTTGTGATATTGATATTTATCTCAAAACCCTGGGAGCTGCCGGACCTGAGGAAGGCAGATGTTTAGGCCCTGGCGAGAGGAAGACCTTGACCAACTTGTGGCTCTTTGCAATGCCCATGACAGCGCTATCGATCCCGAGTTTGAAGATTCGAGCGTTGAGGAGATCAGAGAAGAGCTAACTGGTTTCTATGACGAGGTGAAGGCCGAGGTCTTCGAAGAAGACGGTGTCATCACAGATCTCGTCACAGCCCAGGTTGATAAAAAGCGCAAGCGTGTTGAGATCGATGTCTTTGGCTTGCCGGGTAGACACAACTACGCAAGATCATTTGCCAGAGCACTTGAGTGGTCAAAGGAGAACTTCCCGGAGTTCGAGCTGAGGGCACTGTGTAATTCGAAGGATTTAGAGCTAAAGGGGGCAATCGAAGCACTGGGTTTCTACTTGGTCCGCAAGTACTGGACCATGCGAAACCACCAGCCAGGCAAGTCTTTCCCAAAACTCCCCAAGGGAGTGGTCATCCGGCAAGCGGGTTTTGATACCGAGCGCGCTACCTGGCATCGGCTGCTGATGGATTCATTCGGAGCGCACTACGGGTTCAAGCAAAAGGACTTTGCCGAGTGGGAAAAGAAGCAGCGTGAACAGGTGCTGCAGGATCCAGACGGGGTGTTCTTTCTCGAGGAAGTGGGTG
This sequence comes from Aquiluna sp., assembly GCA_038123155.1. Classification (GTDB taxonomy): domain Bacteria; phylum Actinomycetota; class Actinomycetes; order Actinomycetales; family Microbacteriaceae; genus Aquiluna. The sequence continues at coordinate 4,341 of JAYORB010000026.1, read as the reverse complement.
AGCCGGTGGGGCTTCTGGTCTGCACCAACCATCGCCAAGAGAACCAGGGCGGTTTTATTGACAAGATCGGTGTCCTCAAGTCTCACCGAGGCAAAGGCTACGGAGAGCTTTTGTTGCGTTGGGGCTGCGCCTACTCGGTGGCGAGAGGATTCAAAGATGTTGCACTTGGCGTCGATACCGGAAATGCCACGGGCGCTGTTGCTCTCTACGAAAAGGCCGGCTTTAGGCCGATGAACATCTGGCTAGCTTTTTCTGACTCCGAACAGCTTTAGCCCTCTTCCCTGAGTGAGGTAGGCGCCGGTGATAACCAGGATCGCACCAACCGGTTCGTACCAGTGCAGGGTCTCACCAAGGAGCAATACTCCCCAGAAGGTTGCAATGACGGGGTTGGTATAGGTAACGGTTGCCGCCACCGCACTGCCTGCCTGGGCAACAATCTGGTGGAAGAGCCAGTAGGCAACTCCGCTTCCCAGCACCCCAAGTAGCAGCAGCGCGCCCACTGTCTCAAGCCTTGGCGCTGCCACAAACAGCGGTCCAGTAAGGACATAGAAGGGCAGTAGTGTTAGCGCGCTGGTCAGCACCTGCACAGCAGCGGTTGATGTGGGAGGTAAAGCCATGGGCGTTATGTGACGGCGAATATAAGGCGTCCCGATTCCGTAGGAGATGCTTGCGAGAACAAGCGCCAGAATCGCAAGTTGGTCATTGTCTCCAAATCCTTGCCAGACCCCGAGGGTAATGCCCACTCCAACAAGGCCCACTAAGAGGCCGATGATTGCGGTGGAGGTCTGTTTTTGGCCGTGAAAGATCGCGAGGATCGCAAGGAGTGTGAAAATCGGGGTGGTGGCGTTGAGAATCGCGGCCAAGATGCTCGTGGTGTACTGCTGGGCGAATGCATACATCGTGAAAGGAAATGCCGACATCAAAAAACCGGCCACCCACAAATGCCCCCATTGCTTCAGCCTTTTTGGTAGCTGAATCTTGAGCAAAAGGCCAATTGCCAGCATCGCCGCAGCACCGAGCGCGGTTCGCCAGAACGCGACACCGAGCGCGGTGGTGAGCTCGAGCGACAGCTCGATGAATAGAAAGCTAGAGCCCCAAATCAGGGCCATTGGGATGAACTTGAATACCCAGTGGCTGAGCAATTAGTCGGTCTTTATCTCTGAGCGATCGCCAGACCACAGGGTGTGGTAGCTGCCCTCGGCATCGACTCGCTTATATGTATGTGCCCCGAAGAAATCTCGCTGTCCCTGCACCAGAGCGGCAGGAAGCCTCTCTGCCCTCAGTCCGTCGTAGTAGCTCAGCGATGATGCAAATGCAGGCGATGGCACACCAGTCAGTGCTGCCATTGCAACAATCTCTCTCCAAGACGCAACGGTTCCCGCGATGGCAGCAACGAAGTACTCATCAAAGAGCAGCGACAAGAGGTTCTCGTCCTTGCGATAAGCCTCTGTGATGCGGTTCAAAAACTGCGCCCTGATGATGCAGCCTCCGCGCCAGATTCTTGCAACCTCTCCGAGATTGATCTCCCAGTCGAATTCCTTGGCACCTGCCCTAATGGCATCAAACCCTTGGGCGTAGGCAACGATCTTGGAGGCGTAGAGAGCCCTGCGGACTGCCTCAACAAAAGCTGGCTTGTCTTCAACCGCCCATACCTGGTTGGCGGCTGGAAGCTCTGGCTTTCCAGCGCGCTGTGCCGACTGGGCGGAAAGCGAACGAGCAAAAACAGCCTCTGCAATCCCGGAGACCGGGGTACCAAGGTCAAGGGCTGTCTGCACGGTCCAGACACCTGTGCCCTTGCTGCCTGCGGCATCCAAGATGACATCAACAAGTGGCTTGCCGGTCTTTTCATCCTTCTGCTTTAGAACCTCAGCTGTGATTTCAATTAGGTAGCTCTCGAGCTCGCCCTTGTTCCACTCCGAGAAGATATCTGCGATCTCCTCAGGGGAAAATCCACCAGCCTGGCGGAGCATGTCGTAGGCCTCGGCGATCAGCTGCATGTCTGCGTATTCGATGCCGTTGTGAATCATCTTCACAAAGTGCCCGGCGCCATCGGAGCCAACGTGAGTAACACACGGCTCACCCTCAGCAATCGCAGCAATTGACTCAAGAATTGGGCCCAGGGTTGCGTAGGCCTCCTTGGTTCCTCCGGGCATAATCGATGGTCCCTTGAGGGCACCCTCTTCACCACCTGAGATACCTGCACCAACGAAGTGGATGCCTTTGGCCGAGACCTCTTTCTCGCGCCTCATGGTGTCTGTGTAGAGGGCATTACCGCCATCAACGATGATGTCGCCCTTCTCAAATCTTTCCGTCAGCTGGCTGATTACGGCGTCGGTCCCAGCACCTGCCTGAACCATGATGATTGCGGTTCTTGGCTTTGCGAGAGAGGCCACAAAGTCATCAATGGTCTCGCTGGAGACGAAGTTTGCCTCGGGATGCTCACTAGTTAGCTGGTTGGTTTTCTCAACACTGCGGTTGTAGATGGCAACCCTGTTGCCCTCTCTCGAGGCGAGGTTGCGTGCAAGGTTTGATCCCATCACGGCGAGCCCAACGACACCGATGTTTGCTGTTTCACTCATTGGTTTTAATCCTTAGCTAAAGAAGTAGCTCGCGCGACGCTGGGCGCATAGATACCTATAGGTTAGCCCACCAGACAGCCTCAGAAATATTTACTAGCGATGTGCTGCATCATTTCGGAGAGGCAGCTACGAGTTTGGCATGAGGTTGTTCTAGCCTTTACTCATGGCTACATGGGACATCGGCGCTCCGGTAGCGGCTTTCACTTGGAAGTCGGCAAGCCCAAGGGCGCAGCTTTTATTGATGCACGGTCTAGGGGAGTATTCAGAGCGATATCTCACTTTCCATAGCGAACTAATCCCAAAGCTCAACCAGCAGGGCATCGACGTCTATGCCTTTGATCTTCCCGGCCACGGTCGGACAGCAGGTGAGCGTGGACTGGTTGATGTCAACCAGGGCGTTGCTCTCCACCTTCAGGCTCGCTCCCGTCTACCTGTCGGACTCCCAACCGTTCTCTATGGCCACTCCCTCGGGGGGCTTATCACTGCCGCCAGCATCGTTCGCGAGCGCGGAAACATTTCGGCTGCAGTGATCAGCTCCGCAGCCATGCAGACTCCTTCGAAGCGCTGGGAGCGAATCCTGGCATCAGTCTCGACCAGGCTTGCTCCAGGCGCTCCCATGCCACTTCCAAGGCCGGGAATCGAGGCTCTTTCAAGAGACAAGGCTTTTTTGGCAGAGGTGCAAAAAGACGAGCTCTTCTATGAGGGAAAGGCAAAAAACCTCGTCGCAAAGACGGTGCTTGAGGTCTCGGACCAGGTTTGGGCCGCAACCGATAATTGGAAGGCGCCTACGCTGATCATCCACGGAAACAAGGACACCTCAACCTCGCACCTAAACTCCATGGGCCTTCACCAGGCAATTGCAAGTCCGGACAAAGAGCTCAAGATCTACCCCGGCGGACACCACGAGCTACTCAATGATCTTTGCAAGAGCGAGGTTGAAGAGGACCTCTTTGAGTGGCTCCTAGCCAGGGTCTAAGAGGTCCGTAATAAAGCGTAAGAATTTGACACACGCAGGGCTATTGGCCCATTATTTAGTGCAATGAGTAGTCGATCAGTCGAGATGAGCGCCACAGGCGCCGCCTTCTCCTGCTCGATGGCAATGTGCATGTGCATGCGCATGTGCCGCTAATCAACCTTGCTTACTGATTAGCAATTAGGCACCAGCACCCCAACAAACGCACGTGATTCGTGCACCCAAATTCCATGCACACACAAAGGACTCATAAAAAATGACAACAGCAACCAAAAAGCAGACCGAGGCCAAGGGCTTCGCACTCTATGTAGGTATAACTGAGCAGCAGGCTCAGGAAGCAGGCCTCACCCTCGCGGATATCGCATCTGCCCTCAAGGGGAAACTCGCAGAGCTAGTCCCGGCAGCAGCAAATGACACATACGCAGCTCTAGCGATTGCGCCTGAGGACGCAAGCGGAAGGGCAATCGACATAACCAGGCTTGCCCTAGGAGAACCAAGGGCAGTGCGAGCTGCGAAGCCAGAGCCCGAAGAGGTCGAGGCAGCCAGGGGCGTTGTTGTTGACCTCAGCCGCAAGAAGGTCTTTGTCGATGGCACTCACGCCCCGCTGACCTGCAAGGAGTATGAGCTGCTCGCACTTCTCATTGAAAACGAAGGCGAGACAGTCACGCGTGAGACGATCGCGTCCATCTCTGAGCGCTGCGGCGAGGCCACACCGAACTTTAGGACCATTGACGTTCACGTTCGGAGACTCCGCTCGAAGCTCGGGCTCTATGAGGACATTGTTAGAAC
>JAYORB010000025.1:0-12973 GCA_038123155.1 Aquiluna sp. | reverse complement strand
CGAATCGGTTTCTACCTAGAGACACTGGCGGATTTGAGCCGGCGACGAGACTTGAAGGTGTACATTGGCGACCCGGTTGAATTTACCCAGGCAAATGAGGTTGCTGTTACCTATGCACCGGTGCCTTCCTTTAGGAAGTTTCGCAAGCTCGCCCAAGTCCATCCTTATCCTTGGCTAGCGATTCCCCAGGCGGGCACCGTGAGGAGCTTTACGGCTTGGAGAAAAGGGCTCGGGCGCTAGCTGGCCGGCTTGAAGGTGATGCTCACGGAGTTGATGCAGTAGCGATCTCCGGTGGGGGTCTGCGGGGCATCATCGAATACGTGACCTAGGTGGGAGCCACACTTAGAGCAGCGCACCTCTGTGCGAACCATGCCGTGTGAGCGGTCCTCAATGTATTCGATGGCCTCATTTCCCTGCGGTTTATAGAAGCTGGGCCAACCGCAGTGCGAGTCAAACTTGGTGTCGGATTCAAATAAAAACGCATCGCAGCCGCGGCAGTGGTAACTACCGCTCCGCTTTTCTTCGAGAAGCTCACCGGTGTAAGCGCGCTCCGTGCCGGCCATTCGCAGCACGTGATACTCGAAGTCGCTGAGCTCCTGGCGCCATTGTTCGTCGGTCTTGAACACTTCGTAGTTCATCTTCTCGCTCTCCATGCTGTCTATAACCTTCGAATAACTACTTTCATTGCGAAGCACTTCCCAGTTAGGCTGTGCGTGTCGAGTTTTGACCGAGGTTGAGCCCGATGCACGGGTGACTTACATCTGTGGAATGAGCATCAGGAGCAACAATGGCACAAGGAACCGTTAAGTGGTTCAACTCTGAGAAGGGTTTCGGCTTCATCACTCAGGACGACGGACCAGACGTCTTCGTTCACTTCTCAGCGATTCAGACAGACGGATACCGCGAACTCAAAGAGGAACAGCGCGTTGAGTTTGAGGTGAAGACCGGTGACAAAGGCCTTCAGGCCGAGAACGTAACAGTCCTCTAAAACCCATTTGGCTGAAGGGCGTGTAAAAACACGCCCTTCTTCCGCTTGCACTCTGGGCCCGAGAGTGCTAAAACTTTAGTTAGCACTCTCACATCGTGAGTGCTAATACAAGTCTTAGTGCAAACGGGAGAAACCCAAATGGCAAAACTTATTAACTTCGATGAAGAGGCACGTCGTGGTCTCGAGAGCGGCCTCAACATTCTGGCCGACACCGTCAAGGTAACCCTTGGACCTCGCGGTCGCAATGTGGTGCTCGAGAAGAAGTGGGGCGCACCCACCATCACCAACGACGGCGTTTCCATCGCCAAGGAGATTGAGCTCTCCGACCCATTCGAGAAGATTGGTGCCGAGCTCGTCAAGGAAGTAGCAAAGAAGACCGACGACGTAGCTGGTGATGGAACCACCACCGCAACCGTCCTAGCCCAGGCGCTAGTCAAGGAAGGTCTCCGCAACGTAGCCGCAGGTGCTGACCCAATCAGCCTCAAGCGCGGTATCGACAAGGCCTCCGAGGCCGTTACCCAGGCCCTGCTCAAGATGGCAGTACCGGTTGAGACCAAGGACCAGATCGCTGCAACCGCATCCATCTCGGCTGGTGACAGTGCAATCGGTGAGATCATCGCCGAGGCCATCGACAAGGTCGGCAAAGAGGGCGTTGTAACCGTTGAGGAGTCCAACACCTTCGGCATCCAGCTAGAGCTAACCGAGGGTATGCGTTTTGACAAGGGATACGTGTCCGCATACATGGTTACCGACCCCGACCGTCAGGAAGCAGTTCTCGAGGACGCCTACGTCCTAATCGCCAACAGCAAGATCTCCAACATGAAGGACCTTCTGCCTGTTGTTGACAAGGTCATGCAGGCCGGTAAGCCACTTCTCATCATCGCCGAGGACATCGAGGGCGAGGCCCTTGCAACTCTGGTAGTGAACAAGATCCGCGGAATCTTCAAGTCAGTCGCCGTCAAGGCTCCAGGCTTTGGTGACCGTCGCAAGGCAATGCTTCAGGACATCGCAATCCTCACCGGCGGTCAGGTAATCGCCGAGGAGGTTGGCCTCAAGCTAGAGAACACCGAGCTCGCAATGCTGGGTAAGGCTCGCAAGGTAGTAATCACCAAGGACGAGACCACCATCGTTGAGGGCGCGGGCGACGCAGAGCAGATCAAGGGACGCGTCGAGCAGATCCGCCGCGAGATCGAGAACACCGACAGCGACTACGACCGTGAGAAGCTGCAGGAGCGTCTTGCCAAGCTGGCTGGCGGAGTTGCAGTGATCAAGGCAGGTGCTGCAACAGAGGTTGAGCTCAAGGAGCGCAAGCACCGCATTGAGGACGCAGTCCGCAACGCAAAGGCTGCAGTTGAGGAAGGCATCGTCGCCGGTGGTGGTGTTGCTCTTCTCCAGGCTGGCAAGGTTGCATTCGCAGGTCTCAAGCTCAAGGGCGATGAGGCAACAGGTGCTCAGATCGTGTCCGCCTCTATCTCAGCTCCGCTGAAGCAGATTGCCATCAACGCGGGCCTCGAGCCAGGCGTTGTTGCAGAGAAGGTTGCTAACCTTCCTGACGGCGAGGGCCTGAACGCTGCAACTGGCGAGTATGTAAACATGCTCAAGGCCGGCATCAACGACCCAGTGAAGGTGACCCGCAGTGCGCTGCAGAATGCAGCCTCAATTGCAGGTCTGTTCCTAACCACTGAGGCTGTTGTGGCTGAGAAGCCAGAGCCAGCAGCTCCAATGCCTGCCGACCCAAGTGCAGGCATGGACTTCTAAAAGTTCAAAAAAAGATGCGGGGTGGCAATTGCCACCCCGTTTCTTATTTCTGGCCTAGCTACCTAGCTCAACGACGAATGTTGCGCCACCACCCGGGGTGTCCTCAACCCAGATTTTGCCATCGTGAGCTTCGACAATTGACTTAGCAATCGCAAGCCCAAGACCAGAGCCTCCGGTCTCCCGGTTGCGAGAGTTGTCAGCACGGTAAAAGCGGTCGAATACCTTCTCTTTGAGGGAATCATCGATGCCTTCACCCCTGTCAATGACTTTTACTGTTATGGCGTCCTCCTTGGAAATTTCTAGAGTTACCTCTGAGGAATCCGGAGCAAAGCGGGAGGCGTTGGCAAGGAGATTTGTCAGCACCTGCTTGATGCGGTCTTCATCTAGGGAGTGGATTAGCTCATCCTCACTGGTGGCCAGGCGGAAGCTGACTTTCTGGTTGGTGACCGAAACGTCTTTGATGCTTTGCCTTGCGATCTCAATGAGGTCACAGTCTTTCCGCTTTAGGTTTTCTAGTTCGTCCATGCGAGTCAGGGTTAGCAGGGACTCGACAAGACCGGACATTCGCACAGCTTCGCTCTCTATTCGGCTCATAGCCTCTGCGAGGTCTTTTTTGTTTTTGATGGCTCCCATGCGATAGAGCTCTGCATAGCCGCGAACCGTTACGAGCGGGGTTCTGAGCTCGTGGCTAGCATCGGAGACAAACCTGCGCATTTGCTCCAGCGTCTTGTCTTTACCCTTCACTGCTCCCTCAATCGAGTCGAGCATCAGGTTGAGAGCTTTATTGAGCCTTCCAATCTCGGTCTTCCCATGGCGCTGGACAAGTCGCGAGGAGAACTTACCGCTCTGCACCGACTCAGCGGTCCTCTCCACTTCTTTCAGTGGCCTAAGAGCTCCCGTGATTGTCAGCCAGATACTTAGCCCAGACAGGACCAGCAGGAAGATTCCAAACCTCCCGCCAATCACTCCATACTCCGCGATGATCTGACGGTTGGTGTTAGTTGGTAGCGCTACGACGACAGAGCCGTTTGCTCTAAGAAGCGGCTGGGCAATCATGCGCCAGTCGCGGTCGGGGCCGTTTGGGTCCTCCACCTCGGCATCGAAGGGGACGCCGCCGGTTTCAAGGACCGCCTCGATGTCAAGGCTCGTGAGATTCGGCACAGTTCGATTACCACCTGTGGAGGACACCAGCCCCAAGAACTGTTGGCCATCTGCGTCCAGGATGGCGATGTAGTAATCGCTTGGAAGTGCCGGAAGCGTGAGATCACCGGTTGCAACCCGGATCTCGATACGAAGCGGGTTTTCCTCGCGAAGCTGGTTGGCGGTGGCAATGAGCAGATTGTCGGTGTTCTGCTGGAGATAGGTGCTAAGTAGCGCCACCGTTCCGGCAGAAGAGACACTTAGCAGCAGGCCGATGAGCCCCACACTCAAGGTGGTGAGCTTGGCCCTTAGGGAGATGCGCTCCCAGGCTGCTAAGAGTCGATTCTTCAAACGCCTACGCCTTGGGGCTTCGAATCATGTAGCCGACGCCACGCTTGGTGATGATGAGCGGCTCGGTTGAAATGGGATCGAGCTTCTTTCGGAGGTAAGAAACGTAGCTCTCGACGATGCCCATCTCTCCATTGAAGTCATACTCCCAGACATGGTCAAGAATCTGAGCCTTGGTGAGGACCCGGTTTGGGTTGGTGGCAAGATAGCGCAGCAGCTGGTACTCAGTGGGGGAGAGCTCGACGGGCGTCCCGTTTACGGTGACCTCGTGCGCGTCCTCGTTGATCTCGAGCTCGCCGACCTGGATGTGAGACGGGTTTGAGCCGTCCTTACCCGTTCTGCGCATGATTGCACTAATCCGGGCCATGATCTCATCGAGGCTGAATGGCTTGGTTACATAGTCGTCACCGCCGACCGTGAGCCCAGCAATCTTGTCCTCAGTATCGTCTCTCGCGGTCAAGAACAGGATCGGCACGTCAATCCCCATGCCTCGAATCTTCTTGGTGACACCGAAGCCAGAGATGTCAGGAAGCATCACGTCCAGCAGAACAATGTCCGGTTGGGTGTCAACAATCTTGGTGATTGCGTCGGTGCCGTTTGGGCTCGTCGCAACCTGGTGACCCGCAAATCTCAAACTGGCCGAGAGCAGGTCTCTAATGTTTGGCTCGTCATCTACTACTAATACCCTGAGGTTTTCCATACTGAGAATTCTTATCCTGTTAGCTGGAAGTTTTCTGAGAGTTGTCTGGACTAAATCGAGCTGCTGTCCAGAATCTCATAGGAGTAGCCCTGCTCCGCGAGAAAGCGCTGGCGGTTTTGCGCAAAGTCCTGCTCCAGGGTGTCCCTGGCAATCAATGTGTAGAACTGGGCGGTTCGGCCATCCTGCTTTGGCCTGAGGAGCCTCCCCAGCCGCTGCGCCTCCTCTTGTCTTGAGCCAAAGGCTCCGGAGATTTGTATGGCAACTGAAGCCTCTGGTAGGTCTACGGAGAAGTTGGCAACCTTGCTTACGATTAGCGCATTGAGCTTTCCAGTACGGAAGTCTCTGTAGAGTTGCTCGCGCTCGTCGACGGGTGTTTGACCAGTTAGCTTGGGGATGGAGAGTAGCTCTGCAACCTCATCTATCTGGTCGAGATACTGACCAATGATTAGCGTTGGCTCGCCATCGTGTTTTTCCAAGATCTTTTTCATGAGGGGAATCTTGGCCTTCGCGGTTGCCGCAATACGGAAGCGGTTGTCTCCGTCGGCTATCGCATATTCCATTCGCTCCTCGTCCGGCAGCTCGACCCTCACCTCAAAGCACTCGGCCGGAGCTATGTAGCCCTGGGCCTCAATCTCTTTCCAGGGAGCGTCAAAGCGCTTCGGGCCAATGAGTGAGAAGACATCCGATTCCCTACCATCCTCTCTGACCAGAGTGGCAGTGAGACCAAGCCTTCGTCTTGCCTGAAGATCAGCGGTCATCTTGAAAATAGGTGCAGGGAGAAGGTGCACCTCGTCATAGATAATGAGGCCCCAGTCACGGGCATCCAAGAGCGCGAGGTGGGCAAACTCTCCTTTTCGCTTCGTGGTGAGAATTTGGTAGGTGGCAATCGTTACTGGTGCCAGCTCTTTAGAGGACCCCGAGTATTCAGCAATGTCCTCCTCTGTGAGGGTGGTTCTGGCAAGTAGCTCGTCACGCCACTGCCTTGCTGCAACAGTGTTGGTAACAAGAATCAAAGTGTTTCTCTTGAGCTCGGACATGGTTGCGGCGCCCACTAGAGTCTTCCCCGCTCCACAGGGCAGAACGACCACTCCAGAGCCTCCCGCTTGGAACTTCTCAACAGCCTGTTTTTGATAATCCCTAAGCTCCCAATCTGATTCAGCCAGACTGATTTCATAGGGAGTCCCCGGGGTGAAGCCGGCGGTGTCCTCGGCAGGCCAACCAAGCTTTAGTAGCTGCTGCTTGAGCTGCCCCCTAGCCCAAGGTTGGATCCGAAAGCCAGATTCCACCCGCTCGGTCAATAGCTCCGAAACCTTCTTGTTGCTGCTCACCTCAGCCATCACTGCCTGCGAATCAGATACCAGTAACAGACCCTCGTCATCGCGAGTGATCACAAGCTTGCCAAAGCGATCAATGGTCGAACGGATCTCGCTTACTACTCCCTGGGGAAGCTCAAACTTTGACCAGCGAGTTAGTGAATCGATTATGAAGTCTGCATCATGGCCAGCGGCTCTGGCGTTCCAGAGACCGAGCCTGGTAATGCGGTAGGTGTGGATGTGCTCAGGAGCTCGTTCCAGCTCAGCAAATATCGCGAGCTCGTGCCTGGCATCGGCTGCTTTCGGGTGGTCGGTCTCAAGCAGCACGGTCCTATCGGACTGGACAATTAGGGGGCCTGGAGACATCGATTAAGCCTAACTGAGCACGACTGACTTGATTCTTGAGACCGGTAGCGTCCGCTCTGCCTGACGCTCCTCGTCTCGCCCTCTGAGCCTTCCTGCACCAAGCCCAAGCGGAGTCAGCAGGAATTCCTCTTCAATGCCATTAGGTAGTTCAATCTTGAGCTGGACTTTTAGCTTGTTCTTCAGAGCAAACTCCAGTTGCCTCAGGACATCCGATGGGTCAGCTGCAGTCTTCTCACCGCTCAGTAGGCCCTTTGCCCGGGCTGCTAGCTCATCGTCACTTTGAACCTCGAGGGCTAATGATGCTGTGAACCTGGGGGAGACAATTCGTTTATTTTCATCAAGCATTACCGCTGCGTAACCGGCATCGCGAAGTGAAAAATAGCAAAGCTCAACTGAGCTAGGGCTACGAAGAGCACCTGAGGAACCAGCGAGGCTTAGGTGGTTGAGCGCTCGCTCGTTCTTGATCTGGGTCAGCAAGATCTCATCGGTCGAGCTGACAATTGTCGTCTCGCCGCTCCTGGTTACGGTTAGCCTTCCGAACTTGGCCTCGACCTCGCTGAGCAGATACTCAACCGGTTGCGGGAGGCTTTTGCCACTTAGGTCGGCCAGTGTCTTCCGAACGTCTCTTAGGCTGCCACCTGTCTCTAGGTGGTGCGAGAGTGAAAGCGCACTGAGCCGGAACCTGGACGCCAGCCCGAGGTCCTCACTATCGGCAAAGGAGTCGAGCTGCTTATGGAGCTTGGCGGTGAGTGGGGACGGGCAGACAATAGAAAGGTCTCCCTGAACAATCAATCGATCCTCGGCAACTGGAAGATTCTTGGCAATCTCTTTTGCTGCCCCCTTCGAGCCCAGTGTCATTGGTTTTAGGGCAGTCTGGCCATCAAGCAGTCCTAGGGTGGGTCCGAACTCCAAGACAGCGAGGCTGCTGGTAACCATGAGCGGAAATGCGCCCAAGAGTTGATCGATGATTGGGCCCTCAGAGAGTTTGACAGGAGGCAGATCCCAAATACTCTCGATCAGCTGGCTGAGCGCCTGCTCTCTGGTTTTGGTTAGCCACTTTTGACCCACCTCGGTGGTTACCCAGCGGCCAAGGTGCTCGGACACGTGGCCAGCACGCATCGCAAGGCGGAAGCGCAGCTGCACATCCTTGCTCTGCCATTTGAGCTTCTCGGCGACCAACTTTGCATCCTGAGCCCGAAGACCTGTCTTCATGACATCAAACCAATGCTGCTCGAGCGCATAGTGAATTTCTGTGAGGCAGAGCACGGTCTCGTAGGCGGAGAGGTTGCTACCTGCAACATCCAGCCTCGGCCTCTTCCCGGGCTCGATTCGCTCCAGCGCTTCGGTGGTTTCTGGGAATGGCTTGGCGTCGGCGAGATAGCTAGCTTGAAGGTTCTTTGAACTCTTGCCTGACGCAAGCAGCTCTAGGTCCTTAGCCGGTAGTTTGCGGATGCGAGATTCCAGCTCACGACCTGTTAGCAGTAGGCGAGAGAGATCGAAGAGGTCCTTACAACCCGCTGAGTTTCCAACCATGTCTGCAAGGACCTGCTGGAGCTCGTTTGGTGAGAGTTCCCTTAGCTTGCCCGCGAGGCTGAGTATTGAACTCAATTAGTCCCTGGCCTCGCGCGAGCGCCTAATGATTGCTGCCACGAGCATCGCAATGATTATGAGGAATCCAACTGGCAAACCAATGAGCGGCAGCTGAGCCAGAATCACGGGCAGATTTTCGGCTCCAAAGAAAACCATCAACAGGGTGGTGAGAATTGAGATAACTGACAAACCAATAACACCCACGGCCATGGCGCCGAGCACCTGCTCGAGGCGGCGTGGATTGTTGTTTTTGGCCATCAGACAAGCCTAAGCCTTTCGACTACACTTGCCTCGGTTCAGTTGAAAGTGGGAAAAATGCCAACAGGCAAGGTCAAATTTTTTGACGACGACAAGGGCTTCGGTTTCATTGCGGGCGATGATGGCACCGAGGTATTCCTGCATGCCTCTGCACTTCCTCAGGGAAGCGCAACCATTAGACCCGGCACGAGGGTCGAGTACGGCATTGTCGATGGCCGCAAGGGAGCCCAGGCGCTCTCTCTGAGGATTCTCGAAGTCCCAACGCTCTCCTCTGTTGGGCGAAAACCAGCGGAGGATCTAGCTGTGATTACCGAGGATCTAATCAGGCTCCTCGACCAAATTGGTGGAAACCTAAAGCGTGGCAAATATCCAGAGGAAACCCACGGACGCAAGGTGGCGCAGCTACTGAGACGAGTGGCAGATGAGCTCGAAGGATAACAAGCTAGTAACTCTGGCAACCTCTGCCCTGCATGACTTTTCCGAGGGCAGCTTTGGGAAGTTCCTCTCGCAGAGTGAGGAAGTCAAAGGCGTCGTGGAGCTCCACTTCGAATCGACCGCCAAGGGCTACTCAGGATGGCATTGGGTCGTTACTCTCACTCAGCCTGACAAGCGCAAGGCCGCAACTATCTCCGAGATCAATATGGTCGCCGGTCCCGACGCCAAGCTCGCTCCCGAGTGGGTGCCCTGGTCGGAGCGGCTAAAGGAATTCAGGCGCCAGCTCCGTGAGGAGGGCAGAGCAAAGACTGATGCCGAGGCCGATGCCTTGATTAGCGAGATGGGCTCAGTTGTTTCTGACCATGAGGTAGGCGACACCGCCGAGCAGGATGCCAACGATGGCGGTGTGGAGCCACCAAAGAAGACCCGCGTCCGCAAGCGACTGGTAAAACGCGAGCAGGACGATAAGAACGACGACCCAGACTCCGGTTCCGATAAAGACGACTAGCTTCTGATTTACGTTTACCGGCTCAGGGTCGGGTTTGCGCTCTACGTGGCGGACGAAAAGCTTCACATTCTCTCCAGCACGTAATCTATGCACTCGATAAGCGCCTCGATATCGGACGGTTCGATTGAGACAAAGGTTGCAATCCTCAGCTGGTTCTTGCCGAGCTTTCGATAAGGCTCGGTGTCAACGATGCCGTTTGCTCTCAGGATCCCTGCGACCTCTAGGGCATCGACGCTCTCATCAAAGTTGATTGTCGCTACTACCTGCGAACGGTGCTCAGGGTTCTCGACAAAGGCATGAGTTATCTCTGTGCGCTCGGCCCAATCAAAGAGCAGCTGGGAGCTCTGCTTGGTCCTTGCGTCCGCCCACCTGAGACCTCCGTTTTGGTTGATCCACTTCACCTGCTCGTTCATGAAGAAGATGGTCGCTAGCGCTGGGGTGTTGAGCGTGTAGTTATCGCGCGAATTATCCAGTGCAAGCTTCAAGCTGAGAATGTTAGGGACATACCTGTCTGAGGCGGCAACTTTCTCGATTCGAGCAATCGCCTTAGGCGAGACCATTGCCAACCAGAGCCCGCCGTCGGAGGCGAAGTTCTTCTGCGGGGCGAAGTAGTAGGCATCGGTCTCACTGAGCTCAAAGTCAATACCACCAGCGGCACTGGTTGCGTCCGTAAGCATCAGCGCATCTTCGTCCGCGCCAACCACCCGCTTCACGGGGGCAACGACTCCCGCCGAGGTTTCGTTGTGGGGGTAGGCATAGACGTCAACTCCCGCCTCAGCAACCAGTTCTCCTCGGGTGCCGGGTTCGGCCGAAACTACCGTCGGGCTGTCTAGCCAGGGAGCGCCAAGAATCTTTGCAAACTTACTTCCAAACTCGCCGTGAACCAGGGCCTGACCCTTGCGCTCCGCGAGTGAGTAGGTGGCGGCATCCCAGAATGCGGAAGCTCCTCCGTTACCCAGGATGACCTCATAGCCATCAGGAGCTCTAAATAGCTGTACGAGGCCGTCCTTGAGCTCGCCCACCAGGTTGCGAATCGGCATCTGGCGGTGAGAGGTGCCCATGTGTTCGCTAGCAAACTTCACAAAGCTATTGAGCTGCTCGGGGCGCATCTTTGATGGACCACAGCCAAACCTGCCGTCTTTTGGTTTTAGGTTCTCTGGGATCACAATCTGGGCCATGGCGGTAAGTTTAGCCTCCGGCTTTATTAGTGTTCTTCTATAGCCACAGGAAATTAGATGACTGACCTAATCGACACAACCGAGATGTATCTCAAGGCGATCTTGGAGCTTGAGGAGGAGGGCATCACTCCCATGCGCGCTCGCATTGCCGAGCGCCTCGACCACTCCGGGCCCACCGTCTCCCAAACAGTTGCGCGGATGGAGCGCGATGGGCTCCTCAAAGTCGAGCAGGACCGCCAACTCAACTTCACAGATGAGGGCCGCCTCACAGCGATCGAGGTAATGCGCAAGCATCGACTTGCTGAGCTGCTGCTCGTTGAGGTCATTGGCCTCGACTGGGAGTCTGTGCATGAGGAGGCCTGCCGCTGGGAGCACGTGATGAGCGAAGCCGTTGAGCGGAGGTTGCTGGAGATTCTCGATAACCCAACGCACTCTCCCTTTGGAATGCCGATTCCTGGCCTTGAGCTACTTGGTCTCCCAGCACCCGAGGTCAAGGGCTGCCGGCCGCTGAGCGAGCTAACAGGAGGCGAGTATGAGCTTTGCCGCATTGGAGAGCCGCTTCAGCTAGACCCAAGTTTTCTGGGCCAGCTAAGGCAGTTGGGTCTGCTGCCGAAGGTGGCAACGAGCCTGGTAATTCGACCTGGTGAGAAGCTTCTTACAGCCGCCGGGCGTCAAGAGGGACTGCTGGTTGACGACTCGATAGGGCAGCATCTGTTTTTGTGTGAACAGGGCACTATCTAGTTATACTTTTTTGGTTAGAAGTTCGGAAAAACTTCTCGGAGGATTCCTTTTGAGTTCAGCTTCAGCTGATGCAAGGCCATCTCGCAAAGAGATAAGAAAAGCAGAGCGCGCCCAGAGCATGGTCTCGGCTCGTCGCACCTTGCGCTCTTTCTGGACCATGATTTCCGCAACCGGTCTGATGGCAACCTTCGCACTTCCCTCTTACGGTTTTTCTCCAGAGGCGACCGCCATCTCGGGACTTACAACCTCTAATGAAATGGTCCAGCTCTCCGCCCCATCCCAGGGACTCTCAGTCGCTACGGTGAGGGCGGTTTCCTTTACCAGGGGTGAGTACCAGCCGGCCGATGCCTCAGAGTTTGAGGTGAAGCGCTCTTCACAGCGCTACCGCGGACCTCTGGCCAAGGACTATCTAGAGAGCCCAAGATTCTCCGAGATCACCAGTGCAAACATCATGAAGGCAACTGCAGAGGTGGTCGGGACTCCTTACGTCTTCGGTGGTCAGACCCCCAATGGCATTGACTGCTCCGGGCTTGTGCTTTTCGTCTACTCCCAGTTTGGAATTGAGCTTCCTCACAGCGTTTACCAGCAGGCACGTTATGCGGAGCGGGTTCCAATTGAGGAAGCAGTACCTGGTGACATCGTTGTATTCAACGACTACAGCCACAACGGTATCTACGCGGGCAACGGCAATTTCTATCACGCTCCACAGCCGGGAGACCGAGTGAAGCTAGCGCCAATCTTCACCGATCGTTTCCACATCGTGAAGCTTGCTGACATCCAAAACTAACCCCAAAAGTTCACCTAAATAGGCCCGCGTTTCTAACGCGGGTTTCGCTTTTACCCACTTAATCTCTTTTACAAGTATTGACCTTCATGGGAAGGGGCGGTGAAGTGCCACTAGACATGCAAGCCAGGCATGGCAACTGGATCCATCTCCACCAACACCCCTGCATACCCATGCCGGAGAAAACCGCGCGTCGCATTTTTGCGGCGCGTTTTTTGTTTCCGGGGTCGATACCGAATACTCACAAGCCGTGTGGGCGAATTCGATAGGAGAACATCTTGCGCACACTCGTACTGAATGCAGGCTACGAACCGCTAGCGGTCGTTTCCTTCAAGAGGGCACTCGTACTGGTCCTCAATCAAAAAGCAACCGTGCTAGCCGGAATCGGAGGCGAGGTGGTGCGTAGCGCCAGCCAAGAGTTCGACATGCCCGCTGTGATTCTGCTCCAGCGCTACGTTCGGATTCCAAACTCGCGTAGGGTCCCGGTCTCAAGACGAGGCGTGCTGCGCAGAGATGGTCACCGCTGTGGCTACTGCGGCAAGAGCGCGAACACCATTGACCACGTGATTCCCAAATCTAGGGGCGGACAGGACAGCTGGGAGAACCTGGTTGCCTGTTGCCTGAGGTGCAACAACGCAAAGAGCGACAAGACGCCGCAAGAAATGGGTTGGGAGCTCCGGGTAACACCCAAGATGCCAACGGGTCTGGTCTGGAGCGTTCGAGGAGCAGAAAAGCCAATGCCACAGTGGCAGGAGTTCTTGGCTTTGCAGCAGCAAGCTGCCTAAGTGGCCCCGAGAAGAATCGAACTTCCGACACACGGTTTAGGAAACCGTTGCTCTATCCACTGAGCTACGAGGCCAAAAGAG
>JAYORB010000024.1:11443-13554 GCA_038123155.1 Aquiluna sp. | reverse complement strand
CCCTTGTCCTTTGCCTGCGCCTCAAGTACTTCAATGCGGTGCTCGCGCTGGGCTCCGGTCGTGATCTCAGTTCCCTTCCAGATCAGGTCGTAGCTCTTGGTAAGGGTCTCGTTGTCCTCATGGCGCATGTGGTAGAAGGGTCTGATGTGCTTGGGGTAGTCGGTAAGAAAGACAAAGTCGTGGCCCAGCTCCTCCTTGGCATACTGCGAGATCTGACGCTCACCCTCGGGGTCTAGATCGCCATCGGTTCTTGGGACCTTGTAGCCGCGCTTTTCGATGATCTCGTGTGCCTCGGCGAGGGGGATTCTAGGGAACGGGGTTGTGGGAACCTCGATGTCTATGTCGAAGAGTTCCTTGATTCTCTCGCCATGCTTTTCCTTCACTGCGGTGATTGCCCTCACCATCAGCTCTTCTTGGAAACTCATAACATCCTCGTGAGAGTCAATCCAGCTCATCTCCATGTCGATGGACACGAACTCTGTTGCGTGACGAGAGGTGAAGGATGGGTCAGCTCTAAATACCGGTCCGATTTCGAAGACCCTATTGAGGCCTGCGCTCATGGCCATCTGCTTATAAAACTGCGGGGACTGGGCAAGATACGCGTGTCCCTCAAAGTATTCGAGCTTGAAAAGCTCGGCGTGAGATTCAGAGGGGGAGGCCATGAGCTTTGGCGAGTGAATCTCTACGAAGTCATTTGCCAACCAGTGCTCTCTCCAGGCCTGCTCGATGGTGGTCTGAACCTGCATCATCAGGTTTAGCTCCGGTCTGCGGAAGTCGATGAAGCGCCAGTCCAGCCTCTTGTCGATTGAAGTGTCCTCAGCGATTGGGCTGTCTGGGAGGGAGGATGAAACTACCTCTAGTTCCTCTAGAAGAATCTCAATTCCGCCCAGCTTCACGCGCTCATCGTGCTTTAGCTGGCCCTTGATAATCACGAAACTACCGTGAGTAAGTGCCGAAACTTGATCGGCGAGAGCATCCTCCTCGCTCGGACGAGGGTAGGTGACCTGAACACTTCCGGACTCGTCACGAATGATGATGAACTGGATGCGCTTTTGATCCCTAAGGGTCTCCACCCAGCCGCCGATTGTTACCGGACCATCCTGTTGGCTTGCGAGTTCGCCGATCTTTGAGCGATTGAGCATAGTTCTTGGGTCCTTTGGGGCTAGCTGTGCGGATTTAAGCCAAGTTTAGCGAAGGTAAACTTGTTGTATGCCCGCCTCTCGCCTTCACTTCGTAAGACACGGTGAGGTGTTTAATCCGCGAGGCCTGCTCTACGAGCGCCTGGACGGGTTTCCCCTAAGCGATCTCGGACATGAGATGGCTCAGGCGGCTGCCAAAGAGCTTGCCAGAATGAACCGCGCTATTGCAAAGCTCTACGTTTCACCACTGGAGAGGACCAGGCAGTCTGCAGCTCCGGTAGCAAGTGAGTTTGGCTTGGAGCCGGTCATTGAAGAGGCCATCATCGAGCCCTGGAACAAACTGCGCGGCTATCCAATGGGTCCAAAAGCACTTATTGCAAAGCCCTCCCTTGCCATTCATCTCTATAACCCCAGCCGTCCAAGCTGGGGAGAGCCGTTTCAAGAGATTGCCTCACGCATGACAAAGGCGGCGCTCGCAGGTTGGGAGAGTGTTGATTCAGGCGATGTCGTTTTTGTCTCTCACCAGCTACCGATCTGGATGACCTACCGCAGCGCTCAAGGGCTAAAGCTTCCTCACAACCCAAGAAATAGACGCTGCTCTCTTTCTTCAATCACATCATTTGAAGTAGTGGACGGGAAGCTGGTTCCGGTTGATTACCGAGAGCCGGGACTAAAGCATGCGGGGTTGATCTAGGTGCGGAGGGCCTTAGTGGCTGCAATCTCACTGATGCTGCTAGCCGGTTGCACTCAAGATCCTTTAGCCGAGCAGTTCCGCTCCGGTGATAACAAGAACTACATCGCGGGCGACGGCACTGTCACCGAATTCGCCACGGATCAGAGGCCAACCTTTGAGCCTTGGGAGGGCGTCACTGAGAGCGGCGCCTACCTAAACTCAGAATCCCTAGCTGGCTACGTGGTCGTCATGAACTGGTGGTATGCGGCTTGCGCTCCCTGTCGCGCCGAGGCCCCGGA
>JAYORB010000024.1:0-11343 GCA_038123155.1 Aquiluna sp. | reverse complement strand
TCGGCGAGGATACTTGGCCGCATCGACAAGTCAATCTTGCGAGAACTAATTGAGACGGTGAGCGAATGAGTCCGTCGGAGATTGCTCTTTCAGGCTCGATGCTCTTGGCCGTGCCAATCGCTTTGCTGGCCGGCATCGTGACCTTCGCAAGCCCCTGTGTGCTGCCGCTAGTCCCTGGTTACCTGGGTTATGTATCCGCCAATGTGAAGTCAAAGGCGGTCATCGGAACCGCACTTTTCGTCGCAGGGTTCACGGCCGTCTTTGTGACTTTGGGGGTTCTTGCCGGCTCGGCCGCGCTGGTGTTCCTGACCAGAAACCTTTGGGTTCAGGTTGTGCTTGGGATTCTGGTCATTCTTTTTGGCCTTGCCATGATCGGGCAGCTTGGCATTTTCCAGCGGACCCTGAAGCTCCCAGTTACCCCCAAGACCGGCTTGATCGGGGCTCCACTTCTTGGGGTGGTTTTTGCCCTTGGCTGGACACCTTGCATTGGACCGACTCTGTCGGCTGTTTTGGTGCTCGCCAGTGATAGCGGGGACCCGGTGCGCGGGGGAATCCTGGCCACGGTCTACTCCCTTGGCATCGGCGTCCCATTTCTACTGCTGGCTGCAGGCTTTGGTTGGGCGGCTAGGAGCGTTGATCTGGTCAAACGAAACATCCGCAAGGTCAATATCTTTGGTGGTGCGCTGCTGGTTGTCCTAGGGACTCTGATGGCAACGGGCCTCTGGTTGCAATTTACAAACTGGCTACAGGTGGTGAACAGTGGCTTCATCCTCCCGCTTTAGTCCGGTGTTCTGGGGTCGCTGGTTCTGGCGCCAGCTCACTTCAATGCGCACCGCGCTTTTCCTGCTTCTGCTTCTTGCCCTGGCGGCAATTCCGGGCTCTCTCTACCCACAGCGCAGTGCCGACCCAAATGGTGTGAGGCTTTACTTTGATCAGCAGCCGGAGTTTGCGGCTTTGTTGGACTCGCTGCAGCTGTTTGATGTCTACACATCCGTTTGGTTCTCCGCGATTTACATCCTGCTTTTTGTCTCGCTTGTTGGCTGCGTGCTGCCCAGGACTCAGGTGCATCTCAATGCCCTGCGCGCTAAGCCCGTCGAGACTCCGAAAAAGCTTGAGCGGATGCCCGCCTACCTAAGCCTCTCGAATGATTCAGAGCAGCTAACGAAGGCGGAGTCGGTGCTGCGCTCGAGGGGTTTCAGGGTTCGCAGGCTCGAGGACTCAGTCTCTGCCGAAAAGGGCTATCTCAAGGAGACGGGAAACCTGGTTTTCCATTACTCGCTCGTGCTGCTACTGATTGCGGTTGGAATTGGTGGTGGCTTTAGCTTCTCGGGCCAGCGGGTCTTGGTAGAGGGCGATACCTTCGTGAACAACCTCGCAAGCTACGATGCGTTTTCTCCTGGTCCACTCTTCTATGAAAATGAGCTGCAGCCATTTTCAATGACCCTGGAGGACTTTCAGGTCGTCTATGACCTAAGAAACCCCGCGAATCTTGGCCAGCCAGTCGACTTCATTGCAAATGTCAGCCTTGACGATGGTGAGAGCACCAGTAATTCCGATATCCGTGTGAACTTTCCGTTGGAGGCCCCCGGAGCAAATGTCTTCCTCACCGGTAATGGCTTTGCTCCAGTAATCACTTTGTATGACGGGGTTGGCAACATCGCATTCTCTGGCCCAGTTGTCTTTTTGCCTCAGGATTCCAACATGACCTCGCTCGGGGTAATCAAGGCACCAGATGCCCTGCCTGAGCAGATCGGGATCATCGCCTTCTTCTACCCAACGGCAGAGGAGCTTGCATCCGGCGCCTACACATCGATTTATCCAGACCCCATTGACCCGCTGCTAACCATGAACGTCTACCTCGGTGACCTCGGTCTCGACGCAGGGATACCCAGAAATGTCTATGCCCTAGACATAACGGACATGGAGCTCATTGCTGGACGTGACGGGCCAAGCCCTGCAATAGAGCTGCGCGTTGGGGAGAGAGCAGAGTTGCCTGGCGGAGCCGGGTCGATTTCGTTTGATGGCCTCAAGCGCTTTGCATCTTTGGATGTCGCATACAACCCTGGTGGACTCTGGATATTGATATTTGCCTTCATCGCGCTGATCGCAATTGTGTTTTCCCTGAGTGTTCGTCGAAGGCGGGTCTGGGTGAGGCAAGCAGGTGGCAAAATTGAATACGCGGCACTTGCCAGAGGCGACGATGACGGCCTCGATGAATTGATTGAAGATCTGCGCAGAGAGATTGAGGGTGACTAGTTGAACATTGTCCTGAACGAACCGCTATCCCAGATTTCGTTGCTGTTTGTGTCAGCCGCGATGGGTCTCTTGGCGGTTGCGCTTCTGATGTTCGCCTTCCAGCTAGCAAAGCTCAAGGATGACCCAAGTGAGTCCCGATTCGAGCGCTATGGCTTCTGGGTGTTGGCTGCAGGAACTCTCGTTTTGGGCATTGGTGTCGTATTGCGAGGTATAGCTGCGCAGCGAGTGCCATGGGCAAACATGTATGAGTTTGCAATCTCAGGCGCTCTGATGATTCTGACGATCTACCTCATCTCGCTCAGGGTCAAAGACGTTCGATACGTTGCAACCTTCGTCACAGGCTTCTCTCTAGTAACCCTGTTTGCGGCTGTCAGCCTGTTCTATGTTGAGGTAAAGACCCTGATGCCTGCGCTGCAGAGCTACTGGTTGGTCATTCACGTTGTCGTGGCAATCATGGCAACCGGGTTCTTCGCGATTGCCGCCGGCTTCCACATCTTCTACCTCATCAAGGCAGCCGGAGTGGGCAAGGCTTTGATGGATAGGTTTCCAGACCTCAGGCAGCTAGAGCGCATTGCATACCGCTTCAACATGGTTGGGTTTGTGGCTTGGAGCTTTACTCTGATTGCGGGTGCCATCTGGGCCGAGCGAGCCTGGCATCGCTATTGGGGCTGGGACACCAAGGAGGTCTGGACCTTCATCATTTGGGTTGTCTATGCCGGTTACCTCCACGCCATGGCAACCAGGGGCTGGACTGGAAAACGAGCCGCGGTCCTGGGCCTAATCGGGTTTGGAGCGGTGATCTTTAACTTCACCATCGTGAACCTTTTCTTCAAAGGCCTTCACGTCTACTCAGGACTCTAGAAGCCTCAGGCAGCGCTCCAGCCTGTCAAGCCACCAGGCCTTTCTCTCCTCGCTGGCCGCATACCTCTCGAGTAGTTCCTCACTGGGGCTCACCTCGCGCAACTCAATTTCACCCTCATCCGAAAACAGAGGATCTTCGACTACATCGCCACCAAGCAACCCTGCAGTCGCAAGGCCGCAGTCGTAATTCAGGTTTGGCATTGCGGCAGCGAGGTGAAGGCCGTGGCTAATTCCAATGGAGGTCTCGAGAGCAGAGCTGACCACTATTTCTAACCCGCTCTCGCTCGCGATAGCCATGGCTCTGCGGATGCCGCCAAGGGGCTGCACCTTGATCACGGCTATGTCCGCGGCCTGCTCTCTGGCAACCAAGAGCGGGTCGGTTGACTTTCTGATTGACTCGTCAACTGCGATTTTTAGCGGTATCTGCTCCTCTGCAAGCCAGGTCCTAAGTTCTTTCAGTTCGGCAATGGTCTTCACGGGTTGCTCGATGTATTCGAGGTCTAGGTCTCTGAGCTCCCTGGCAACCACCATGGTGTCCTCTGTGGTGTAGCCGGCATTTGCATCGAGTCGAATCTTGGCCTCGGGGTATAGGTCCCTTACCTTGCGAGCTCTTGCAACATCGTCTTCGAGACTCTGCCCTTTTTCGGCAACTTTTATCTTCACCGAGCCGAAACTGCCAAATGGGGAGAGCACAGCTGCAACTTCATCTGGGCCAACCGCAGGCAAAGTTGCATTTACGGGAATCGCAGCTCTGAATGTGCTGGGTAGGGGATCGTTAGCCCAACTGATGGCGCCCGCCAGCCATCCAGAGGCCTCTTCGTCTTCGTATTCCACGAAGGGGCTGAACTCGCTCCAACGCTGGCTGCCTCGAAAGATGAGTGCCTCACGAACCACGATGCCGCGGAACTTAGTCTTCAGTGGCAGCGCTACAACCGCTACATCGGATATCTGGTCGGCCGGCATTTGATTAGTCTAGGCATATGAAATTTTCTCCAGCAGCCCCATTTGAACCCTCAAATTGGGTTTCGGTTGCGGGTTTTGAGGACCTGGAGGACATCAGCTATCACCGCCACAGCTCACTTGGGGTTGTGAGGGTGGGCTTCTCGAGGCCCGAGGTTAGAAATGCCTTTAGGCCTCAGACCGTTGACGAGCTCTACCGGGCACTGGATCACGCGCGCATGCTCTCGGACGTCGGAGTGGTGCTCCTCACTGGCAATGGGCCATCTCCAAAGGACGGGGTTTGGGCCTTCTGCTCAGGGGGCGACCAGAGAGTCCGCGGAGACAGCGGCTATGAGTATTCACCGGGTTCTGCCGGCAGGCTTCACATTCTTGAGGTCCAGAGGCTCATCAGGTTCATGCCGAAGGTTGTCATCGCGCTGGTCTCGGGCTGGACCGCGGGCGGTGGCCACTCGCTCAACGTTGTATGCGATCTGTCGATAGCTTCCAAGCAGCACGCCAGGTTCAAGCAGACCGATGCTGATGTTGGTTCTTTTGATGCTGGGTATGGCTCAATGCTTTTGGCAAGACAGGTTGGGCAGAAGTTTGCCAGGGAGATCTTCTTCCTGGGAGAGGAATACGACGCCCAGCGAGCGCTCGAGATGGGGGTTGTGAACAGGGTTGTCGATCACGATGAGCTTGAAAATGCAGGGCTTGAGTTCGCAGAGCAAATCCTTGCCAAGAGCCCCACTGCAATCAGAATGCTCAAGTATGCGCTGAATGCAGCAGATGACGGCATGGTCGGCCAGCAGCTCTTCGCGGGTGAAGCAACGAGGCTCGCCTACGGCACCGCCGAGGCAAAGGAGGGCCGCGATGCTTTCCTGGAGAAGCGCCAGCCAAACTGGTCTGATTTCCCCTGGCACTACTAAATGAAAAACCTCAAGGTCGTCCCTGCCAACGACACCTTTGGCGCGCTCAATCTGATGCTAGAGGTTCTTGAGGGAAGCTGCGCTGGATTTATTTCGGCTCCCGAGGTCAACGGAGTTGCGCCAGAGCTAGATATGCCCTCAGAGGTTGACGACAGTATTGGGTTGATTGTTGAGAGCTCCGGCTCAACGGGAAGCCCCAAGCAAATTGAGCTATCGGTGGATGCTCTCAAGGCCTCAGCCGAGGCATCATTGGCAAGATTGGGTGGGCCAGGTCAATGGCTCATGGCCCTGAGCCCACAATTCATCGCCGGCGCAAATGTCCTTATCAGGTCTGTGATCTCTGACACGCAGCCGGTCATCATGAACACGCAGGTTCCGTTCACCACAGAGGCATTCGTCAGAGGCGCATCGCTGCTTGATGGTCCAAGGCGCTACACCTCAGTGGTCCCTGCCCAGCTGCAGCGGATCGCCGCGGAGATTGACAGCGATGCATTTCTGTTTTCCACCCTAAGGAAGTTCGATGCGATCCTGGTCGGAGGCCAGGCGGCTGACTTCGCGCTAGTTGAGGGGCTTAGAGCCAAAGGCCTCAACATTGTCTTGAGCTATGGCATGGCAGAAACCTCAGGGGGCTGCGTCTATGACGGGGTGCCACTCGATGGTGTGGGGATAGCGATCAGAGACGGCCGAATCGAAATCTCTGGCCCGGTCTTGGCAAATGGTCTCGGAGGCAGCTACCTCTCAAGCGATCTTGGTGAAATAGTCGATGGCAGGCTCAAGGTTCTTGGGAGAGCCGACAGAGTGATTATCTCCGGTGGTCTCAAGGTCGCACTCGAGCGAGTTGAGGAGGCCGCCCTCGAGATTGCGGGTGTTGAAGAGGTGGCGGCTTGCTCCGTCCAGTCGGAGTGGGGAGAGTCAGTCGGTCTTGTTTACTCAGGAAGTCCAGAGGCATCTTTTGATCAGCTGAGCCAGGCCATATCTCAGGCTGCAAAGCCGAGAAAAGTGGTTCGCGTGGAGAGTCTTCCGAGGCTGCTGTCAGGCAAGCCAGATCTGATTGCCTGTCGCGAGCTACTGGCAGATTAGTCTTTTTGCGATGTCAAAGTTTTCAACCTGGATAACCGGTGCCAGGGTTCGCACGCTCCCGCTAGCTGTTGCACCCGTCTATCTGGGGTCTGCCGTTGCCTTCACGCTGGATCGCTTTGACCTGGTTCTAGCGCTACTTGCACTCGTGGTCTCGCTGTTCTTGCAGATCGGCGTCAACTATGCAAATGACTATTCAGACGGTATTCGCGGCACAGATGACAACCGAGTTGGCCCGCAGCGAATCACCGCCTCCGGTATGGCAAGGCCTGATGCCGTCAAGCGAGCCGCTTTTATAACCTTCGGAATTGCCATGCTGGCGGGGCTAGCAATAGTCGCAATTAGCGGACACTGGTGGCTGGTAGGTGTCGGGGCTCTTGCGGTCTTGGCGGCCTGGTTCTACACGGGTGGCAAGTCTCCCTATGGCTATGCGGGGCTTGGCGAGGTGGCGGTATTTGTTTTCTTTGGACTTGTCGCAACCGTTGGCACAAACTTCGTGCAAACCGGAGTGCTCGATCCGCTGGCCGTGCTGGTAGGGATTGGCTTTGGGTTCTATGCGACTGCAGTGTTGCTGGTGAACAACATCAGGGACATCGATACTGATGCTGCAGCAGGTAAGAGGACGCTTGCGGTTCGGCTAGGCAGAAAAGCCTCCAAGACGATCTTTATGCTGCTGATCTGGTTGCCTGTTGGGCTGAACTTTTTGATTTTGCTTGCCTACCCCGCAGCACTGCTTGGAATGCTCAACCTGCTTCTGGTGCTGCCGGTGACGCTCATCATTCTTGAGAGCAGGAATCCCGGAGAGCTGATTACAGCTTTGAAGCTGACTTCCTTTGCCGGATTAGGCTTTGCCGTCCTTGTCGGCACCGGCATCGCCGTCGTTAGCTTCAGCTTCTGAGTCCAGAATCCGGTCTTCCTCGCTCGACTCGGCGTCTTGGTAGCGACCGCTGCCATCTCTCGCTAGCTTCTTGGAGACAGCCGCACTCATCGCATCGCGCTGTCGATCTAGGAAAATCAGCGCGATTGCGAAAGAAACAGCGGCTGCAATAATTGCGGCGAAATATGGGTTGAACTGGAGCAGTAGGAGAGTAAAAAACACTCCAAAGAAGAGCCCAAGGCGTATCAGCACGTAGCTCAGCCAGGGGTTTTTCACACAGCCAGTCTAAGAGGAAGCGAAACGAACTAGGGTTGAACCTATGACACGAGTGGCACTTCTAACGCTTGCGTTCTTGATTATCTGGATGGTTTTCACAACTGTTTTTGCCATCAGCGCTGACAAGAACGAGGTCAGATCTCTGCCTAAGTGGCTTTGGGTAATCCTCTGCATCATCGTGCCTTTCTTTGGCGGGCTGCTCTATCTCATGGTCGGTCGTCCTCTTCGGAGGGGGGACGAAGGTGGCATGGGTGGTCGAGGAAAGACCGTTGCCCCAGATGACGACCCAACCTTTTTGCGCGACATCTCTAAGAAGATGCGCAAGAAGGATGATGAAGACGACAAGAAGTGACCAGCCAAGACTTTGCTGCCAGCCTGGTGGCGAATCTTGTTGCCTCCGGAGTCGAATCTTTTTATCTATCTCCCGGGGCTAGATCACAAGCTCTTGCAATTGCGGCCGAGCAGCTGGCGAGCGCTGGCAAGGCGAAACTCACAGTCCGCCTCGACGAGCGCTCGATGGCCTTCACGGCACTTGGAAATTCTTTGGCCTCGGGTAAGCCGGTTGCGGTTATAACTACCAGTGGAACGGCGGTTGCCAATCTCCACCCCGCGGTCCTGGAAGCTTCCCACGCGGGCATTCCACTTATTCTCCTAACCGCTGACAGACCCGCAAGACTCAGAGGCAAAGGAGCCAACCAGACCACGCTGCAGCAGGGCATTTTCGTAAGCGCCACCGTCGCCGAATTCGATCTTGAGGCAGATGACCCAGCGGTTGCTGCCAAGTTTGCGCATTCGGCAGTCCAGGCCGCGGTAAACAAGCAGGGTCCTGTTCAGCTGAACCTCCAGTTTGATCTTCCACTCAGCTCCACATCACCTACTGCGACGGAGGTCCTTGCAAACTTGGATCCGCAACCACCTGTTGCCTCGGGTGATGTGGCTGAGCTCGAAGTTCCGGTAGATGACCACACCGTCGTGATTGCCGGAGCCGGAGGCGAGGGAGCGAGAGAGTTTGCAGAGAAAGCAGGCCTGCCACTATTGGCCGAGCCAATCTCAGGCGAGCGAAGTGGGCCAAACGCAATCGTTGACTACATCGCAGCGCTTGGAGACCTAGGTGACCAGGTTCGCAAAGTGGTCGTCTTTGGGAAGCCAACGCTGTCGAGGGCTATCCAAAAGCTGATTTCAGCAAGCTCGGTTTATGTCAATCGCTCCCGCTTCGGTCCGTTTGACCCTTTCGACAACGTGATCGCTTCCGCTGACCGGCTTCTGCCCGCATCGGTGGCAGGTTCAGAGTGGCTTGCGAGCTGGAGGCGCGAGCCGGAGATTGATGCTCGTGCCGAGCTTGTTCAGTTTGTCTGGGATAAAAGTGACAGGCTGCTTTTCGGCGCATCAGATTTGATTCGGGTCGCAGACCGAGTCGCAAAACCCAAGGACCTGGAGGTCTATTCAAACCGTGGCCTCTCCGGCATAGATGGCACGGTGTCGACGGCAATCGGCATTGCGCAGCACAAAGGTGAAGTCACTGCCCTAGTTGGAGATTTGACCTTGTTGCATGATGCAGGCGGTCTAAACGTAAGTGACCTGGGACAGCTAAATGTTCGCCTGATCGTCGGAAACGATAGCGGTGGCCATATCTTTACTCGCCTCGAGGTACACGATCAGCTCCCCAGTAGCTCGTTTGAAAGGCTCTTTGCAACCCCGCAGGAGGTTGACTTTTCAGCTTTGGCTGCTGCCTACGGCTGGAAGTATTTTCGCTGCGAGAGCCTCGAGCAGCTAGCGGCAGCCTGGGACGAGACCGGGTACGTCCTGATCGACTTTGCGCTTTAGGAGCTGAAGGCCCAGCGCACGGCGCGGAATTTCAATTCGGTTTCACTGAGCTCGGCCTCGGGGTCTGACTCCCCGACAATCCCAGAGCCCGCAAGAGCGCGGATAGCTCCCGGCTCAATCACTCCGCCTCTGAGGGCGATCGCTATCTCGCCGGAGCCGTCCGAGCTCATCCAGCCGACCGGTCCCGCATAGCCAGCGCGATCAAATGGTTCAAGCTTGTCAATAAGTTGCATTGCCTTATCAGTGGGTGTTCCGGCGACAGCGGCAGTCGGGTGCAGGGCATCCACGACATCCAACAGGGAGGTGCTGCTCTTAAGCTTTCCTCTCACATCTGTTGCTAGGTGCCAAAGATCTGGCAGGGCGAGAGAAAATGGCTCGTTATCTGCCTCGATGACCGAGCAGTATGGCTCCAGCGCTTCTACTAGAGAATCGACGGCAAGGGAGTGTTCGTGCTTGTTCTTCAACGAGTGAGAGAGCCCATCGGCAATCGCCCTGTCGACGTCTGGGTCGGTCCCGCGGCCAGCGGTGCCGGCGAGGACTCGTGCAGACACCTCTCCGCCTTCCGAGCGAATCAGAAGCTCGGGAGAGGCGCCAAAGACCGACTCCACCTTGTAGGTCCAGCAGTGGGGGTATCGCTCGTGGAGTTTTTCTAGTGCTCCCGCAAGGTCGATGCCTGCCCCTGCTGGGAGTAGGAGGTCTCTTGCCAGGACGACCTTTTCAAGGCTGCCACCCTGAATCTCTTTTATCGCCTTTTCAACAGAGGCTCTAAAACCTGCGGAGCTCTGCTCGCCCTCAACGAATTGTCCGCTTGGCTGGATCCCAGACTCCACGGTCTCGTCCAGGCTGGCCAGGACCTCATAGCAGTGTCCCTCCTGGATAACGAGTGTCCTTGCCGGCACGATAATCACCGACTCCGCGCCGCTCTTTGGGGAAAAGGTGATTGAGGTCAGGCCTAAAAGTCCAGAGCCCGGGATTGACACCTCGTCGGTTATCTCGCTTTCCTCAACAAGCTCTTGCCAACCGCTAGCTAGTTGCGCAATGCGGTCTTCGCCCGAGGAGCTGAGTCTTTTCGCGACTCCATAGCCAATGATGAGCTTGCCCTCGTGGAGGAAAACGTTCGCCCCTCCCAGCTCAAGGGGCTCGGGCGCAGCCGCGGGCCGGATGTGAACCTTGAGGGACAAAGTGATTCCTAGCTTCCAGTTCTCTGAGAGTGCAGAAAGAATAGAGCCATGGCTTTTAGGCTTTTTATTCCTTTCAAGTCTAGGCGGAGGCAAATGTTTAGGTCGCTCGCGGGTGCAGTGCTCCTGGGCTCGCTCATGCTTGCCGGTCCCGCTCTGGCCGACGAGGACGACCTTTCTCGCGACGGCAATGAGATTGAGCAGGTAATACCGCCGGTTGTTGTCAACGGGCAGGTCGACCCCAATGCTGCTGAGCCACTTGATCTGGACCGGATTGAAATTACAACCCTGACCCCAGCGGACAGGTTCATGAACGCCACCACGCCATTGGTTGTCGCACTCATGTTTGGCTCGGTGGGACTTGTGGTCTATACCCTTGCAACTCAAGGCAGGGGCGATTCCTAGCCCGATTAGACTTGGCTGGTGACCAGGGCCGATTTAGGAAAAGACCCAAGCAGCGTTTCCGCGATGTTTGATGAGGTCGCCTCGGCCTACGACAAGACCAACGATCTGCTCTCGCTTTATCAATCGAGGCTCTGGCGGCGCTCGCTCAGAAATGCCGTTGCACCAAAGAGCGGGGAGCGGATACTGGACATTGCTGCCGGCACCGGCACCTCTTCGATGGCCCTAAGGGTCGAGGGAGCCGAGGTTGTTGCGGCTGACTTCTCTAGAGGCATGATTGCCGAGGGCAAAAAGCGTTATCCCGAGCTCGAGTTTGTCTTTGCAGATGCAATGAAGCTTCCGTTCAAAAAATCTGAGTTCAACGCGGTGACGATGTCTTTTGGACTGCGGAATGTTCAAGATCACAAAGTCGCACTCCAAGAGTTTCACAGGGTGCTTTTGCCTGGCGGCAGGCTGGCTATTTGCGAGTTTTCTACTGTGCGGGGGCTTCTGGGTCGTCTCTACAGGTGGTATTTGAGAAACGTCTTGCCGATTGTTGCTCGGCTATTGAGCAAGAATCCTGCTGCCTACAGCTACCTTGCAGATTCAATTGAGGCTTGGCCGGACCAAGATCAGCTTGCCAGGGACATTGAGGCGGCTGGCTTCGAGCGGGTCTCATATCGAAACCTGACCTTTGGAATTGTTGCCATACACACGGGGTTTAGAAACTGATGGCTCTCCTACCTCC
>JAYORB010000023.1:0-15407 GCA_038123155.1 Aquiluna sp. | reverse complement strand
CCGAAATCAGCCCCAGAATTGCCATTATCGCTGGAGGACAAGGGTTCCCCTCTTGTTAGAAAGCTTGCGAAACTCAGTCAAGTCTAGCTAATTAGGCGGTTATAGTGTTCCCTGAAATGGAGCTTGATAGACATAGTTCGCGGGTGATCGCTTGAGCGATTACCTGCTCTTAGTTTTCGGTGTGCTTTTGGTGCTCGGCACCGGCCTATTTGTCGCCAGCGAATTCGCAATCATCAATGTCGATCGAGTCGACCTCGAGTCTCGCAAGGCCGAGGGTGAAAAGGGACTAGATCTTCCGATCAAGGCGGTTGCTACAACTGCCACCCAGCTCTCTTCCGCACAGCTGGGCATTACCCTAACCACCCTTCTTACCGGGTTCGTTGCCGAACCGGCCCTGTCGAGACTTCTGAGCCCTTGGCTGAACTCTCTCGGTTTAGACGATGGAACAATCTCCGCGCTATCCGTGGTGCTGGCAATGACCATCGCGACGGTCGCAAGCTTCCTTATCGGCGAATTGGTGCCAAAGAACATGGCGCTCAGTGCCCCACGAAAAGTCCTCAAACTTGTTGCGGCCTTCCAACTGGGATTCACTTTCATCTTCAAGCCGCTCATTGTTTTTCTAAATAACAACGGCAACTGGTTCGTTAGAAGGTTTGGCATTGAGCCGAAAGAGGAGCTTTCGGCCGCAAGAACTGCCGAGGAGCTAGCTTCCCTGGTTCGCAGATCAGCAACTCTGGGTTCGCTGGAGTCAGACACCGCAAAGCTGCTTGAGAAGACCCTGAGCATGAGCACTCTTACCGCGAGCGACATCATGACCCCGAGGCCAAAGATGCACTCGCTTGAGAGGGAGCAAAGTAGTGCCGACCTTGTGACTCTGGCAAGGGAATCAGGGCACTCGCGCTTCCCAATTCTCGGAGAGGATGCGGACGACATCATTGGTGTCGCTCACGTCAAACAGGCCGTTGCGATTCCCTTAGGCCGAAGAAGCAACGTTCCGGTGACGGCAGTCATGGTTGAGCCGGTCCGGGTTCCAGAGACCATGCCACTTGACAACCTGATTCTTCACCTTCGCAACCGCGGCCTGCAATTTGGCGTTGTGGTTGACGAGTATGGCGGCACAGCCGGCATCGTCACACTGGAGGATGCCGTTGAGGAGCTTGTCGGTGAGCTCGCAGATGAACACGACAGAGCGAAGGCGCCCATTTTGACCGCTGCAGATGGGTCTGTGACCTTCAGCGGTTTGGCCAGACCCTCAGAGCTTCGTGAGGTAGGCCTCGAGATTGCCGACGATGAGGATTACGACACCATGGCCGGGTTCGTCATGGCGGAGCTTGGCAAGATACCTCAGGAGGGCGATCTCGTGGAGCTACCCACGGGTCAGCTGAGAGTCATTCGCATGGACGGCAGGCGTGTTGATCGCATCAAGTATTCGCCGGAGGTGACCGGTGGCGAGTGATCTGATTGGCCTTGTCTGGCTGGTGGTGCTCTTGGCCATGAGCGCATTCTTTGTGGGAAGCGAATTCGCTGTAATTTCTGCGCGCAGGGCCCAGATTGAGCCCAAGGCTGACGAGGGCAACAAGCTTGCAAAGATAACCCTCAAGGCTATGGAGCAGGTATCTCTGATGCTTGCGACTGCTCAGCTTGGTATCACGATTGCTGCGTTGCTACTCCTAGTAATTGCCGAGCCTGCAATCCACCACTTGCTCGAGATTCCGCTCGGAGCACTGGGACTCGACTACCAGACAACCTACGTGGTCAGCTTTGTAGTTGCGCTGCTTTTGGTGACCTATTTGCACGTGGTGCTGGGGGAGATGCTCCCGAAGAACATCGCAATCTCGATCCCAACCTCTGCGGCCCTGGTGCTAGCGCCGCTGCTATATGGAGTCGCACAGGTTGTGAAGCCGGTTGTCTGGCTGCTAAACCAAGTCTCAAACGGCATCTTGCGCCTGTTTAGGTTTGAGCCTAGGGATGAGGCAAACACTGCTTTCACTCTTGATCAGGTTGAGGACATCGTCTCGGAATCACGGCGTCACGGCACCTTGGATGACGCCTCGGCGACAATCTCAAACACCTTTGAGTTCACGGAAAAAATCGTGGGTGATGTCACTCACCCTCTTGCCGAGCTGGTGACTTTGGCACCTGACGCCTCTCCCGCGCAGCTCCAGGAAGCAGTTGCCGAGCATGGCTTTAGTCGCTACCCCGTAAAGAACGAGTACGGTGACCTGATCGGCTACTGGCACATCAAAGATGCGCTCACGGACGACGAAAAGAAGTTCACGACACCCCTCCCCACCAAGAAGCTTCGAACCATGATTTCTATCCCCGACAGCGCCGAGCTCGAGGATGCACTTGCACAGATGCGTAAGTCAGGCGCTCACATCGCAAGAAGCTTCTCGTCTGACGGCAAAATCACCGGCTGCCTGTTCCTCGAAGACATAATCGAGGTTTTGGTCGGGGAGATCAAAGACGCTACCGCTAGGCGCTAGGGAACTTGCCCCGCTCATATTGCACGGGCCAAGAAACTTCATCTCCAAGCTCGTGGGCTGCTCTAAGTGGGAAGTAGGGATCTCTGAGAAACTGCCTTGCCGCCATGATCACATCGACCTGACCCGATTGCAGAATTTCCTCCGCCTGCCTGGCTGTTGTTATCTGCCCAACGGCAGATACATTAGATCCTGTTGCCTGGTGAGCTGACTGGCTGAATTTCACCTGGTAGCCGGGGCCAGATGGGATTTTTACGCCTGTCACCAGGCCACCTGAGCTGATGTCGAATAGGTCTGCACCTGCCTCTCGCGCCCAGATTGCAACCTGGTTGGTTTGCTCTTGGTCCCAGCCGCCGTCCACGTAGTCGGTCGCGCTGAATCTGACCATAAGTGGCATGTCCTCGCCAATCTCCTCACGCACCGCACTGACAATCTCGAGCAGCAGGCGGGCTCTGTTCTCCAGGTCGCCGCCAAACTCGTCTGTTCTTTGGTTGGTGATGGGGGAGAGGAACTGGTGAATTAGGTAGCCGTGAGCCGCATGAATCTCTAGGGCATCAAACCCTGCCGCCACAGACCTACGAGCGGCAGTTCGAAAATCTCCGACGAGCCCCCTCACCTCTTCTGTCTCTAGCATCCTTGGTGCGCTGTAGCCCTCGAAGGCAACATCGGTTGCGGAGTAGCTCTGCCAGCCTCCATCAGAAATGGGCACGGTGCCCGACCCGGACCAGGCTCGGTAGGTGCTGGCCTTGCGGCCGGCATGCGCTAGCTGGAGAGCGCTTACTGAACCTGCGCTGCGGATGAAGTCGGTAACTTTTTTCCAGCCTGGGATCTGCTCATCGCTCCAAATGCCAGGACACCATGGAGAGATTCTTCCCTCGGGGTTCACCGCGGTTGCCTCTGCCATGACTAGACCTGCACCACCGATAGCTCTCGAACCGAGATGGACGAGGTGCCAGTCACCGACAACGCCGTCTTGGTTTTCGCACGAATACATGCACATCGGCGATACCCACAGCCGGTTCTTGATCCCTAGGGAGCGGATCGTTATCGGGGTGAACAGCAAACTCATTTATTTAGCTTTCCAAGCTGCGGCCAGGCCAAAACTATAAACAGTCCAAGCAGCGAGCCCCAGCCAATTGCGATGTTTAGGGGAACAGCGAGGGTGAGAAGTCCGATGATTGAAGGACCGGCTAGACCGCCAATGTATGTAATTCCAACAACCCTTGCCATGTTCCTACCTGAGTGCGTTGCCTCACCAATCTCGCCACCAGCTGCGAATAGCTGCGGTACTACGCCCGAAATACCGAGGCCGAGGAGGAACCAGAAGAAGAGCGAGAGCGAGTAGTTGGGGGCAATCGACTGCAGGCCAATTGCGACGGCTGCTGAGAGCGAGCCCCAGACAATCACGAAGCCTCGACCTCGGGCCTCCACGATGCGGTCAATAAAGATTCGACCCAGGATCATTCCAACGTTGAAGGCAGCTAGTCCCCAGGCCGCACTCGATGCCGTAACCAGCTGGATGTCTCGGAGATATAGGGCAGACCAATCGTGGGCAACTCCCTCAATGATTGCGCCAGAGGCACTCATTAGACCCGCCAGTATTACAAAGCCCAGCACGCTTCGGTTTGCCTTGGTTGAGGCTTTGGACACACTCTTTTCTTGGGTGCGGTCAACATTTGCCCTATCAGGCAGAAGCCACCCTGCCATCAGCAGCCCAACGATGCTTAGCGTGATTCCCACCACCGGGAGCGTCTGAGCTTGAGAAAAACCTGCAGAGATAGTGGCAAACCCTAAAGCCGCTCCAGCCAAACCCCCTACGGACCAAAACAGGTGGAAAAACGTGAATATGGGCCGCTTGTTTTCTTTTTCCACCTGCAGTGCGGCACCGTTCATCCCCACATCAACCCCGGCGATTCCAAAGCCGAGAAGCAGAATTGCAAGCCCAAGGGAAAACGCATCCTGCGCATAGGCCGGTCCGAGAAGCGATATCCCCACTGCAACTCCACCGATTCGCGTTGCGGATTTACTGCCGATGTGGTCGATCATCCAGCCAAAGACCTGCATTGCGATGAAGCCGCCCAAACCGCTGAACATTAGCAGGGCTCCAAGAACCGAGTAGTCAATTCCAACGGTCTTTTCAATAAGCGGAATGTGCACCGCCCAAAGTGCTAAAGCCGAACCCCCGGAGAGGAAGAAAAATGAGACGGCAATTTTGGATCGGAGCAGATTCACAGGCTCCACTCTAGGACTCAATCAGCCCCTTGAGCCTGCTTCCAACCTGTTCTATTTCGATCAGGAAACCATCGTGGCCATACTCGCTCTCTACGACCTGTAGCTCACCGCCATAGAGCTCTCCAGAGATGTGCTTAGCAATAATCTCCTGCCCAGAGACTGGGAAGAGCCGGTCACTATCAAGACCCAGCACGAGCGTCTTGCAAGTTATTTTTGAAAGTGCCGCCGCTACGCCGTCTCGATCTCTTCCGACATCGTGAGAGTTCATGGCGTTTACGAGTGTGATGTAGCTGTTGGCGTCAAAGCGACGAACAAATTTGTTGCCATGAAAATCTAGATAACTCTCCACCGCAAACTTCCCGCGCTCTGTAAGGGGACTCACCTGAGACTGCCAGGTTCTTCCAAACCGGTCATTTAGCTCGGCAGGGGAACGGTAATTCAAAAGCGCCATGCGCCTTGCCAAGGCGAGACCCTTGTGGGGACCAAAGCCAGGTTTTGCGTCGTAGTACCAACCCGCGGCGAAGTTGCTATCCGATCTGATTGCCTCGAGCTGGACCGTGTTCAGTGCAATCTGATCACTGGTTGAGAAGGGTGGTGCGGCAAGGACTGCAAGCCTTGCAATGCTGTCAGGGTTTTCAATTGCCATCTCGAGCGCATGCATACCCGCCATGGAGCCACCGATAACGGTGTGCCAAGTTGCGATACCCAACTGATCGGCGAGAATCTCAAAGCTCCGAGCTTGGTCGCGGATAGTGAGCTGGGGAAAGGAGGGCCCATACTCGCGGCCGTTTTTGTCGAGAGAGCTTGGACCCGTTGAACCCTGGCAGCCACCTAGAACATTAGGTGTTATCACGAAGTATTTGTCTGTATCGAGTGCGAGCCCGGGGCCAATCAGCCCATTCCACCAGCCCGCGGTTGGGTGCCCGTTTCCGGCATCGCCCGAGGTGTGGCTATCGCCGGTGAGGGCATGCAGCACCAGAATTGCGTTCGAGTGATCTTCGTTTAGCTCCCCCCAGCTTTCGTAGGCGAGGCGCGCTCCTTCGAGGCGTTGACCTGACTCGAGGTCTAGGTCAAAGACTTCGGAGAACTTTCGGTCTCCCACCGGGTCTCCTACAAGCCAAGCCCCGGTTGAAGGAGGTCTTCCCACTAGCTGACGACGCTGCTCCTCGGAGATGAACTCCGAGGGCGCAGAGTCTTCAGATATCTGGAAATCCATTTACTTTGCGGCTGCGAAGCCCTTCTGCAGATCAGCCACGATGTCCTCATAGCTCTCAAGTCCGACCGACAGTCTCACGAGACCCGGCGTCACACCGGTGGTGGCGAGGTCCTCCTCGCTTAGCTGCGAGTGGGTTGTTGAAGCCGGGTGGATAACTAGAGAGCGGACATCTCCAATGTTGGCGACGTGGCTGTGTAGCTCAAGTCCGTCAACAAATTTCACACCGGCGTCCACGCCTCCTTCGATCTCGAAGGAAACAATTGCACCAGCACCCTTTGGTGCGTAGGTTTTGTGAGCCTGGTTATAAGGAGAACTACTCAGTCCCGCGTAGTTCACGCTCTTTACCTGAGGGTGAGCCTCTAGCCACTGGGCAACCTTGGTTGCGTTCTCAACGTGGCGCTCCATTCTCAGGCTGAGCGTCTCGATGCCCTGAATCAGGGAGAAAGCAGTGTCAGGCGAAACCGCTGCGCCGATGTCGCGAAGCAGCTGAACCCTTGCCTTGATGATGTAGGCAATGCCATCTCCAAGGGCCTCGGTGTAGACAACGCCGTGGTAGCTGGGGTCCGCCTGGGTAAGGCCCGGGAACTTGTCCGACTTTGACCACTCGAACTTGCCGCCATCAACAATTGCTCCCGCTACGACCGTTCCATGCCCACCTAGGAACTTGGTTGCGGAGTGCACGACGATGTCGGCGCCGTGCTCCAAAGGCTTGATTAGGTAGGGAGTGGCAACGGTGTTGTCGACGATTAGCGGCACACCGTTCTTGTGGGCAACGCCGGCAACTTTGCGGATGTCGAGAATAGAGACCTTGGGGTTGCCAATTGTCTCCGCGAAGAAGAGTTTGGTGTTTGGCTTCACAGCCTGCTGCCACTCATTCTCATCGTCTTGGTTCTCGACGAATGTGACCTCAATCCCTAGCTTGGCGAGGGTGTACTTGAAGAGGTTGTAGGTGCCTCCATACAAAGTCGATGAAGAGACGATGTGGTCACCCGCCTGCGCGATATTCAGAACCGCAAAGGTCTCAGCTGCCTGGCCACTGGATAGGAGCAAAGCTGCGGTTCCACCCTCCAAGGCTGCGATGCGCTTCTCAGCAACGTCCTGGGTTGGGTTCATGATGCGGGTGTAGATGTTGCCAAACTCAGCAAGTCCAAACAGGTTACGGGCGTGCTCGGCTGAGTTGAACGTGTAAGCCGTTGTCTTGTAGATAGGAACTGCACGGGCGTTGGTGGCTGGGTCGCTCTCTGCTCCGGCGTGAATCTGCTGGGTTTCGAATCCCCAGTTAGCTGCGTCAGTCATTAGCTCTTTCCTTGGTAAAAGAAGTGGTCAGTAAAACTATGTGTGATTGCGCTGCACTGGGCAATCCCGTAAGTAACAAGAAGTAACTTTAGCCGAGGTGCTTTAGCGCTAAAGAGGCAAGAAGGGCCGAGCAGAGAGGAAGAACTGAGTCGTCGAAGGTTGCCTTGGCGGAGTGGTTAGTAGGAGCACTCTGGTAGTCGATGTCTGGTGGACATGCCCCAACGAAGACAAAGGCCCCAGGAACCGCTGCAACTATCGAGGCAAAATCTTCACCACCTGCAATCGGATTCTCCATCGGAACATAGCCCGCGTCGCCGACTAGCTCCTTTGCTACCTCCTCAACTCGCGAAACTGCCGAGGGGTCGTTCATTAGCACCTTGGTCGCTCGACCAAACTCGACCTCCGCAGCGACCCCAAAACCCTCTGCGATCGAGTGAACTAGTTTTGGTGCGAGCTCGTGGAGTTTCTTTGTGTTTGCTTCGGAGAAGGTCCTCACGGTGGCGCCAAAGCTCGCGCTGTCCGCAATGACATTTGTGGTTGCATCATCGCCGGCTCTAATCCAACCAACATTGAGAATCACCGGGTCAAACTGGTCAAACTGCTTGTTGATGAGGTTTTGCAAAGCGGCGATTGATTCGATCATTGGCGTAACCGGGTCTTTGCTAAGCCATGGCATTGAACCATGGCCTCCAGAGCCGCGGAAGGTGACATGCATATCTCCCGCTGAGGCCATGAGGGGACCTGGTTTGCAGGCAATCGCGCCAAGTGGCAATGATGTGAAGACATGGAGGCCGTATGCGGCAACTGGATGGTTCCCAGTTAGCTCCAACATTCCCTCCTCGATCATCACGTCAGCACCGTGATGCCCCTCTTCTCCAGGCTGGAACCAAATCAGAACATCCCCATTGAGCTCTGCTTTGTGGGTCGCAAGTAGGTGGGCAGCACCAATCGCTCCCGCCATGTGAAGATCGTGTCCGCAGGCATGCATGTAGCCGTTGGTGGAGGCATAGTCGAGTCCAGTCTCCTCTTCGACCTTGAGGGCATCCATATCAGCGCGAAGCAAGACGGTTGGGCCTGGCTTGCCGCCTCGAATAACCAGTGCAATAGACGTCAGATCTCTGCCGAGGGTAATCTCACCAAGCCCCTCTATCGACTTGAGGATTCTTGCCTGGGTTTGCGGTAGGTCTAGGGCAAACTCAGGAATCTGGTGAAGTTCACGCCTGATGCCAACGAGGGTCTCTGCGTGAGTAGCGGCCTCGCTGAGTAGCGCCTTCGAATCCAGCATCTTCGCTCCTTTGGCTTTTCACTTATCTTCGCACTTTTACTATTGGCTCATGTTTGATTCTGTTCACCCGTCTTGGCTGCCGCTTTTTGAAGAGCAGTCTGAGCAGCTAGCGAACATCCTGAGCTCACTGCCTGATGGGGGCATCACACCCTCCAGGGAGAAACTATTTCGAGCCTTTGAAATTGCAGTTGATGACTACCGCGTTCTTATTGTTGGTCAGGATCCGTATCCAAACCCGCTCCATGCCACCGGACTTGCTTTCGCAGTTCCAGCGGGAACCTCGCCTTTGCCACCCACACTTAGGAACATCCTTAGTGAGCTAAATGATGACCTTGGCATCTCTAGAAGTACTTCGATTGAGAGCTGGGCGCACTCGGGGGTCATGCTCCTGAATCGGCACCTAAGCACGCTAGAGAATCAGACTGCCGCTCATCTCTCGCTTGGTTGGGACCAATTCACCAGTGCTGCCTGCCGCTTCCTGGCTGAATCTAGGCAGGGGGCACTTGTGGCTATTTTGTGGGGAGCCAAAGCTCGGGAGCTCGAGCCGCAACTTGATGGAGCGAAGATAATCCGCTCGCCGCATCCATCCCCGCTCTCGTCCTACCGCGGCTTCTTTGGTTCAAAACCCTTCTCTGGTTGTAACAAAGCACTTCTAGAGTTGGGTCTAGAGCCGATTGATTGGAGCAGCTAGTGGTTGATTCCGAAACCAGGTGGCGGCTTGTCCGCAAGCTCCGGCAAAAGCCAGAAGAGCCAGAGCAAGAGATCGAGATAAGAGACGCTAGTGTTCGGGATCTGCCTCAGGTTCGAGACATCTACAACTTCTTCATCCAGAACACCGTGATCACCTTTGACGACAAGCCTCTCGAGCTTGGCTACTGGCAGGACCTATTTCAGCTGCTGACAAAGAACTCCCTGCCATTCATAGTCTTGTCGAGAGGCGAGCAGGTCCTAGGTTTTGCCTACGTAGCACCTTGGAGGCAAAAGACCAGCTATCTCAAAATCGTCGAGAATTCGATCTACCTAGCGGCGGCGGCAACCGGAAAGAAGCTGGGTAGTCGGTTGTTTCTTGAGCTCATTGAGCGCTGCCGGCAAGGCGGTATTCGCGAAATCATTGCTGTCATTGCCGACCGGGGAGCCCACGCCTCGATTGCGCTTCATAAGAAGCACGGCTTTGTTGAGCAGGGGCACCTTGCGGATGTTGCCATCAGGTTTGGAAAGCCAATTGGCAGTTACCTGTATTCGCTGAAGCTCTAGCCCGCTACCAACACCTCTTTGACCTTCGAGCGCAGCAGTTGCAACTGCTTAGCCCCAAGCCCTAGGGAGGTGATGACAACGTCGGCAGTGTCGAAGCCGGCAAAAGAGCTGAAGCCCTTTACCCCCCACTTTGAGTGGTCAGCTAGGACTACGAACTTGGCACTCCGCCTAATTACCTCGCGGTTTGTCTCAGCCTCAACAAGGTTTGGTGAGCTAAAGCCGAACTCCGGATCCATGCCGTGGGTGCCCATGAAGACAATGTCTAGGTTGAATCTTGAAAAGACCTCGCCCGCAATGTTCCCCACGAGTGAATCCGTTGGAGTCCTAACTCCGCCTGTGAGCACGACAGTCTGGTCTGCCCTCGGCTTTTGAGCAAACATGTCTGAGATTGGGACGGAGTTTGTAACGATGGTGAGCGAAGGTATGTCGCGAAGTCTTTTCGCAAGTGCGTAGACCGAGCTTCCTCCCATGAGCGCGACCGCCATTGCTGGGCGGACCATCTCTGCGGCGAGGGCTGCCATCGCGTCCTTTGCAGCCTGTTCTTTCATGGAGTTAGCCGCGAATGGTGGTTCGACGGTGGAGGAGAGGGCATTTGCAGTTACCCCGCCGTGCACCTTGTCTACGAGACCCTGGGCAGCAAGGGACTCAACGTCCCGGCGGATTGTCACCTCTGATACATCTAGGGCAGCTGCCAGGTCAGAGATTCGCCTGGCACCAGAGGTGCCAACCTCTTCCAGAATCCTGGCTTTTCGCTGCGCTGCGAGCATTTTTGTTGCCTCCTGAGTAAAAAAGATAACTAGCTTTTTGCGAATTTGAGCGGTTTGTTACTAACAGAATGATTACTTTTGTCGTTTTTATTTCGAAAAGTTTGGGATTATTGCCTAAGTTCGTTCACACCTAATCATTTGGGTTCAGCAGTGGGCTCAAGTTCAGTGTCTAGGTTTGGGCGAGCGGACAGGCGCCTGGCCTAGGTGGGGCGCTGAAAATTGAATAGCAATTGAGTAGTTACTGGGCGGGGTCTTTACTCCGCCCAGTAACGCATTCAAACTAGAGACGAGAAATGTTTCGAGGTAGGTAATTGAGTCTCCCCAAATCCGCAAGCATTACCCAAGCTGGCACCCAACTCATTTTTGACTTCTCGAGCGGAACACCTCAAATTCTTCACTGGGGTAAAGACCTTGGAACCCAGGCGGTCGAGGATCTCAGGCTTGCAAGCGTTCAGCCTGCTGCCCATGCTGAGCTCGATGCGCACTACTTCGAGGGCGTATGGCGTGAGAATGCTCGTGGCTTTATCTCCCGTCCAGCACTTCTGGGGCATCGCGCCGGGCAAGACTTCTCGCAGCTATTTGCGCTAAGCGATGTGTCGCTGACAGCGACGTCAATGATTGCCACCAGCATCGACAAGCAGGCGGGCCTTGAGGTCAGGGTCAGTTTTGCGTTCGTCGGCTCGGGAGTATTGGAGATCTCGCAAGAGGTAAAGAACATCGTGTCAGAGGACTTTGTCATTGACGCTCTCGAGGTTTTCATGCCGCTCCCAGACTCAGTTGCCGAGTCGATGGATTTTGCGGGTCGCTGGGTGAAGGAACGCCAACCACACCGCAGAGCGACTCAGCCTGGAACCTGGGTGCGTGAGGAGCGCGAGGGTCGCTCCAGTCATGATTACACCATTTTGCAGCTTGCTATGACGCAGGGTGCTGGCTACCAGCTCGGGGAAGTGTGGTCCATGGGCGTTGGCTTCTCCGGCAACTCTCGACACTCAATTGAGCATCACCAGTCCGGTAGGACCTTCATAAGTGCTGGGGAGCTTTTGCTGCCAGGAGAGATTATTTTGGGTCCTGGTGAATCCCACGCAGCACCTGCGGTCTATGCAATTTACTCAGACGAGGGCATTGATGGCATCTCCCATCGCAGCTATAGCTGGCTTAGGGGAAGAGATGACCATCCATCTAAGGTTCGCCCTAGACCGCTGACACTTAATGTTTGGGAGGCCGTCTACTTCGATCACAACCTTGAAAAACTCTCAGAGCTTGCCGATGTAGCCCAGGAGATCGGGGTCGAGCGGTTTGTGCTGGACGATGGTTGGTTTGGCTCGCGGCGCGATGACACCAAGGGTCTTGGCGACTGGCAGGTTTCCGATGAAGTTTGGCCGGAGGGACTCGGTGCTCTCATTGAGAAGGTCAAGTCTTCGGGAATGGAGTTTGGCCTTTGGTTTGAGGGAGAGATGCTCAACCCCGACAGCGATATCTACCGAGCACATCCGGACTGGATTTTGCAGGTTGGAGACAGGGTTCCCCTGGAGGGTCGCAGGCAGCACGTGGTTGACCTGACCAACCCGGAGGCCTACAGCTTCATCCTTGAGTCGATAGACAAGGTGCTAAGCGATTACGACATCGCCTACATCAAGTGGGATCACAACAAGTTTTTGCTAGAACCGGCAAGCGCAGGGCGCCCCGCAGTTCACAAACAGACTTTGGCAATCTACGAGCTCTTTGGTGAGCTAAAGAAGCGCCACCCGGGACTAGAAATCGAGTCTTGTTCCTCAGGCGGTGGTCGAATAGATCTGGGCATGGCCCTAGTTGCTGACAGGTTCTGGACATCGGATTGCAACGATGCCCTTGAGCGGCAGTACATCCAGCGCTACACACAGATAGCTATCCC
Source organism: Aquiluna sp. (assembly GCA_038123155.1). GTDB lineage: Bacteria > Actinomycetota > Actinomycetes > Actinomycetales > Microbacteriaceae > Aquiluna. Next base: position 2,983 of record JAYORB010000023.1, on the reverse strand, counting down.
GCCAGAGATGCTGGGAAGCCACATCGGTCCAACGCAGTCGCACACGACTGGTCGGGTTCACAACCTCAACTTCCGTGCGATTACCGCGCTCTTTGGGCATGCCGGACTGGAGTGGGATGTGACAAAGACGACTCCAGAGGAGCGCAAGACGCTCGCCTCTTGGAGTGCCTATTACAAGGCGAACAGGGACCTGCTGCACAGCGGAAAAATGGTGCGGGTCGAACAGCTGGATGACGCAAGCTTTGTGCACGGGGTCGTTTCTCAAGACAGGAAGCGCGCCATCTTTGCGCTAGTCACACTCGCCGGTCAGGCTGGCTCGAGGCCAAGTGCCATCTGCTTCGAGGGCCTAGATCCATCAAAGAGCTATCGCGCTAAGGCAGTCTTTCCAGCGGGCGAACCTGTGTTTACGCAACGAACCAACGTCGAGTGGTTTGCTGGCGTGGAGATGACCGGGGAAGCTCTTCGAACTGTGGGCCTTAGAAGCCCAATCATGAATCCAGAAAATGCACTACTGATTGAGATCGAGGAGATCTGATGTTGAACCTAGGAAAGCTTCACTTCGGAGGCGACTACAACCCAGAGCAATGGCCAAAGGATGTCTGGAAAGAAGACATTGAGCTGATGCAGAAGGCGGGGGTAAACCTGGTCTCGCTGGGCATTTTCTCGTGGGCCAAGATCGAGCGAAGCGATGGCGACTACCACTTCGACTGGCTGGACGAGGCTATTGGGATGCTCCATGAGGGTGGTATTTCGGTGGACATGGCCACCGCAACTGCATCGCCACCGGCCTGGCTTTCACGGGCGAATCCTGAGATGCGAGCGGTCAACTTCGATGGAGTTCAGCTCGCACACGGAGGAAGGCAGAATTACTGTGCTGCTAGCGATGTCTATCGCGAGAAGGCCTCGCAGCTGGTTGACCAAATCGCGTCGCGCTATGCAAAGCATCCAGCTGTAGTGATGTGGCACATCAACAACGAGTACGGGTGCCACACCCCCTATTGCTACTGTGAAAACAGCCGAAAGGCATTCATTAGTTGGTTGCAACAGCGCTACAGCTCTCTCGATGAGTTGAATGCTTCATGGGGCACGGACTTCTGGTCACAGCGCTACTACGACTGGGACGAGCTGGTGGTACCTAAGCGAACCCCAGATGGTACCCATCCGAACCCCGGTCAGCAGATTGACTTCAAGCGCTTTACCTCTGATGTGACGCTAGATCTTTACAAAATGGAGCGGGACATCATCCGCAAGTACGACACGGTGAACCCGATCACTACCAACTTCATGTCAATGAAGTTCACCTACGCAATGGACTACTGGAAGTGGGCGCGGGAGATGGACTTCGTTTCAACCGACCACTACCTCGCTCAGCACGATCCTGAAAACCACATCGACCTTGCACAGCAGGCAGACCTTACTAGGGGCTTTGCTGAGGGCAAGCAGTGGCTTCTCATGGAGCACAGCACCAGCGCGGTTAACTGGCAACCCAGAAACTATGCCAAGACTCCTGGGCAAGAGAAGCGCAACAGCGCGAGCTTTGTTGCCAGGGGCAGCCAGGGCGTTATGTATTTCCAGTGGCGACAGTCTCAGGCAGGCTCGGAGCGCTTCCACAGTGCCCTGGTTCCTCACGCTGGAGAGGACACCAGAGTTTTCCGTGAAGTGAGTGAGCTGGGTCAGTGGCTCTCCGAAAACCCTGGCGTTGCGGAGCACCCCACTGACCAGGCCGAGGTTGCGATGGTCTATGACTACGAGCAGTTCTGGGCACTGATGCAAGCCAACTTGCCAACTCAGGATTTGAGCTATCCGGAGACCGTTGCCAAGTTCTACCGGTCATTCTGGGAGAACGGTACGCGGGTTGACTTTGTCCCAGGAGATGTTGACCTAGAGACCCTAAAGAGTTACAAGCTGGTTGTCCTGCCAATGGTTCACATGCTTTCTGAGGCGGAGGAGCAGGTCTTCCACGACTATGTCGCTCAGGGTGGAAACATTCTGGTCTCCTATTTCAGCAACATCGCTGACAGGACCCTGAGGGTGAAGCTTGGAGGCTATGGGGGTCAGCTGGTTAGGGACCTGGCCGGTGTTCGTGTTGAGGAGTTCTACCCGCTGCGCGAGGGCCAGGGGAAGCTGTCCAACGGGTACGAGATCGAGCTCTGGAGCGAGCTATCTCGGGCTGAGGGTGCAGAGGTCATAGCAACCTTCCAGTCCACCGACGTAGACGGATCTCCTGCGCTAACGGTTCGGGACCACTCGGGTGCAAAGGTTTGGTACCAGGGCACAGAGCTCTCTCTGGCAAGCCAGAAAAAGTTCCTGGGAGAAATCACTTCGTCACTTGGAATCCGAAGTGAGGGTGGGGGATCGACCGAGGTGGTGCGCCGCGGCCCATTCACTTTCGAGATCGATCACAAGGCAAACAGGGTGAGCCTGACAGAAGGCTAGAACTAGCCAATCAGGAGTGCCTTTAGCTTCCCCTGCAGCTCGAGGATTGCATCCTGGCTGACCCTGCCAGCAGGTTTAGCTCCTCTGGCTCGCCAGTCAATAGTCCTGACTTGATCAGCGATGGCAACGCCGGATATTTCTTCCCCGTCAATCGCTACTTCGAAGGGGTAACCAGCAACCCGCGTGGTGATTGGACAACAAATAAGCAGTCCGCGTTTTTGGTTGTATTCGGCTGGGGTGAGAGTAACGACAGGCCTGCGTCCTGATTGCTCGTGTCCAGAGGTTGGGGAGAGGTTTAGCCAAAGAATGTCGCCAAAATCCGGCACATAGGACTCACTCACAGAAGCTCCTCGCCTCTAGGTGATCCAAGGTCGACTAGATTCGGTGAGTTGTCCTCGGTAATAGCTGAAATCAGCTGACCGAGATCAAAGTCAGTTTTTGCCACAGGTTCTATTGTCAGTCGACCCTTCTCGGCCGTGACAGACACCCTTTGATCTGGTGAAAATTGGGCAACTTGAAGCAAGGACAGGGGAAGCCTTAGTGCGGG
>JAYORB010000022.1:0-15417 GCA_038123155.1 Aquiluna sp. | reverse complement strand
GGGGACCTTGTGGGAGAGTAGGACACCGCCGGACTTACTTTAGAAATGGCCACCCAATCGGGTGGCCTTTTCTATTTAATAACTGGAGCATGATGGATAAACCAAGGGGCCAGAGGCCTGAGCGCAAAGGTGGATCCGGCGCACCCTCCAGAGGGCCTAAGGGCAAAGGCTCAGGTTACTCCAAGGGCCGTTCAGGGAAGCCCGGCGGATTCAAGGGCTCCGCTCCACGGAGAGACCGCCCTGAAAAACAAGTTGATCCGCGACCGAAGTTTGATTTTCCGCTGATTCCTGAAGAGGTTCAAGCAGAGGATCTACACATTTCAGTTCGAGCTCAGCTGAAGACTCTCAGCGATGAGAACCAGGAGATGGTTGCCAGGCACCTCCAGATGGTCTCGATGCTTATCGAAACTGATCCAGAGCTTGCCCACAGGCACGCGCTTGCCGCCAGCAAAAAGGCAGGTCGCATTGCGGTGGTTAGGGAGACTCTTGGCGTCACTGCCTATACGACAGGTGACTTTGCCCTTGCTCTCCGCGAGCTTCTAACTCACCGTCGTATTTCTGGATCAAATGATCAGCTGCCACTGATTGTCGATTCGGAGCGCGGGCTGGGGAGGCCAGCGAGGGCTATTGAGGCTGCCAGTGGTGTTGATCGCAAGAAGCTAGAGGTTGGAGTCAGGATTAATCTCGCAATTGCTTTGAGCGGAGCAAGGCTTGATCTCGGCCAGACCCAGGCTGCTCTTCAGGAGCTCGAAATCAAGGAACTGAGCCCCAACACTGTCTTCGAGCAGTCACCACTATTGTTCCGCTCCTATGCAGAGCTTCTGCGAGAGCTTGACAAGGATTCCGGCGAGTGGGATCGCTGGGCGGACTTAGCCGAGAAGGCTTTGGCTGAGGTAGATGGCGAGGTTATTGATCTCGTGGAGGAGCTAAACATTCCAGAGCGGAAACCGCAGCGCAAGCCAGCTGGAGGCCCAAGAGATGCTGCTCGATAACTTCGATTCGCTTCTACTAGACCTCGACGGAGTTGTCTATCGCGGAAAAGAAGCGATACCGGGTGCGGTTGAGGCAATCAATCGCGCTCAGTCACTGGGCAAGAAGATTGGCTACATCACTAACAATGCCTCCCGCACCCCTTCCCAGATAGCAGACCAACTCAGAGGATTTGGGTTATCCCTGTCGGATGACGACATTGTCGGGTCTGCTAGAGCAGGTGCCAAGTTATTGGCTGAGCGAATCGCGCCGGGTTCGAAAGTCCTGGTTGTTGGAGGCGAGGGTCTGCGATCTGAGGTTGCAGCGGTTGGCTTTAGAGTTGTCGATTCTGCTAGCGATCACCCCGATGCCGTAATTCAAGGATTTAGCCCCAGTGTTGGATGGGAGCACCTGGCACAGGCCGCATTCGCCATCCAGGACGGGGCTACATGGGTTGCTACCAACCAGGACTGGACTATCCCTCTCGAGGCGGGTATTGCACCCGGCAACGGGACCTTGGTTGGAGCCGTTCACACGGCAGTCGGCCAGCTCCCCGAGTTTGCTGGAAAGCCCTTTCGCCCAATCTTTGACGCTGCCCTCAAACAACTCGAGATTCAGACACCACTAGTTATTGGTGATCGATTGGACACCGACATCAAAGGCGCAATCGGTGCGGGTTTGGATTCTGCATGTGTGCTGACCGGAATCGCGACCAAAAAAGAACTCCTCGGTGCCAAAAGTGATGAGCGTCCGAACTACATTCTGAGCGACCTAGGTCAGCTGTTCGAGGACTATCCCACAATCAAACCAACAAAGCGAGGCGCAGTCTGTCGCGCGGGCGAAGTCGAACTTTTGGGAGACCAAGTTGTTTGTAGTTCCCAAAACCCCAGAGAATTGGACTCCCTCAGGGCTGCCACGAGCCTAATCTGGTCAAGCGGCAGGCCAATCTACGGCTTACAGGTTGAGCCGGAGTTGATGAGCTAGGAGAGAAGTGGAAGAAGACTACGAAGCTCGCATCCAAGAGATTGAAAAGATGGAGCCTGAGGCCCAGATTGAGGCGCTCAAGAAGCTTGTTGCAGAGCTCGAGGAGCTACTGGGCAGTTGAGGCTTGACCAAGCGCTAACCAAGCGCGGACTTTCCCGCAGTCGCAACCAAGCCGCAAGGCTCATCCAGCAGGGGTCGGTGACGGTAAATGGAGTCACGCAGACCAAGGCATCATTCGCCGTTCTGGAATCGGACGTCCTTGAAACCAGAGAAGTTCTCGCCGTCTCGAGAGCGGGGGAGAAGCTTGCCTTTGCCCTTCGAGAGTTTGGTGTAACACCCTCCGGAGTTTGTTTGGATGTCGGTGCCAGCACCGGGGGCTTCACCGAGGTCCTTCTGTCAGAGGGGGCCGAAAAAGTCGTCGCAATCGATGTTGGGCATGACCAACTCTCTCCAGAGCTGAAGCTTGATCCGAGAGTTATCAATGTTGAGGGTTGCAACGTTAGAGAATTGACCCTTGAGCAGCTAAGAAAAATAGAGCCCTCACAGCCCGGGTTATTGGTGGCAGATTTGAGCTTTATTTCCCTAACTGTGGTGGCCGAGAAGCTTGTCGAATTGGCCCAGGGGGCTGAGATGGTAGTCCTGATAAAGCCTCAATTCGAGTTGAGCAAAGAAAAGCTTCGCGCGGGGGTTGTGAAATCAGATGCGGATCGCGAATTTGCTAAGACAAGCGTCTTAGAGAGTTTCCAGTCTCAAGACCGCGACGTAGTTGGAGTTACCGTTTCCCCAGTTGTTGGCAGCAAGGGAAACGTTGAATACCTCGCTCACATTAGATAATGGCTGGCAGAGCTGATTAGTTGTTGAAAAGTCCCACGCAGGACTGAACCCAGTAGCCTTTTGGTTGAAGGAGTTATGGGCATGAAGCGAGTTTTGATAGTCATCAGCCACGCTGATGATTCCGCTGCCCATGAGGCTGCTCTTGCTTGTCAGCACCTAGCCAAACAAGGTATTGACTGCGTCTTTGATAGTGAAGATTTGGCACACTTTGCCTCCCTGGGAATTGGAGCACCTGAGGGCTCCAAGACCTACTCAGGAGAGCGGCTGGACTTGGTAATGGTTCTTGGTGGCGATGGAAGCATCCTTAGGGCTGCAGAGATTGTGGATTCCAACCCTGCCCCAATCCTTGGCATAAATCTTGGTCACGTGGGCTTTATGACTGAGGTGGAGAGATCTGAGATCGCCCAGGTCTTGGATGCCGTTGCAGCTGGAAACTTTTCGACTAGCAATCGAACGACCCTCGAGGTCAAAGTTTGGCAAGAGGGTAAGGAAGTATTCTCCAGTTGGGCAATCAACGAGGTGGCTGTCGAAAAAAGCGCTCGTGAGCGCATGCTCGAGGTCGTTTTGGAGATCGATGCCAGGCCGGTCTCGAGTTTTGGTTGCGACGGAGTTCTAGTCAGCACCCCAACCGGCTCGACTGCATATGCCTTCAGTGCTGGCGGTCCGATTGTTTGGCCAAATGTGGAGGCGTTTGTGGTTGTGCCCTTGAGCGCACACGCTCTTTTTGCAAGGCCCATGGTCATTGATCCGCAGTCGACTGTTGCGGTTGAGGTATTGCGAAGATCTCCAGGGAGTGGTGTGCTTTGGTGCGACGGTCGCAGGACCTTTGACCTAGGACCGGGAGCACGTATCGAGGTTGTGAAGCGTCCAGAGCCGGTAAGGATGGTGGTCCTAGATAATGCCCCCTTTGCGGATCGTCTGGTGAGGAAGTTCTCGCTGCCGGTGTCAGGTTGGCGAGGTCCGGAGGCAGAGGCTTGATTGAGTCGCTATCGATTAGGTCTATTGGAGTTATAAGTTCGGCCAATCTGGAGCTAGCTCCCGGTTTTACCGCTCTAACTGGCGAGACGGGCGCTGGAAAGACGATGGTGCTTACGGCACTTGGACTACTTCTGGGCGAGCGGGCTGACTCCTCGAGCGTTAGAACCGGCGAGAAGCAGCTATTTGTTGAGGGACGAATCCGATCTGCGAATAAAGAGCTCTTGGACCGACTTGAGGAGCTTGGCGCTGATGTCTCAGGCGGGGAAGTGATCATCAACCGCTCGGTAACGTCAGATGGACGCTCTCGTGCGGCAATCGGTGGAGCGTCCGTACCCATCTCCACGCTAAACGAGATTGCCGAGGAGCTCGTCACCGTTCACGGACAGTCGGACCAGCTGCGACTTCGTTCAAGCGCAAAACAGCGGGAGGCTCTAGACCAGTTTGGTGCTGAAGAAATAGCTGGCGCCAAGAACGCCTACGCACAGCTCTTTAGCCAGTATCGCGAACTTGAGCAGCGACTCGAGCGTATGCGTGGCTCAAGCGAGGCTGATGCGATTCGAATTCAACGACTTAGAGAGCAGATCGCTGACATCGAGAAAGTCAGTCCAGAGCCCGACGAGCTAAGCCGAATTGAGGAGCAGGTGAAGCGGCTCAGCAATGTCGAGTCGCTGCGGCTATCTGCTGGAACCGCACACGATGCTCTCACGGCCGACGACGGGCTCGATGCCGGAGTGCTGCTTGGGCAGGCTCGCAAAGCACTTGAAACCTCGGGGGACTCAAAGCTTCAGGAGTTAGCGGCTCAGGCCTCTGAGGCGGCAGCAATTGCCGCTGATCTCGCGGCTGAACTGACATCTTTTCTCGATGAGCTGGATGCAGATCCAGCAAAGCTTGAGCAGTTGATGTCTCGAAAAGCGGAGCTTGTTGCCCTCGAGCGCCGCTATGGAAACTCAGCGGACCAGCTGGTTGAGCTGCTACCCAGTCTGCAGGCAGAGCTTCTGGATTTGGATTCTTCAGATGAGCAGCTGGAAAAGCTCGAAATGCAGTTTGAAGCCACCTCTTCGCAGCTATCTTTCGCAGCCGCTCAGCTCACCGAACTTCGCCAAAAAGCCGGTGAACAGCTAGCTGCGCGAGTAACCGAGGAGCTCTCGGCCCTTGCAATGGGAGGATCATCTTTGGAGGTGAGAGTAAGCCCGTTGTCCAACTTCGAAGCCTCGGGGCTCGACAAGGTAGAGCTTTTGCTCGCCGCTCATCCCGGGGCGGAGCCTAGGCCTCTTGGAAAAGGCGCATCAGGTGGAGAGCTCTCAAGAATCATGCTTGCAATCGAGCTCGTGCTCTCCAGCAATCAAGTGCTGCCAACCATGGTCTTTGACGAGGTTGATGCCGGCGTGGGAGGTGCTGCGGCAATCGAGTTGGGGAAGCGCCTGAGCCAACTAGCCCAATCAACGCAGGTAATTGTTGTTACCCACCTGCCGCAGGTGGCTGCATTTGCAGATCACCAGATACGCGTCTCTAAAGATGTGTCGGGAGAGATTACTGAGTCAAGCGTTAGTCTCTTGAGCCGGCAAGAACGCGAGGGTGAGCTTGCAAGAATGCTCTCGGGGAACTCAACCAGCGAGGTCGCCCTGGAACACGCAAGAGAATTGCTTGATTTCCAAAAATAAAAACATGTCTGTCTGGGTTAGCTGGTCCTGCGGGTGATAGATTGAAGTTCCATGGCGGTTAGCTCTGGAAATGTAAGACATGTGTTTGTCACCGGAGGCGTCGCCTCCTCACTAGGCAAGGGTCTCACCGCCGCCTCTCTAGGAAATCTCCTTCGCGCAAGAGGCCTCTCTGTGGTTATGCAGAAGCTAGACCCATATCTAAACGTCGATCCTGGAACCATGAACCCGTTCCAACACGGGGAAGTTTTCGTTACTGACGACGGTGCTGAGACCGACTTGGACATCGGTCATTACGAGCGCTTTTTGGACATAAATCTAAACTCTGCGGCTAATGTCACCACGGGCCAGGCCTACTCCACCGTTATTGCCAAGGAGCGCAGCGGCGAGTATTTGGGTGATACGGTCCAGGTTATTCCTCACATCACTGACGAGCTCAAGCGAAGAATGCGTCTTCAAGCTGAGATGGATCCAAAGCCAGATGTCATCATTACTGAAATTGGTGGAACCGTTGGCGACATTGAGTCTCAACCGTTTATGGAGGCAGCGCGTCAGGTTAGGCAAGACGTTGGAAGAGACAACGTTTTCTTTGTGCACGTCACTTTAGTTCCCTACCTCAACCCCTCTGGCGAGCTGAAAACCAAGCCAACCCAGCACTCGGTTGCGATGCTTAGGTCTCTCGGTATTCAACCTGACGCGATTGTCTGTCGATCAGATCGCGATCTTCCTGACTCGATCAAGAACAAGATTGCTTTGATGTGTGACGTGGACAGGGAGGCAGTGGTCACTGCGGCCGATGCTGCTTCGATCTACGACATTCCAAAGGTTCTTCACTCGGAGGGCCTCGATTCCTACATAATCAACGCGCTCGATTTGAAGGCGAAGGACGTGGACTGGAGCGGCTGGCAGCCAGTGCTCACGGCAGTTCACGAGCCAAAGCACGAGGTGAACATAGCTCTGGTCGGCAAGTACATTGACCTCCCAGATGCCTACCTCTCTGTGACAGAGGCGCTTCGAGCGGGCGGGTTTGCGAACTCCAGCAAGGTGAACATCCACTGGATCAAGTCTGACGAATGCGAGTCTCCAGCCGGAGCCAGAGAAAACCTTGCAGATATGGATGGCATATGTGTTCCAGGAGGCTTTGGAATCAGGGGCATTGAGGGAAAACTGGGTGCTCTCAAGTTTGCTCGTGAAAACGGAATTCCAACGCTGGGGCTTTGCCTAGGGCTGCAGTGCATGGTCATTGAGTACTCGCGCAATGTGGTGGGGATTGAGGGTGCTACCTCGAGCGAGTTCGAACCTGAAGCCAAGAACCACGTGATTGCAACCATGGCAGAGCAGGTGGAGCTACTAGATAACTCGGAGATGGGTGGAACCATGAGACTGGGGCTCTACGAGGCAAAACTCGCTGAGGGCTCCATAGTGCAGTCACTGTATGGATCAGACACAGCATCTGAACGTCACCGCCACCGCTATGAGGTGAACAACGCTTTCCGCGACCAGATTGCCGAGGGCGGCATGGTCTTCTCGGGCACCTCGCCAGACGGGAGCCTTGTTGAATATGTTGAACTTCCAACAAGTGTTCACCCGTTTTATCTCGCCACCCAGGCACATCCGGAGTTCAAGTCCAGGCCCACTAAAGCAAACCCGCTTTTCGATGGCCTGATCAAGGCCGCGCTTGAGAGGCAAAAGTCGCAGCGGCTTTTTGACGAAAGCTAGTAGTGATGACGCCGCTTGAGCGCTACCTGCGGCACCTCACGGTTGAGCGCGGACTTTCCAAAAACACTCTCGCCGCATACCGAGCGGACCTGAATAAATACGGGGAGTATCTAGAATCGGCTGGGGTAGATGCGCCTAGTGCCACGGCATCAAATCTTGAGGCTTTCGCTAATCAACTCACCGATGCAAAGCTCAAGGCATCCAGCCGGGCAAGGATTCTTGCCGCGGTCCGAGGTTTTCACAAGTTTCTGGCTCTCGAGGGCCTCAGGGATGATGATCCAACATCCAGGCTTCGCCCTCCAAAGCTCCCTAGCAGGCTTCCAAAGGCGCTTTCTCAGGAACAGGTAGTCAGGCTCCTAGATGCTGCCGGACCTGAGCCCGATGATGAGGCGGCAGATCGAATCAGACTGCGAGATAGGGCAATTGTCGAGCTGATGTATTCGACTGGAGCCAGGGTTAGTGAGGTCGTTTCTTTAGACCTCGATGAGGTGACCGATGACGGTCTGATCCGAGTTAGGGGTAAAGGATCAAAGGAGAGGATTGTTCCGGTTGGGTCTTTTGCCGCCAAGAGTCTGGATGCGTATCTCGTGAGAACAAGGCCCGAGCTTGCGCGTCTTCGAGGTGATAGAGCGCTCTTTTTGAATAAGCAGGGCGGGAGGCTTTCTAGGCAGAGTATCTGGGACATTATTCAGAGAGCGGGGGTTGCAGCAGGGGTTGAAGTCTCTCCGCATACACTCAGGCATTCTTTTGCAACGCACCTAATCGAGGGCGGTGCAGATGTCAGGGTCGTTCAGGAGCTTTTAGGCCACGCATCAGTTGCAACCACCCAGATTTACACCTTGATAACCGTTGACACGCTACGTGAGGTGTATGCGCAAGCTCACCCCCGCGCTCGGCGGTAGGCTAGAGCAATAAAAATGGGAGGTCACGGTGGATCTTTCTAAGAAGACTTTTGCCACCCCGGCCAAGCTAAAGCAGCATGGCCCCGCACGCATCATTGCCATGTGCAATCAAAAGGGTGGTGTAGGCAAGACCACAACAACCATCAACCTTGCAGCCGCTTTGGCAGAGTATGGCAGGAAAATACTTGTTGTTGACTTCGATCCCCAGGGCGCTCTGTCGGTAAACCTCGCGAGCGACTACCAAGAAGCGCCAACGATCTATGACCTCATGATGGACACCTCAATGCACCCCAAAGAGGCGATCCAGCAAACCAACATCGAGAACCTCGACATCATCCCGGCGAACATCGACCTGTCCGCGGCAGAGATGAATCTTGTCACCGAGATGGGGAGAGAGCGTGTTCTCGACGGAATTCTCAAGAAGGTAAAGGCTGATTACGACGTTATTTTAATTGACTGCCAGCCATCTCTGGGACTCCTCACCGTAAACGCACTCACTGCAGCCCACGGCGTCTTGATTCCAATGGCAACTGAGTTCTTTGCTCTAAGGGGAGTGGCACTGCTTATTCAGACGATCGACAAGGTCAAGGCTCGAACCAATCCGACTCTCGAGCTTGATGGTTTGATTCCGACGATGCACGACCAGCGCACACTGCACTCCAGAGAGGTACTCGAAAGGCTCCAAGAGGCCTTCCCTGGCAAGGTTTTTGACACGGCAATAGGCCGCACTGTTAAGTTCCCGGATGCAACCGTTGCAAAAAAGCCGATAACTCAGTTTGCTCCCTCCTCGGATGCGGCAGAGGGTTACCGCAGAGTTGCCAGAGAGCTTGTAAAGCGTGGCTGTGCAGCTTGAGTCTGAGGTCGACTTTCAGCTTCAGCTTGATAACTTCGAAGGCCCCTTTGATCTGCTGCTGAGCCTCATTGGCCGGCACGAAATGGAGATCACTCAGGTGGCACTCGCTAAGGTCACCAATGAATTCCTCAAGTACGTCAAAGGGCTGGATGCAAAAAAAGAGATTGACAGCGCGAGTGAATTTTTAGTTGTCGCCGCGACTCTTCTCGACATGAAACTTGCGAGCTTGCTTCCTCGGGGCGAGGTTGTTGACTCTGAGGATGTTGGCCTTCTTGAGGCGAGGGACTTGCTGTTCGCAAGGCTCCTGCAGTACCGGGCCTTTAAGGAAGTCTCTGCCTGGCTTGGCACAGCAATTGACATTGAGTCTCATCGCTACCCCAGAGCTGTGCGCCTGGAGGAGCAATACCGAAACCTTCGCCCAGAGCTTGAGTGGACAACGAGCATCCAAGAGTTCCACGACATCGCAAAGGCAGCCCTTTCTCCAAAGGAGGTTCCCGAGGTGAGCACCGCACACCTACACGCTCCAAAGGTGTCAATCCGCGAGCAGGTTGGGGTTATGGTCAAAAAGCTCAAGCAGGCAGGCAAGCTCACCTTTCGACAGCTAATCAGTGACGTTAGTGACCGAGCGGAGTTTGTAGCAAGATTCTTGGGTGTTTTAGAGCTCTATCGAATCGGCGCCGTTGGCCTCAAGCAGGAGGAGAGCTTCAGCGAAATCGATATTCAATGGCAATCAAAAGACGTAGATCAGGATCAACTGGCAAAATTGGGCGCTGACTATGACAACTGATCTTTCAATGCGTGCAGCCCTTGAGGCACTGCTTACGGTATCCGAAACCCCTCTCAGCATCGTCACGCTCGCAGGAGCGCTGGAGGCTCCAATCAACGAGGTCCGCAAGGAAATTGAAGCTTTGCAGGAGGACTATGACTCGGCACACGATGGGCAGGGGAGAGGGTTTGAGCTTCGTGAGGTTGGTGGCGGCTGGAGGCTCTACGTCCGCCAGAGTCATGACTGGGGCGTCAGGCAGCTTGTCGCAAACGAAAATCCCGCGAAGCTATCCCAGGCGGCACTCGAAACCCTGTCTGTAATTGCCTATAGGCAGCCAATTTCCAGGGGTCAGATATCTGCAATTCGCGGTGTGAATGTTGATTCTGTGGTCAGAACTCTTATTTCGAGAGGGCTCGTGGTTGAACTGTTCCAGGACCAAGACTCTGGAGCGAGCATGTTTGGAACAACTGACCTGCTGCTCGAGCAGTTGGGTATCAACTCACTAGAAGAGCTTCCCCCAATAAGCCCCCACCTGCCAGATCAGGACAACATTGACTGAGCCAATTCGGCTGCAAAAGGCACTCTCCGCAGCTGGCGTCTCATCGCGCCGCAAGGCAGAGGAGATGATGCTTCAGGGCAGAGTCAAGGTCAACGGCAAGGTAGTGAGAGAGCTTGGCACAAGGGTTGATCCGCAGTCCGACTCTGTGATGGTGGACGGCAGGCCAATTCAACTTGATCCAGACCGTATCTATTTGGCATTTCACAAGCCCAAGGGCATCGTCTCGACGATGGAAGATGAGTACGGGAGACCTTGCCTTGCAGATTTCTTTACGCAGTATGACCGAGTATTCAATGTCGGAAGGTTAGATCAGGACACCTCCGGCATTCTGCTAATGACAAACGATGGGGATCTGGCAAACCAGCTTGCGCATCCAAGCTATGAGGTTGAGAAGCTCTACTTTGCCAAGGTGAGGGGGAAGATCCAGAAAACTGAACTACAGAGGCTTAGAGATGGTGTCAAGCTCGAGGATGGTCTGCAAAAGGCCGACGGCGTCAAGCTAATTGATCAAAACAACATCGAGTCTTTGGTGGAGATAACACTTCACTCTGGCAAGAACAGAATCGTTCGCAGGATGTTTGATGCAGTTGGACATGAGGTCCTAGAGCTCACGCGTAAGAGCTTTGGGCCGCTGAGGCTTGGCCCCATGAAGCCCGGTCAAGTCAGGGAGCTGGGTAAGCTTGAGGTCAGCAGCCTGATGGAGGCGGCGGGTTCCAGCAAGACAAAGAGGCGCTAGTGGCAGTCAGAGCAATTCGCGGAGCGATTCAGCTCGAAAGCGACGACAGAGAGCACTTGCTCAAGTCGACCGCTGAGCTTGTCACAAAGGTTTTACACGAGAACTCGCTTGACGCCGCAGACCTAATCTCAATTTGGTTCACCGCAACCCCAGATGTCGTGAGTGAGTTTCCGGCGCTCGCTGCAAGGGAACTTGGGCTGGGGGATGTGCCGCTGATGTGCTCAGTCGAAATGGATGTTGCTGGAGCCATGCCTAGGGTTATCAGGCTCATGATGCACGTTGAAACCAAGAAGCAGCGTTCTGAGATCAGCCACATCTATCTTCGTGGTGCTCAGTCGCTCAGGACCGACCTAGCGCAGTGAGTGCAGAACGAATCAAGGTTGTTGGGGCTGGCCTAATTGGCACGTCCCTTGGTCTTGCGCTCTCAAAGCAGGGGATTGACGTTGGCCTAGAAAACCGCTCCAAGGCAAATCTTCGCTTGGCGATCGAATACGGAGCTGGCAGTGAGGCAGCTGGGGACTATGACCTTGTAGTGGTTTGCGTTTCCCCAGAGATGACTGCTGAGGTAGTCGCGGCGCAACTTGAGGCCCATCCAAATGCTTTGGTGACTGATGTTGCTAGCGTGAAGGCTCAAATCTCAAGAGATGTCGCAAAACTCTCTCCCGATCCCGCAGTTAGATACGTTGGTTCTCATCCCATGGCAGGTCGAGAAAAGGGTGGACCTGGTGCTGCGCGGGCAGACCTATTCTTTGCAAGGCCATGGGTAATTACTCCGACTGCCGATGCAGCAAAGGAGTCAGTCGACAGGCTAAAGAGCCTTGCAAATCAGCTCGGCGCATTGCCAGTTGTAATGAGCCCGGAGGAGCATGACGAGGCTGTCGCGCTTGTTTCTCATCTGCCACAACTGGTCTCATCTGCTTTAGCCGCGAGGTTGCAGGGAGCTAAAGATCAGCAGCTCAATTTATCTGGGCAGGGCCTTAGAGATGCCTCGCGAATTGCCTCTAGCGATCCAGACCTTTGGCTTCAGATCCTCTCTCAGAACTCTCGTCTGGTGGCACCGCTCTTGGCTGAGTTCAAAAATGACATCACGGAACTATTAGAGAGCCTGGAGAGACTGGACGAGGCAGGCTCCCTTGCGAAGCTCCACAGTCTTCTCGAAAGGGGAAACGCGGGAGTTTCAAGGATTCCAGGAAAACACGGGGGCAAGTTCGTTGACTACCACCTCCTCACAGTTGTGATCGACGACAGCCCTGGTGCGCTGGCGTCACTTCTGACCTTCATCGGTGAGGTTGGAGTGAACATTGAGGATCTAAAGCTTGAGCACTCACCTGGAGCCGAAATTGGCCTAGTTGAGATTCAGGTTCTGCCCGATGCTTCCGAGAGGCTAAGTGCCCAGCTCACACAAAACGGATGGCGTCTGGTCTGATGACTCTTACAGTTGCCATCGACGGACCTGCTGGTTCGGGTAAATCGAGTGTTTCCAAAGCGGTTGCTCAGAGACTTGGTTTCGGTTATCTCGACACAGGTGCCGGCTATAGAGCCTTCACCCTTCACGCAATTAGCCATCCCGAGAGCTCATTGGAGCAGCTTGTCTCAACTTTTGATTACGAGATTTCTTTAGATCCGCTCGATTCTTGGGTGAAGCTCTCAGGCCAGGATGTTTCGACCGATATTCGTAGCCAAGAAGTGGCATCACGGGTGTCTGAATACGCCAGAGAGCAAGCTGTTAGGGAGCTTCAACATCAAGATTCAAAGTCAAGAGTCGCGGAATGTTCATTGCCTGGGGTCGTGGCAGAAGGCCGCGACCTAACTTCAGTGGTGTTTACCGAGGCCGAGGTAAGAATCCTTCTCACCGCAAGTGAAGAGGTGAGGCTCCAACGAAGGGGCGCAGAGAGAACAGAGAGCGGAGCCAACCTTCAGGCAAGGGATGCATCAGATTCTAAGGTTGTTGAGTTCATGGTGCCGGCAGAGGGCGTGGTCCTAGTCGATACGACATACCTCAGTTTTGACGAGAGCGTAGAGGCTGTACTAGCCGAAATCGAAAAGGTACGCGCATGAGCGATGAAGAGCTGGAGGTTGCCCAGGCGAATCTCATGCGGGATGAGCTCCAGTCCTATGAGCTAGAAGATGATGACATTGAGATTCTTGAGACTGAGCTCGACGAGTATGGGCTGGAGACTTACCTCCCTTCACCTCCTGTCTTGGCTGTAGTTGGCAGGCCTAACGTTGGCAAATCCGCTCTTGTTAATCGAATCCTTGGTCGTAGGGAGGCGGTAGTTGAGGATAAGCCTGGAATCACGAGAGACCGAGTCACCTACCGCGCCGACTGGAACGGCAGGCAAATCTCGCTGGTAGATACTGGCGGCTGGGAGATCGATGCCGAGGGTATTGACTTCTCTGTTGCCGAGCAGGCCGAGATTGCAGTTGAGCTCGCCGATGCCGTGTTGTTTGTTGTAGACGCCATGGTTGGACCCACTGCCTCCGATGAGCAGGTTGTCAAAATGCTCAGAACCTCCGGGAAACCTGCATTGCTAGTCGCCAACAAAATTGATGACTCGCACCTAGAACCTGAGGCTGCGGCCCTGTGGTCCCTTGGCTTGGGTGAACCGTTTCCGGTCTCTGCCCTGCACGGTAGGGGAGTAGCTGACCTTTTGGACGCAGCGCTAAAGGTCCTGCCTGAGCAATCAAGGATCGCACCGGATGAGTATGTGGGACCCAGGAGAGTCGCGCTAATCGGAAGACCGAATGTTGGCAAGTCGTCACTTTTGAATAAGGCAACCGGAACTAATCGGGCAGTTGTGAACGACCTCGCCGGCACAACTCGTGATCCCGTAGACGAGCAAGTCGAGATTGCGGGCAAGATCTGGAGGTTTGTCGACACCGCGGGTATTCGTAGGCGCATGCATCGTCAAAAGGGCGCTGACTTTTACGCTTCACTCAGAACCGCTGCCGCACTGGAGCGCGCTGAGGTCGCTGTTGTTTTGTTCGATGTGACGGAGCCGATTAGCGAAGCCGACATTCGTATCGTGCAGTTGGCTCTTGATTCGGGACGAGCTCTGGTCCTGGCTTTCAACAAGTGGGACATGCTCGATGAGGAGAGGCGAATCTACCTTGAGAAGGAAATCGAGTCAGAGCTCGCACACGTCGATTGGGCTCCGAGGGTAAACCTCTCGGCTCTGACCGGACGTCACCTGGAAAAACTTGTGCCGGCTTTGGAGCTTGCTCTAAGTAACTGGGACAAGCGGATACCTACCGGAAAGATCAACGCATTTCTTCAGGAACTTCAGGCTGCAAACCCTCACCCCATTAGGGGTGGTAAGCAACCGCGAATTCTTTTCGGCACGCAAGCTGCATCCAGGCCCCCTAAATTTGTACTGTTCGCGAGCGGCTTCTTGGAAGCTGGTTATCGACGCTTCATTGTTAGGAAGCTCCGAGAGCTCTATGGCTTTGATGGCACCCCAGTGGAGATAGGCGTGAGGGTGAGGGAGAAGAGGTCAAGGTGATTGCCAACCTCGCTCGCGGACTGCTTATTGGAACAGCGGAAGTAATTCCAGGGGTTTCCGGTGGCACAATCGCCCTGATTGTTGGCATCTACGAGCGAGTCATCGGCTCAGCTGCAATTGTTGTGGATGCGGCACTACTTGTTCTCAGAGGCAGATTCAATGAGTCAAAGGTCCTCTGGAAAGGTATCGATTGGGGTCTGATCTTTCCGGTTCTTGCGGGAATGTTTGCCGCGATTTTTGTAGCGGCATCGATACTCGAACCGCTGTTGGAAAGTCAGCCTGAAAATTTGCGTGCGTTGTTCGCCGGATTGATCATGGTGTCGCTGTTGGTTCCTTACAAAATGGTTGGCAGTGCTTGGGTTGCCAAAGATTTTCTGATTGGCGCTGCTGCAGCGGCAGTCGTCTTTGGACTTGTTAGCTTGCCAAGGCAAGAAGTAGTGAATCCGAATTTGCTTCTTGTATTTCTGGTTGCTTCCGTAGCTGTCTGCGCTCTAGTTCTACCCGGGGTATCCGGCTCATTTCTATTGCTGGCGATGGGTTTCTATGCCCCAACAATTGCTGCGGTTAACGATCTCGACCTTGCCTACCTTGGAGTATTTGTTGCAGGCGCAGTGTTTGGTCTCGCTGTCTTCGCCAAAGTGCTCAGGTGGCTGCTCGTCAATCGGCGCAGGGTGACCCTAGTCGTCATGACCGGTTTGATGTTTGGCTCTCTCAGAGCTCTTTGGCCTTGGCAGGATGAGTCGGGGAGAGCTCTGGAGGCAGCTAGTTTTGAACCGCTGGGCTATTTTCTTCTGGGAGCAGTAATAGTTGCAGTGCTCACGTGGGTTCAATCAAGGGCCACAAAAGCCCAATAGACTTACGTTCTGAAGCGGGCTGTGGCGCAGCTTGGTAGCGCACTTGTCTGGGGGACAAGGGGTCGTGGGTTCAAATCCCGCCAGCCCGACTCTTTCCTCATA